>JBIPLV010000183.1:0-3281 GCA_044369475.1 Cyanobium sp. | reverse complement strand
CCGCGACCGCCGCCGCCGCAAGCGCGACTTCCGCCGTCTGTGGATTGCCCGCATCAATGCCGCTGCCCGCCTCAATGGTCTCAGCTACAGCCGCCTGATGGGCGGCCTGAAGAAGGCTGACGTGCGCATCAACCGCAAGATGTTGGCCCAGCTCGCCGTGGTGGATCCGGCCAGCTTCACCAGCGTGGTGGGTGCCGCCAACAACTGAGTTTTCCCCGTAGGTCTCCTTGGACGCCCTCCTGCCGCAGGCCTACCTGATTGGGCTGATTGTTCTCCTCGGGGTCGCCGCTGTGGTGGTGGCCCGTCAGATTTGGCGCGTGCGGGCCGATGAGGTCACCCTCGCCAAGCTGGAGCAAAAAGATGCCGCCAAGCCTTCCGATGCAGCAACGCTGTACGAACTCGGCTCCGTCCAACTGCGCAAGCGGCTCTACGGCCAGGCCGCCGAGTCACTCAAGCAGGCTCTGAAAAAAGCCGAGGCGGCCAAAGAACCCCCCGAAGCCCAGGCCGTCATCCAAAACGCCCTGGGTTTTGCGCTGGCTGCTCAAAACAACTACAAGGGCGCCATTCGCCACTACCGCCTAGCCCTGGAGGCCAAGCCCGCCTATCCGGTGGCGCTCAACAACCTGGCGTACGCCCTCGAAAAGCAACTGAAGCTGGAAGACGCCCGGGCCGCCTACGAGCAGGTGATCGCCCTGGATGCCGGCAACAAAACCGCCCGCAAACGCTTGAAGCTGCTCGAGCGCAAGGCGGGCCTCAACCAGGCTGCCTGAACCAGCCAGCAGCCTGCGCTCGGGAATCCCAGGGGTCGGGCCAGAGGTCCTACCAGAGACCGCGCACTGCTGCACCGGAGGCACTGCCCATCTTGGCTGCGCTGCTGGAGCTCACCGGGCGCAGATCCAAACGGCCGCCAGGGTTGGTGAGCCGAGGCGCCTGCCAACCGGACAGCTGCAGCCCCTGCAAGCCTGTGAACACCCCACCGGGCTCGAGACCTGCCACCTCGCACTGACAGAGCATCAGCAAATCAAGCTGATCCGACTCCGCATTGAGATTTCCCTGCACTGGCGTGGTGACCCCACCCAGCGTGAGCTCGCCGCGCAGGTCGATCATCTGGCCCATCGGCGTGACACTGGCCAAGCGCAGCTCGGCATTGACGGCTTGGGACTGGCCAAACGACTGATAGCGCCCGCTCCAATTGAGCGGCATCTCCCGCGCCAGCAGTTGGGCCCGGGCAACGGGATCGAAGGTCTCGGCGCCACCGAGGCCGCTGAGCGACTCCCCACCCAAACTCGACCCTGCAGGAGGGGTAAACGGCACAAATGCGTCGCTAGCCAGGGGGGTGGCGGCCATCGCAGGAGCTGCCAGCAGGGGCAGAACAGCCAGGGGCAGAACAGCCAACGGCCAAGCAGCCCGAAGAACGGAGATGGACACGACAGGGGGTTACCAACTGATGGGAGGCTAGGACCGTTGCCGAGATCTGGGCCTGCTCCGTGGTCACCCCCGTTCCCTCCAGCGATCCGCTCGTGATCGGCGGTCGCCGCTTCCACAGCCGCCTGATGACCGGCACCGGCAAGTACCCCAGCCTGCAGGCCATGCAGGCCAGCCTGGCCGCCAGCGCCTGCGAGATCGTCACCGTGGCCGTGCGGCGTGTGCAAAGCCAGGCTGCCGGCCATCAAGGCCTGATGGAGGCCATCGACTGGACGCGGATCTGGATGCTGCCCAACACCGCCGGCTGCGCCACCGCCGAGGAAGCGATCCGGGTGGCCCGCCTGGGGCGAGAACTGGCCAAGCTGGCGGGCCAGGAGGACAACAGCTTTGTGAAGCTGGAGGTGATCCCCGACAGCAAACACCTGCTGCCCGACCCCTTCGGCACCCTGGAGGCGGCCGAGCAACTGGTGAAGGAGGGCTTCACCGTGCTGCCTTACATCAATGCCGATCCGCTGCTCGCCAAGCGGCTGGAGGAGGCAGGCTGCGCCACGGTGATGCCATTGGGCTCACCGATCGGCTCTGGCCAGGGGATCCGCAACGCCGCCAACATCGCCCTGATCATCGAAAACGCCTCGGTGCCGGTGGTGGTGGACGCGGGCATCGGTGTGCCCAGTGAGGCCGCCCAAGCGATGGAAATGGGGGCCGACGCCCTGCTGATCAACAGCGCCATCGCCCTCGCGGGCGATCCCCCAACCATGGCCCGCGCCATGGCCCTGGCTGCCGAAGCCGGCCGCACCGCCTTCCACGCCGGCCGGCTGCCAGTCCGGGGCCAGGCCAGCGCCAGTTCCCCCAGCGCCGGTCGGGTGGGTGCTCTGTGACGGGCTGCTCTGTGACGAACGGTGCCAGGCGCTGGGCAGCGCCAGACGGCATCCATAGCTTGATCGTCCTTCCCCTCCCTCCCCGATGCAAGTGACCAAAGAAGACGGCGGCAGGCTCAACGCCTTCGCCCGCGAACCCCGGATGGTGGTGATGGCGCAAGGCGAAGCCAACACAGCCAGCTCCCGGGTGCTGCTGATCGGCGGCGCGGTGCTGGTGGGAGCGCTGGTGCTGCTAGCCGCCCAGATCAGCTGAGCTCTCTGCCGAACGCCTGTAGTAGCTTGCGAGGCAGAGCATCCGCTCGTCCTGCAGGGGTCTGGGGTTTTTCGGAATGAGGTCGGAATGGGGGTTGGGATGAAGGTCTTCGTTCTCGGTGGCGACGGCTTCTGTGGATGGCCCTGCGCGGTGAACCTGGCCGATGCGGGCCACGAGGTGGTGATCATCGACAACCTCAGCCGCCGCAAGATCGACGTCGACCTGGAGGTCGACTCGCTCACCCCAATCGCCACCATGGGCGACCGCCTCAGAGCTTGGGAGCAGGTGGGCGGCAAGCCGATGCGCTTCGTGCACCTCGACCTGGCCCATGAGTACCAGCGGCTGGTGGATCTGCTGCTGGCGGAGCGTCCTGATGCAGTCGTGCACTTCGCCGAGCAGCGGGCCGCGCCCTACTCGATGAAGAGCAGCGCCACCAAGCGCTACACCGTCGACAACAACGTCAACGGCACCCACAACCTGCTGGCCGCCATTGTGGAGAGCGGCCTCGACATTCACATCGTGCACCTGGGCACGATGGGCGTGTACGGCTATGGCTCCCACCGCGGTGCCACCATCCCCGAGGGCTACCTCAAGGTGGAGGTGCCCCAGCCCGATGGCTCGCGCTTCGAGGAGGAGATCCTGCACCCGGCCAGCCCGGGCAGCGTCTATCACATGACCAAGACGCTGGACCAGCTGCTCTTCCTCTACTACAACAAAAACGACCA
>JBIPLV010000182.1:0-3288 GCA_044369475.1 Cyanobium sp. | reverse complement strand
TGCCGCTGGGCCTGACGGGCCGGATCAGCGTTGTGAATGAGATAGGCCTGGATCTGCAGCATCCGCTCAGAACGGGTTGCCGCGCAGGTAGCGCAGCCCGAACACCAGCTCCGCCTTGATCTGGCGCAGCCGCGGCCGCCAGCCACGGCGAGCCGGGCCTACCTGCGCCCCCCTGGCCCGCAGGTAGCTCAGAAAGCTGATCAGGCAAAAGTGCAGGCGGCTGGTGAGGTTGCGGGCGAAGAAATGGTGATAGCTGACAGGGATGCCCTCGCAGCCAAAGGTGGTGCCCACGCCGTACACCGGTGCGCTCCCCTCCAGCGGCCAGATCGGCGCGAAGCGGGTGTGCAGCGGTCGAAACAGGTTTTGCTCCATGGGAACCGGCAGCCGCCAGCAGATCTCTTCGCCCACATCGGAGCGGTCGTTGATGCGCCAGGCCAGATCGCCCAAGGGCTCAAGCAACCGCTGCGAGAAACAGCAATAGGAAGGACCGATGAACAGGTGCTCGCCGTTGCTGATGCAATTGGTGCGCTGGGCGTTGCCGCAAACCCCATCACGATCGGCCAACACGAAGCTGAGCTGGACGGCGCGGCGGCTCAGCGGGAAGGCATCGAGATCAATCAGCAAGCAGAGCGCATCGCGGGGCAACAAACGCTGCAACTGCTCCAGCATCACCCCATGCACGGTGAGGCGCCCTTCGGGCGCTGTTGAGCCCTGCGCCTGCTGCACCTGCAGAGCAGCGTCGAAATCCAGCTGCAACAGCAGCACCGGGGCTGGCGCCAGGGCCCGGATCAGGCGATGGCGCCAGTGAAACAGCCAGGAATTAGCCAGATCTCGGGTTTGCACCGTGGCGATCAACAGCGGCCGGCCGCTCTGCAGCAGGGCCTCCCAGCGCTGCTCAAGATCCATCCAGGCAGAAGCAGCGGGCACAGTGCTCACCAGTAACAACCCTCCTCCACCGCCTGATAGCTGGCCGGCCGATCCTCGGGCAAGGGGCGGATCCAGGCTGGATTGAGCAGCGAGCGCTGCGTGTCGAAGCGCTCCCAGCGGCGCCCAAACACGCCGAACAGCAACTGCAGCGATCCGCCGAGGTGAATGGCGCTCCGGCCTTGGCGGCGGATGCGAGCAGCGATCGGCAGGCTGTAGGCGCCGCAGCCCAGCAGAGCCACGTCGTAATCCAGCGGCTCCACCTGGGCCCAGAGCTGCTCCAGAGCCTGCATCCAGCTGCCGTAGCCATGCTCTGCACCCGCCACCGTCATCGGTGTGGCCACAAACAAAGGCTCAAAGACCGGCAGCACGGGGCGATCCGGAAACAGCTCCTGCCGGCGCGCCCATTGCTGCTGCAAAGAGCGCTGGAACGGATGCAAGACCAGCACCCGCAACCCCGCCAGTGCCTGAGTCCAGGGCAGGGGGTAGAAGAACGGCTCCAGGTCCGGCATCTCACAGCGCTGGGGTAGCTGCGGCAACTGCATCAACAGCCGGGCTTGATACTCCACCGGCCAGCAGCCGAGCAGCTCCAGGCTGTGCAGTGCCGACCACAGTTCCTTGGCCGCCGCGGCCAGGCTCGCGGGATCGCTGGGGAACAGGCCCGCGTTTTGATGGGCCTGCAGGCGGCAGCGGGAGCTAAAACGGCCCCGGAAGCGGTGCTCCCCCAGTAAGCGCGACTCCACCGATCCCAACTTGCCCGCCAGGATCGGTTCGCCCCGTCGCAGCCGGTTGTAGAGGAGCAGGTTCGCCTCCTCGGGGCTGAGCCGGCTGCGGTAGTAATCGGGATAGCGCAGCCGATCGAGCTCGGCGTTCCACAGCTTCAGCCGCGTTTTCGCGGAGCGGCCCAGGGCCCAGAGCCGCGATTGGCGTAGAGGCAGGGACAGCGCTGAGCTGAGGCTCATGCCAGCGCTCCATAGCCGAAGCCGTAGCCCAGGCTCAGCAGGCCCGCCCCCGCCAACCACCAACGCAGCAACGGCCCACGCCGGCTCAACAGGGCCAGCAGGGTCAGGGAGCTCAGATCAATCCAGACGCGGGTGTAATCAGGAAAGCGGGCCAGGATCTGGGTGCTGGTGCATAAGGCCGGCAGCAGGTAAACCGCAGCCGTCAGCCGCAGCCACGGGCCGCCCCAGCCGCGCCAAGCGGTCGCCAGCAGCAGCGCCAGGCTGGCCAGCCAGAAGCTGAGCGTCAGGGCATCAAAGCCCCATTCCAGGGGCGAGGGCAGCGGTCCCGGCAGCTGAAGCAGACCGAACAGCTGGGCCAACTTGCGGCCGATGCCCAGGCCGGGCCAGCCGAAATGCAGGGTGGCCAGATAACCATCGGCGGTGGCGGCGAACCTGTGCTGCAGCCAGCCCCCCAGGCCCAGCAACGGCAGCGGCGCCAAGGCCACGGGCACCAGCCAAAGCCAGCGGCGCTGCCACAGCGCGGCGAGCACCGTGGCGCCCCAGGCCAGCAACTCGGTTTCGCGGCTGAGCAAAGCTGCCGCGAGGCTGACCGCAACACGGCCCGGCTTTGCAGCCCTCCACGCAACTGCGGTGGCCAGCAGCAAGGTGGTGGCGAGCAGATCAGCGGTGCTGAGGCTCAGGGTGATCCAATAGCCCGGCAGGGCCAACACAGCCAAACCCCAGCGCACATCCAGCTGTTCCGCCTGGGACCAGCAGGCCACCAGACCCGCCGCCAAGCCGATGCAGGCCACATTGATCAGGCTGAGGCTCCAGAGGATCGCGGCGGGCTGGCCCAGCCCAAGCAGCCAGGCCAGCAGGGGGTAGAGCATTCGCTTGCCCCGGTAGATCGGGTTGTCAATCGCCTCCGCTGAAGCGGAGTCGCGCTGCAGGGGATCAAGCGCCAGGGCCAGAAATTGCTGGCCGTCGTTACCGCGCTTACCGGCCAAGCGCAGCAGGGGCTGGTGTTGCAGTGCAGGTAGCGGCGGATAGGCCTGGCCCAGGCGCATCAGGCCGCTGGGATTGCCCCCATATTTTCCGAACACCAGCAACGTCCACACCACCAGGGCGAACAGAGCTGCTATCACCCCAATCCCATACGGATTGAGCTGACCTCCCCCCTGCAGCAGGCGCTTGAATCGCGTCTTCAACGCAGGCCAACTGGGCCAGCCCGGCAACGCCAGCAGACTGCCCCAGAGCTGCCGCAGCCAGCGCTGCTCGTGCCACCACGGCGTGCTCACGGGGAGTGGCCTCGGTGGCCGCGTGAGCTCCTGGGCCAGGGATTCCCAGGCCGCAACCACCGCCACCGGCCCGTAGTGCTCAGCCGCATGGCGCTGCCCCCCGAGGCCCAACCGATGGGCCCGCT
>JBIPLV010000068.1:0-11586 GCA_044369475.1 Cyanobium sp. | reverse complement strand
AGCCTGATTCTTGAGGCCATCTAGCTTCTGCATGCATTGCCGGCAATTCTGTCTTGATCTCGCATCAGAGGTTAAGTGCCAGTTATCAATTGTCGACATGAACAGATATCATCAGTTCCTAAACTCTTGCAGAGTTATTTCCTCCCTCATTCAAATATAAATTATCACCATGGCACCCTCGACAGTTGATGCTGCTTTGCTTTTTTATTCAGTATACAACGATAAGAAAATCTCCTTGCTTGATGAAATTCTCACAGACTCTTACGTTGGTCATGTGAACTCGCATGACATCGTAGGTGCAGAAGCGGCTAAAGGTTTTATTGGCGGCTTCCTTGAAGGAATTCCAGATGCCTTTTACGACGTTAAGGAAACGCTTGTACAGGGTGATCGTGTTATATGTCGCTGGAGTTGCACTGGCACCCAAACTGGTAATTTCTATGGAATGCCTCCTACAGGGAACAAAATTGATGTCAACGGCATCACGATCTTCCGCATCGAAGGCAGCAAAATTGCTGAGTTGTGGAATGTCTGGGATCAATACACACTCGTTGAGCAGCTAAAAGGCTGATTTCTTGGCGCTCATTGCCCAGGAGGTCTTTCATAAGACCTCCTTTTGACTCCATATTGCAAAGATCAGGCTTTGAGTTTTGTTGCCAGCATCGCGACTCTTGCCCCTAGCAATTCACCTGTTTTGAGATCACCGCATGTGGGCTTGAAATCAGGTCCGAAGTTAACCTGGCTCATCACACCTGTTGAACTGCTTAGTCGATTTGTCGCCGTATCCATGGCATCACCGCTGAACAGACTGTTTGGAGAATCGCTACTTACCCAGATCATACCGTGCTGGCAGGCAACAGTTACTAAATAGCTAAGAGTAGACTGCTTATCTCCGCTGAGTCCAAGGCTTGTTGTAAACCCAGCAGCAAGTTTGGAATTCCAACTGCCTGACATCCATCGGCTGCTAGTTGCATCTAGAAAGCATTTCATCTGACCACTAACCATCCCCATGTATGTGGGTGATCCAAATATTATTGCATCCGCTTGATCAAGCCTGGCAAGGAAAGCATCATCCTGAAAGCGTCCTTCTATAATTTGTTCACCTTTGATTTCCATTAGTTCGCACTCGGCATTGCCTGCCGCACCTTTCTGAACCGCATCGGCAAGGGCCCTGGTGTTGCCACTGCCGGAATGAAACACAACTTTGACGATTGCCACAGGGAATTCGGTTAAATCAATTCAACCTAGCAGCTCTCGCGACATTTGGCCACAACATTGTGAGTTCAATCACAACAAGGCGCTGGGCTCTCAAAAGTGCTCCGATCAACGATAATGGTTTCTGAAATGCCAGTCAAATGGACCCAAACCATAAGGACCAGCTCATTGATCTTTCGACCTCCGCTCAGGTTGAAACGCCTCTGCATCGTTATGTTAATGCATTTAATGGGCGTGATCAACTTGCAATGGCAAGTGTTTTTGCGGAAGATCTATTGACTGTTCACCCGTCTGAGCCCGAAATTGACGTGGATTCTGCCGAGCCCTTTCTGACAAGAATGCGTCAATTATGGGCCCGAGGCATATCCTATCGACTGCTGAGGACTATCAGCCATGGTGACACTAATGAGGATGGAGAAGTTTGGGGGGAATTAGTCGCCTTGAACTCTGACCACTCACCATTGGCAACCGAGGTTGTTATCTATCGAATCAAAAACGGACTGGTATTTGAGATATGCATATATAAACTCATGGGCCCTACCCATCCTGCCTATCAATTCTAAATAGTTGATCGCACCCACCTAATCAAGTTTTGATAGCGCTCGCTTGCGATCATTTGTACATCTGGCCGTAGTGAGTCAAGCCAGGCACGTAGTGGGCCTGGCTGCCATTCACCGGCAATGTGCATCTCAAATGAAAGGGGCTCTGTAGCATGATTACGCACTTCGCAAACCAGCGTCTGCGCAACCTGGGCTTGTCCTGTCAGCGCAACAAACCCGTAGATGTAATGAAAGCCGCCAGAACTTCGAGCCTCAATATCTGCAATATATTCATATCCTTCATATCCCGCCTGCGCCCATTGGATGTCACCAATATAAACCAGATCGTTGCGTTTCCAGAAATCCGCTTCACTCGATGCGGCATCATTACTTTTGGCGAACCTAGCCCCCAATTCTCGAGCTTGTCGAGCGTTGTCGGGCTCTATAATTCTTGTCCAGTCAGGAACAGTCATTTTTAAATATCTCTCTACTTACCAGTGCTGCCGTGACCGTGGCCCGAGCCTTGATAGCCAGCGGGCAATTCTTTATAATCGTAGAGAGAGATGCGATAGGAATCAATGGACGGGACATAAATAATGCGAAGCTTAGAAGGAACATTTTTTGTTCCTGGTGAATACTCGGGCATCTCCAGGCTGCGATTATAGGCCTCTTTGCTATTCAATAGGCGGGTGCTTGCGTAAACTTCGTATCCGATAGCCTTGCCAGCGTAAGTGATGTAGAGAAAATTAGCTAGGAATGGACCACCTGCAAATTCGGGTGAATTTTTCGGGTCTGCGGCATGGGAGTGACCCTGCAACGCCTCCGTATCCCAATTGAATCCACTACCTGGCAGCACCATGTAGCCAGTGGGAAGTTGTGTTTGCGGAACAGGTTTGTAGAAAAGTGAGCTATCCTGACCACCTGTTGGGTTGCGGAATGGGAAATGGATATCGAACTGGGGCTTGTCCCAAACTTTTTCGGGTGCATGACCCAAAGGAAGCCAGCTGATGTCTAGGCGCTCAATATTGGCAAGATTGACTACGTTTCTTGGCATCTCGAGCGTCGTCACCATGGTGTCGTTCATCTGCGCCATGGGGTTGGTTTTTGACGCCTGACAAATTAGCCACTTTGCACCAGGTGATGGTTTTTCAGAGCCGCAGTTCTGGGGTAGCCCCTTAAGCACACCACTGCTCAGCAACACTCCGATCTCCTTAATCGTTTGGCCGTCCTCAACAAATGCATAGGCCTTAGCCGTGCCTTTGCCGATTGTTGCCTTGGAGCCGTAATTCAGGCTGCACCCCTTTGCTCCACAGGCTTCAATTGGCTCGAGAGGGGTCTTTTCCATTTGAGCCTGTGCCTCAGGACCCGCCACGGTGGGTGCCACCAGCGCGACTGAAGCTCCTAGAGCAATGAGCCATTGCTTGGACATCACTTCTCCGAACTTATGATCGCCACTGCCCTTGCTCACCATTTTTTGAGTCTTCATTTTGTGGTTGAGGAAATCACAATGAATGTCCTTAGCATCAATCTGTTGGCCAGATGCCTTGATGGCAAGCACTTTGTTGCTTCCTTGACTATTCTTGACATTGTCAGTACCGGTGCAAGCCGTCAACCTCCTTGAACCCACCACAGAACTGAGTTGTGGGGCATCAAAACGCTATTCCCAGAGACAGGGTTGCGTTAAGTATATTGCCGAGGTCCGTTCGACCATATGGTTGTATCAGATATTGTATGCTTGGTTGTATGAATAGCCACCGGGTGAGCTTTGCTGAATAACCCACTTCAATAATATACTGAACACCAGTATTCTCGCATCCCCCGCCAGCTTTCTGTGCGCAGGAAGGCGATTTTATATTCCACAGACGTGCACCATCCGTCATGTTGGCAATTCCGATGCCTGCCATCAGCACATCACTATTTCGCCCTGGTATTAGCCCCTCGTACCCTAATCCAGCTACGTATGTATTGCGCAATAGATTAAAGTAATTTTGAAAATACTGAGTTGTCTTGATAAAAGCTGTTAAGCCCTGATTGTAGCTGTTCTTTTCTCGATATAGCATGGATTCTATTGTTAAATAGAGGCCTGAATTGAAATTCAGCTCTTTTCTTGCCAAGCCAGTGTCTTGGAAAGGATTTCCATTGATGTCCAAGTAATTGCTATATAGCTTACCGGTATGAAATTGCCAGCCTAAGTGAACCAACCAAGGGAGGCCAAAGTTATTCTTGTCAGCACTGTAAGTGCCCCCCTTGTATGTAAGTTGCACGATTCCCTCAAGCCCATACTCTTTATCGAGATACCAAGTCAGCCCACGACGGTTGCCCAAGCCGCCTGTCGGGTCGTAATATCCTGCACCAACTTGTGCGAGCAATTCAAGATTGTCATCGATAATCTGATACCACTGAATACCCAGTGGAGCTGTTGGGTAGATTGGGCCTCGACCTGTGTACGGATTAGTACCAAAACTTCCCGGTTCGTCAAATGTCCAGAAGTTAAACATCGCCGCCAGAATTGTGCGATTAAAGTTGATCCATGGGTAGATGTTGCCAACACGCACAAAGTTCTGCATCTTTTTTCCGTATCTTTGCTGTAGCCATATCTCAAAAACACGGAATCCTTGGTAGTCTGCAGCAGAATTGCCGGTTCCGCCATTGGTTCTTGCAGTGCCAGTGTCGTAATAAAAGTTTCCGTGAACTGATTGGGTTTGAATTGGCGTTAATGCATTGCCAAATAGCCAGATTGGCCGACTTTCAGGCCAGGCAAATGAAAAGTGAAGTTGTCCTCCCTCCCAGTTCTTATTTACCAGTTCAGAATATAAGTCGAGACCGTATAGTTGTACATAATTCTGCTGATCTCTATAGTTTGGCTCCGGTGTTTTGACAATTGGATCATTCGATAGGTTGCTTTTTACAACACTTAGATGATCAAATCCCCAGCATCCATAAATATCAATACCGGCTTTGTATAATTTTGTTCGAACTTTCTCCCAGTCGCCCGTGAAATAGTCGCGTTTCCAGAATTCAGAGTTTTTTTGTTCTGGCAGCAAAACTTCTGGCCTAAAATACGAATCTAGTCTCCGATATGTAGACGGCGTCTTTAGATGGCGTATGGCATCACATCGAATGGCACGACTTGGCTTGAAACCAGGCTCTTGGAGAGGAATCCCAAACTCTGTGTTGAATGTTGGTGCACCCTTTTCTGCCTCAATCTCTTGCTTCTCTTCACGCTCCTGCTGGTTTTTCTCAATGCGTGGATCGGGTTGCCTGATGCTCTCGGCGGCGATGTCAATGCTTGTTTCGCCGTCAGGAGCAGGCTCGTAACCTTGAGGTCTCAACCGCATCTGCAGGGTCTGCTTGTGTTCCTCGGCTAGTGGTTGTGCCAACCCAGGAGACGCTGACAGCATCCATCCAAGTACACCTAGCGCTGTCAGTCTCCTCATGGCTCCATCGCATTTGCCTCAAATTGTACTCTCGATTACCGCGTTAAGTGATCTTGCGCCCCATCTTTTTGATGATTTCCTCATTGAGGGCAGATCTAGCCTGTTTATGGATGATCGTGATCTTTTTCTCCGAGCCTACGCGGTGTAGCTGGGTAGTACCTTTTTGGGTGAATATCGCCGTAGTGACGACTGTCCGGATGTGATTCATCTGATCATCAAGATGATTTCGCTGAATCTCTCATCTCAGGGATCTTGATCCCGTGTCAATCCAGCCGACCAGTTGATGTGTTCTTTTTGTTGCTCCTGTGGGGCGAGAATATTGCGTGTAGATTGGGCTATCTTTTCTACAATGATGAACGATCTGTAGCGCGAAGTGCTCAGCCTGCTCGTTGATCTCATCTGAGCCCAAGCCCGTGGAAATCTGGACCGATGTTTCCCTCATCGGTCTCCATGGGCCATCACTGAGTGTGATGACAACTGCTCCAGTTTTACGCAAATGTCACCAACCACATTCCAGTTATCCAAATTGCATTCTACTGCTTGCCAGATAAAACGTTTCTGCAACCTTCCAGTTTTACCCTACGGTTTGCCTTATAGTTGAAAAGGCAGCAAACTATGAGTATGACTCCAGAGCTTAATAGAGATTCTTTGGGTCTGCTGATCGAACAGGAGCAGACGCGCGTCCAGGAGCTGCTTGGAGTTCGGCATAGCCGAATGGCGGTAACTCCGTTTACTTATTTTCGTGGTGCCGCCATTGTTATGGCATCAGATCTTGCGAAGTCATCACATTCAGAACAGATGGTGCAGTTATGTGGTGATGCCCATATCCTAAACTTTGGTTTCTATGCATCACCAGAGCGCCAACTCCTTTTTGATATTAATGATTTTGATGAGACTTTCCCGGGTCCTTATGAATGGGACGTTATACGTCTTGCAACAAGCGTTCTTTTAGCGGCGCAAAGCAACGGCTTTAGCAGCGAAGAGCAGGAGGAGATCGGCGTCGCTACCCTCCGCTCCTATGCTCAAGCGATGGCTGAGTTTGCAGAAATGCCCTTTATGGCAATGTGGCCATCTCACCTCTCCAAACAAAGGCTTTTAGATAAGGGAGGAAGTAAGAACTTAAGAAATCACCTCAAGGAAGTCGTTTCCGCAGCTCTCAAACGTGACAGCCGACAGGCTGCAAAAAAGCTCTGCGAGATCGGTGCAGACGGTGAGTATCGCTTCAAAAATGATCCACCGCTGATCTGGCGAACCGAGCAGCTACCTGAATCTTGGAGACAAAAGCTCGACTGGGATGAGTGGGGACCCCAGATGTTTGCCAACTACTTCAAAACTGTCCGACCGGATGTTAGGCATGTGTTCTCGCATTATCGGCTGATTGACAGTGCGATCAAGGTTGTGGGTGTGGGCTCAGTTGGAACTCGCTGCGCCATTAGCCTTTTTGTTGGCCAACATCCTGAGGACTTGTTGATCTTGCAGGGCAAGGAAGCCATGCCTTCTGTTTTGGCAACATATCTCGATCTTCCTAGCCCCGAGCATCAGGGGCAGCGGGTTGTTCAGGGCCAGCGACTCATGCAGACTGCCAGCGACTTCTTTTTGGGGTGGGCATCCAATCCCAATGGAGAACACACATATATTCGCCACTTCCGTGACTGGAAGGGATCGGTTGATGTCAGTTGCCTTGATAGCAATGGTCTCAGTGACTATTCGCAGCTATGCGCATGGACAATTGCAAAAGCCCATGCGAGAACCGGAAACCGTGTTGCCATCTCTGCCCACATTGGTAAATTAAAAAGATTTACTCAATTAATTCTCGATCAGGCAAATAGGCATGCGCAGCTGAATGCTTTTGACTACGCAAGGCTTCTTCAAGCTATGGCTAGCGGAGACATTGCTAGTGACCCTCTTGCCTGACTTCTGTTTCGTCTTCTCTAGTATTTGATTTACTCCAATCATCTTTGATTCGATCCTTTGCTCGGGCTTATCTTTCTCAAGTTGCCTGCCTTTTTCTGTTTAGTCACTATTGTGTCGTCGTGGCTACCTGAATGAATCGTATTCTAAAGTAACTAGTCACTTTGGTGATCGTTTGATTTTCGCATTGGCTGCGGTATTGCTCCCCTCGTCATTGCATCCTCGGCCCATCTTGCATGGCGTAGCGGCCCTGAGTTATCCAGGTTTCGTATGCGACCAGTAGTGCTCAGCGCGGGCGTATTCCGGAACCCATGCGAGAGGTCGTAGAACTCGATGAATCTCTTCCTTTTCGTGCAGGTAGACTTGTTTGAACTTCTGATTACAGCTACGATTTCTCGATGCACTATATGAGTGCTCATCGAGATTATGGTCGCTTCAAGGATGCAGCTGTTGTTGTCAATCGGTGTCTATTGGCGGCCTTTGATTTTAACAATATCGAGACCCCCTGCCCCACAGCGCTTGAGTTTCGGCAGGTTTATAAGCGCGTTTTAGCAATCCTTTGAACAACTTTATGCTTCTGACACGAGCTGGCCATGTTTTCTCCATACCCATGGCCACCTGCGATTTGGAGATGGATTGTTCTTTCCCCCGCTCAGCGGCAAGCCCCCATGTTTCTGCCGTTCTGCTCCTCACGGCCGCATCCGCAATCCAGCGTCGCAACCACACTGGGAAGTGCTCGCCGGTTGTTGAGGATGATCTTTCAGCGGCCCTGTCGTCGATGCGGTGATCTCTCCAGCAACCACCCGCGATCGAGGGCAGGTTTTTCTGGCTCCACTGCACCATCAGGCCGTCGGCATCCAGCAGGTCGGCCTGCCGCACGCCACTGATGATCTCGTCGGTTCAGCCCACGCCTTTGCTTCGCTGCTCCCAGATTTGTACAGCGCCGGTGTGTTGTCTGTGACAGGCTCAGGTCATGGCCCCCGCGCGCCCCGGCGACAATCTGCAGGTGACTTCGGCGGTGCGGATCCCTGCTGCGGAGTTGGCCTGGCGCTTCACGCGCTCCTCCGGGCCTGGCGGCCAGAACGTGAACACCACCGATTCGCGTGTGGAGCTGCGGTTCGATCTGGCGGCCTCGGCCACTCTGCCCTCCATGCTCAAGGCCCGGGCCTTGGCGCGGCTGGACGGACAACTGGTGGATGGCGCAATCGTGATCAATGCCAGCGAGCATCGCTCCCAGTGGCAGAACCGGTTGTCAGCCCAGCGCCGCCTGCTGGAGCTGTTGCAGGAGGCCTTCAAGCCACCGCCGCCGCCGCGGCGCTCCACCAAGCCAACCTGGGGGTCCCAGCAGCGCCGCTTGGCAGCAAAGAAACAGCGCAGCGCCATCAAGGGGCAGCGCAGCGGCCGGGTTCAGCTGCCTGAGGATTGATGTGTTGGCGGGTCTGTCCCTAATTCTGTACAGTCTGTACAGAATTTGCGAGGCTGTGTCTGTCAGTGATCAGCGCCCCGGCTTATGCGAGTTCTCAGCTCGGATCTGGGCCTTGGCCTGTTTCCACAACTCCTCCAGCTCAAGGATGCTGCGGCCCTGCAAATCACCTCCCAGGGCCGCTTCCACGCGGGAGAATCGATCGAGGAAGCGGCGGTTGGTGCCCGCTAGTCCGGCTTCGGGGTCGAGGCCGCACCAGCGGCCCACGTTCACCAGGGTGAACAGCACGTCGCCCAGCTCCTCCTGGGCATGGGCGTTGTCGCCACTGGCCCAGCCCTCTGCTACCGCTTCCTTGAGTTCGTCGAGCTCCTCGTGCACTTTCTGCCATACACCCTCCATGTCGTCCCACTCGAAGCCGGCCGCGGCGGCTTTCTTGGAGATGCTCATGGCGCCGGCTAGGGCGGGCTGGCCGCGCACCTTGCCCGCCAGGTGATCGCTAAGGGGGCTCGCTGATGGGGTATGGCCTTCGCGGTCGGCCCGCTCCGCTGCTTTGATCGCCTCCCAGCTGGCAGCCTCGCCCCCGAACACATGGGGATGGCGCCGCACCAGTTTGGTGCTGAGGCTTCGGACGATCTGTTCGAGATCAAAGCGCCCGGCTTCACTGGCGATCTGGGCGTGCAGCATCACCTGCAGCAGCAGGTCGCCCAGTTCTTCTGCCAGGTGCGTGTCGTTGCCGTTGCGGATCGCATCGGCCACCTCGTGGGCCTCCTCCAGCACGTAGGGCGCCAGAGAGGCGTGGGTCTGCTCCAGGTCCCAGGGGCAGCCACCTTCAGGATCGCGCAGCTGGGCCACCACGGCGATCAGCTCGGCGAGGGCGGCCAGGGTTGGATTGGAGGGCGCACGCATCGGATGCTGGCCGGCAGTAGGGCGGGTCCTCACCTTCTCATTGCTCGGCGGCGTCCCTTGCGGTCTCTGTTACGACTCCACCAGCGCAGCAACCGCGGTCTTTTGGGCATGGGATCGCCGTCCTGGATCAGGTGCAGCCAGCTGCTGGCCTCCAAACCCACCAGCGCCGCCATCAGCAGGGGGCGTTGCTCCTGCCAGAGCGCGCGCCCCACGGCCAGGAGCTGGTGCGGTGCTGGACCGCCCAGGGGTTGCAGCAGCAGGCAGGTCGCCAGCATCGCCGCCAGCAGGTAGATGAGGCGCCCGGCCGTGCCCAGCAGGGGACTGTGGGACAGCAGCGAGCGGTGGCGCAGCAAGCGCCGGTAGGGCCACCACAGCAGCCGCAGCGGCCCCCAACGCTGGGTTGGGTTGGAGCGCGTGTCGAGGTCGGGGGAGAGCAGCAGGCCGCCCAGCAGGAAGCCCCCTCCGGCGGCGGCCACGCCAGCTAGCCCCAGCCATGGCCACCACAGGGCCCCAAAGGGCAGGGCCAGCATCCAGGTGGCGTGGTCGTGGCTGCGGCCGCTGGCCATCCCTCAGGGCTCCGCTCCTGCCGGCGGCTGCACCCGCACCGCGGGCGGGCCGAGGGGCCGCAGGCGCTCACCGCTGCCATCGCCGGGGCGCCAGCGTCGGTTGATCCAGTAGTACTGCTCGGGGTAGGCCTGGATCCAGGGCTCGTGCCAGCGGGCCAGGGCGGCCATCTGCTCAGCCAGGGCGTGGTCGCCCTGGCCCGGCCAGAGGGCGGGGCCGAACAGCAGCCGGAAGCGCCCATTGTTTTCTCGCACTTGGGCAACCGGAAACAGGGGACAGCCCGATTTCTGGGAGAGGGCCGCCGGTCCTTTGGCGAAGCGGGTGGACAGGCCCAGAAAATCGACCAGAAGGTCACTGCCGCCGCTGTACAAGTCGGTCATCATCACCAGGCTGCCGCCTTGGCGCAGACAGCGGAACATCGCTTTCGCATCGAATTGGGAGATCCAATTGCAGTGGCTGTTGGCCCTGCGGGCGGAGTTCAGCAGTGCGTCGCTATAGGGATTGCGGGCTGGCCGATAAATCACCGAAGGGGTGTTGAGCCGTTGACTCAACCAGCGCAGTCCCAGGTCCCAGCAGCCGAGGTGCAGAGAGCCGATGATCACCCCTTGGCCTTGGCGATGGAGGGCCAGCAGTTGGTCGAGGCCTTCTCCTTCGGCGCTGATCAGTGCGTCGTCGATCGGTTGGATGATCGATTCCAGGCAGGAGAGAAAGAAACTGTTGATCGACTCCTCGGCAATGGCGCTTCGTTGGCTACAGGTCAGTTGCTCGCCATAGACCCGTGTCAGGTTTTCGATCGCCGTGTTGTGGCGCTTGCTGAGCCATGGCCGTGTCAGACGGTGAGCCCACCTGATGCTGTGCTTCATCGCAGAGTGGGTTCGACCCCGCAACACCCCGAGGACAAGGCGAACGCTCAAGGCTTCCAGACGCCATCGCAGCAGTTGCCTCAGGGGTATTGGGTTGGGGCTGCGTCGGACCATGAAGAAGTGATGTAACTTGCGACCCATGCGCGATTAGCTCAGCGGTAGAGCGCCTGCCTTACAAGCAGGATGTCGCTGGTTCGAACCCGGCATCGCGCATGCCACTCAGTCCATCACGCCGGTGGTGGGGTCGCAACGTTCGGCCAGCCAGGCCACGGGCACCATCACCAGCAATGACACGCTGGAGACCAGCCATTGCTCCCGGCCCAGGGGCGCAGTGGCGAAGAACCGATTCATCCAACTCAGCTGGCTGAAGCCCAGCTGCAGCAGCACCGCCAAGCCAATGCCGCCGAGGAGCACGGGGGTGCGATGCCAGTGGCGCCAGCCAAGCTTGCTCGCCTGGCTGATGCTCACCAGATAGGCGATCTGGGCCAGCACCAGCGACTGGATCGCCATCGTGCGGGCCAGGGGCAGGCTGCTGCCGTGGGAGCGGGCCCACAGGAACACCCCGAAGATCAAGCACCAGTAGAAGGCTGAAACCAGCAACACCTTGCGCACCAGCCCTCTGCTGAGCAGAGGTTGATGCGGCGGCCGAGGCGGTTGCTGCATCAATCCAGGTGGCCGGGGTTCGAAAGCCAGCGGCACTGACAGGCTGAGGGAGCAGACCATGTTCAGCC
>JBIPLV010000181.1:0-3293 GCA_044369475.1 Cyanobium sp. | reverse complement strand
GACGGGCCGCATCCACCAGTACGAGCAGGTCGGCCTTGCTCTTGGTGCCTTCGCTCTTGAGGCGCTGAATCAGTTCGTCATCCTTGCCTTCCAGCAAGTTCACCTTGATGCCGGTGCGGCGGGTGAATTCGGCGTAGAGCTGTTTGTCGGTGTTGTAGTGGCGGCCCGAGTAGACATTCACGTCCTGGGGGCGGTTCTGGGCCATGCCGGCCACGCCGATGGCGCTGGCCAGGGTGGTGGCGGCAAGAGCTGTGGTGGCCAGAGCTGTGGTGGGGATGGCGGTGAGTTCGAAACGCATAACAACCAATCTCAGCTGGGGGGAACGGGGACGTCCCTGGATCCTGTCGGATGCCGGTGGTGGCTCTCGTTACGAATGCAAGGAAGCGGCGTAGCAATTGCTACGCCGGTGGGGTCGTGCCGCGCTCAGAAGCGGAATGGGTCATGAGTACCCCGCACCTGGGGGACTGGACACCCACCTGGTTGGAGCTGGTGGGGATGTCGAAGAGGGCTGGGTGATGAGATGTGGTCCGTCAGATCGGACGACCTCGATTCATCCTTGGTGATCAACAGGAACGCCTTGGGTGCACCGCCCTGAGACGTTCTTCAAATGTTCAGATTTCGACCGTGTCAGTTTCGACCGTGTCAGATTTCGACCGTGACCTTCGCAACGCCGAGGATGACGTTTCTGGGGCTTAGGAGTGCCGTCGCACCCGGACAGGCACCAGCACCGGCTGCATCATCCCACCGCCGCCGTTGTCGTCATCCGAGTCGGTGGTGAGCCAGAAGGCGAGGCCGAAGAGGGCGAGAACGCCGGAGAAGAAGATGAGTTCGGCCATGGCGTTCAAGTTGGCTCGGCTCACGGTAGCCAGACTGGCAAGGCGTGGTGTAGCGAAAACGGCTGTTTCTGGGCGGTTCTCACACCAAGGGGGCCAGGGCGAGCAGCCCACCGGCCAGGCCGAGGCCGGCGGCCAGCCGCAGCGTCCAGCTGGAATCCAGTTGACGCAGGCTGAGGTAACTCGCCGTCACCACGGCAGTTGAGGCCAGTCCGGCGCCACACCACCAGCCCAACAGGCTGGCGGCCGGGCCAGTGGCTTCCTGGCCGTGCAACATGGCATGGATCGCCACTCCCGCTGCCAGGACCACCGCCAGCAGGTGGCTCTGGCGTTGCTGCATGAGCAGGGTCACACCCAAGGCTGAAACCGCCAGGGCCGCCAGCACCTCCGCGGCAGGAAGACTGCCACCGAAGGCTCCGAACAGGCTGCCCCCAACGGCGCCACCAAGAGCCACCAGCAGCACGGAGGGGCCCGCCAGGGCTGCGGCCCCGCCCACGCCCAGCAGCAGGAGCAGATGGTCGAGGCCCAGCAGGGGGTGGCTGGCACCGGCCGCAAGCCCGCCAGCGGCAAGTCCGTGGGCACCGACCGGCAGGGCTGATAGCAGGCTGAGTCCCAGGCCCGCTGCGGCGGCTAGGGCCAGTTGACGGGGGGCTTGGGGAGTCATAACGATCATCGATGCCTTGCAACCAGTATCCCGCTCAGGCGAAGCCCTTGCCGGAATCCTTGGCCACGCACGCCTGAAGCTGGCGCCGCAGTTGGTCGTGGTTGAGGTTCTTGCCGATCAGCACAACCTGGTTCTTGCGGGTCGCATTGGGCCAGTCGGAGTCGTCGATCGAGAAGCGCTTGCCGGCCAGGTGAAACACATGCCGCCGCTCGCTCTCGTTGAACCACAGGATCCCCTTGGCCCGGAATACCTCCGCGGGCAACTGGTTGTCGAGGAAGTTCTGGAATTTGCGCAGGGCAAAGGGACCCTCGGCTGCGAACGACAGGGACGTGAAGCCCTCGATTGCGGCGTGGTCGGGATGGGCGGCGTGGTCGTGGTGATGGTCGTGGTGATGGTCGTGGTGATGCTCGTGGTGATGCTCGGAGGCGTGGTGATGACTGTGGGCGTGGTGATGACCGTGGTCGTGGTCGTGCTCGCAGTGGCCGTGCGCGTGGTCGCAATCGCTGTGGTCTTGCTGCGCCACGATCTTGTCGCTCTCAAACAGGCCCACGCTGAGCAGCAGGGCCAGGGGGACCTCCCCCTTCACCGACCGGAGGATGCGCGCGTCGGTCTTGATCTGCCGCAGCTGCGCTTCCAGGGCGCTGAGCCGCTCTTCGGCCACCAGGTCGCACTTGTTGAGCAGCAGCATGTCGCTGTACACGATCTGGGCTCGGGCTACCTCGCCCTCCAGCAGGTCATCGCTGAAGTTCTCCGCATCCACCAGGGTGATGATCGAGTCGAGGCGGGTCGCGTCGCGCAGGTCGCTGCCCAGGAAGGTCATGGCCACTGGCAGCGGGTCCGCCAGGCCGGTGGTCTCCACCACCAGATAGTCGACCGGCTCGGGGCGATCGAGGATCCGATACACCGCTTCGAGCAGCTCGCCGTTGATCGAGCAGCAGATGCAGCCGTTGCTCAGCTCGACCATGTCTTCGCCGGTGGCGACGATCAGGTCGTTGTCGATGCCGATTTCGCCGAACTCATTCACCAGCACCGCCGTTTTCAGGCCCTGCTGGTTGCTGAGGATGTGGTTGAGCAGGGTGGTCTTCCCCGCCCCCAGAAAGCCGGTGAGGATCGTTACCGGCAGGCCTGTGGGGGCGGGGCTGGCGCTGGCGGTCATCGAATAGGGGCTGGCGAGTTGGTTCGACATTAGGAAGGGCAGGGGCCGTGCCTAAGGCAGGGGGTGGTGCGGCGTTTTCAGCGAATCCCCTGCCAGCTTTGGATCAGGGTCTGTTGACTGGCCCGATCACAGCGACCCCCAAGGCCATTCACGATCAGGCAGGTGTTGGTGCTGAGGGTGGCCACCAGGCTGCTGGCGGAGCCATCGCCCGCTGGAGCCAGGCCGTCGGCCACCAAGGGCTCGGCTGAAAGGGGAACGCCGCTGAGGGCGCTGATGCGCTCGAGAGCCTTGCTGGGCGGCAGTTGTTCGCTGAACAGCATCGGAACCTGCTCCTGCTTGAGCTGCTGCACCACCGCCTGGAAGGCCTGGGGCCGGAGGTTGTCGCTGCTGCTCATGGAGTCGACCAGGGGCAGCTCCTGGAGCCCGTAGGCCCGCGCCAGGCTGGCGAAGGCGCGGTGCCCGCTGGCCAGGGGGCGGGCGACGGGGATGGTGGCCAGCTGCTGGCGGTTCCAGCGGTCGAGCTGGCCGAGCACGGTTGTCATCGCCCGGGCCCGGGCGGCGATGCGGAGGCGGGCAGCGGGTTTGAGCTGCTCGAGCTGCTGAGCCACGAGCTGCACCATGGCGCTGGCCTGGCTGGGGT
>JBIPLV010000277.1:0-3298 GCA_044369475.1 Cyanobium sp. | reverse complement strand
AAGCGGCAACGGCGTCGCCTATCTCGGCGATTCCTCTCCTTACTATCCCCAGTACGGCTATGTCAATCTAAGCAATGCCGGCCTGGTGAATGTGCAGAGCGGCACACTCACGCTGCAAGGTTCAGGCTTCGCCACGGAATCAAGCGGCACATTCCGCACGACGTCAACGGATGGATCAACGCCGGTTCTGCAGTTGGCATCCGGCACATACACGCTCAACACGGGTTCATCGATCACGGCCGTTTCCAGCGATGGTACAACAGCCTCGGGTCTTACCCGCCTTGATGGCGCCACCCTCGATGTGAAAGGAGCTCCGACGGTCAGTGGATTTGAAATCGCCAGTGGTGTCGTCAGTGGTACTGGCAACCTGGTCATCAATGATGAAGCGACTTGGAGTGGTGGCGCCATCACTGCCGCTAGCGTGAACGTCGCTGACGGCGCCATTTTCACTCTCAATGGCGGCATTAAGTATTTCGGAGACGCCAACCTCAACATTGAAGCCGGTGGCACCGTCAACTGGACATCAGGTGATATTCAGACCTATAGCCCCACTGGTTACAGCGGTTCACGCTCCGTCACCAATGCCGGCACCTTCGACATCCAGGGTGATCTGAACTGGACACGCCAAAACTTCGCTTCTGGACCCGACTACACCGTTCCCTTCACGATCACCAGCACCGGCACGCTGCTGAAATCCGCAGGTGGCGGCGTTGCCAGCCTGGGCGGCAGCGTGGTGATTTCAGAAAGTACCTACAACGCCAGCGTTGAGCTGGCCAATAATGGCAGCATCGATGTTCAAAGCGGCACCTTAAGTCTCTTCGGAGGCCAGAGTTCCGTTCCCAACTCCAGCGGAACCTTCAACGCAGCCAATCCCGGCAGCGTCATTGATTTCTACACAGGCTACTTTGGCTTGGCTGATGGCGCCAGCCTCACCGGCAGCGGCACCAACCTGGTTAGCGGTGCCTACCTTTATATCAACGGCAGCACGCCAACGGCCAGCAATCTTCTGCTGACAGGAGAGGGCGGTGGTGCCATCGTCGGCTATGGATCTGGCACCCTAACGATCACTGGTTCCAATTCCATCTGGAGTGGTGGCGCCATCACTGCTGCCAGCGTAAACGTCGCCGACGGCGCCATTTTCACTCTCAATGGCGGCATTAAGTATTTCGGAGACGCCAACCTCAACATTGAAGCCGGTGGCACCGTCAACTGGGCATCCGGTGACATTCAGACCTACAGCAACTACGGCTACGAAAACAACTTCCGCTCCGTCACCAACGCCGGAACGTTCGACATCCAGGGTGATCTGAACTGGACACGGCAGAATTATGCCGCTGGAGCAAACTATACAGTTCCCTTCACGATCACCAGCACCGGCACGCTGCTGAAATCTGCCGGGAGCGGCGTCGCCAGCCTGGGCGGCAGTGTAATGTTTTCAGACAGTACCTACAATGCCAGCGTTGAGCTGGCCAACAATGGCAGCATCAATGTTCAAAGCGGCACCTTAAGTCTCTTCGGAAGCCAGAATTCTGTTCCTAACTCCAGCGGAACGTTCAACGCAGCCAATCTCGGCAGCGTCATTGACTTCTATACGGGCAACTTTGGCTTGGCTGATGGCGCCAGCCTCACAGGCAGCGGTACCAACCTGGTTAGTGGTGCCTACCTTTATATCAAAGGCAGCACGCCAACAGCCAGCAATCTTCTGCTGACAGGAGAGGGCGGTGGTGCCATCACCGGCTATGGAGCAGGTACCCTAACGCTTACCGGCTCCAACTCCATCTGGAGTGGTGGCCCCATCACTGCCGCCAGCGTGAATGTCGCCGATGGTGCCATTTTCACTCTCAACGGTGGCATCAAATACTTCGGCGATGCCAACCTCAACATCGAAGCTGGCGGCACCGTCAACTGGTCATCTGGAGAGATCCAGACCTACAGCAACTATGGCTACGACAACAACTTCCGCTCCGTCATCAACGCTGGCACCTTTAACATTCAGGGCGATCTGAACTGGACACGGCAGAATTATGCCGCTGGAGCAAACTATACAGTTCCCTTCACGATCACCAGCACCGGCACGCTGCTGAAATCTGCCGGTAGCGGCGTCGCCAGCCTCGGCGGCAGCGTTCAGATCTCAGGCGGCACCTACAGGGCCGCGGTGGATCTCACCAACAACGGCCTCGTCGATGTACAGAGCGGCACGCTGCAACTGATCTCTGGCTCCAGTTACACGAATGATGGAGCCATCAATATTGACAATTCCGCCACTCTTCTTGTTCCGACAAGTTTTACGCACACTGCATCTGGGGTGCTTGCTGGCTCGGGAACTCTGGATTTAGCCGGTAATACCTTCACAAACCTTGGCACGATCAGCCCCGGAGGCAATGGTATCGTTGGCACCCTCAGCATCAACGGCAACGTTGATCTCACGGGTGGCGCCCTTGCCGTGGATCTCGGTGGCAGCGGCACCGGACAATCCGATCTACTTGCCGTAACGGGCAACGTCGGTATTGGTGGAATCCTCAATGCAGTCGCACTACCCGGATTCACGCCAGTCATTGGTGAGGCCGTTCCAATCATCACCGGCAGTCGCTTTGGCGCCACCACGTTTACAACAACCAATGTGCCGTCCGGTTTCATTGCCGGGTATGACCTGGCCGCAGGAGAAGCCGCGCGCCTGATCTACTCCCCTAGTTCTCCCACTGGCAACAGCTGGGTGTTCACCAATGCCGCAGGCGGCCTGGATTGGGCGACAGCGAATAACTGGAGCGGCGGTGTTCTGCCTGGGGTGCTGGATACAGCGGTGCTCAGCTCAGGCTTTGCTGTCCAGCATTCCTCCGGCGACAACACGATCTTTGGCCTGACCGTCAACAGCTCCAACTCCCTCGCGATCACCGGCGGCTCCCTGACCATCACCGGCACCACCAACCTCGATGGCGCGCTCACCGTGGACGGAGGAACTGCCAGCTTCTCCGGCCCCCTCCAGGGATCCTCGGGGGCAGTGACGGTGCAGGGCGGCAGCCTTTCGCTCAACGGTGCATCCACGATGGGCTCCTTTGAGCTGTCGGCCGGTACGGCCAGTATTGGCTCGACAGCCTCCATTGCCGCATACACCCAGAGCGGCGGCACCCTCAGCGGCAGTGGCACGCTGACGCTGACAGGAACCACCAACACCTGGAGCGGCGGCACGCTGGCGGGCAATCTGACGGTGGGGAGTGGCGTCTCGCTGTCGATCAACGGAGCGGCCACCAAGCGACTCGACGGCGGGACGCTGACCAACAACGGCACCGTCACCTGGAGT
>JBIPLV010000180.1:0-3298 GCA_044369475.1 Cyanobium sp. | reverse complement strand
CTGAGACATCCAGCTGGGCATCGATGATGCGGATTCCGGCGTAGGGGATCACGCTGAATTGACCGGGTTGGCCCACGGCCGTTTCCCGATCGCCGAATCGGTAGCGCAGGGCTAGGTCGTAGATGCCTTGCACCGCTGTGACTTCGGCCTGCCCAGTGAAGATTCCACGCTGACCTGTGGTGGCGTTGGATTGCCCCAGCTTCACGTAGCTCAAATCGGTCAGCAGTCCGATGCGCTCGTTTTCAATGCTGCCCCGGATTGAGGTGGTCCACTTCAACTTTGAGAGGGTATTCCGGAAACTCAGATCCGTATCCGTGCTGAAGCCATTGATCGTGGTGGTTGCGGTGGTTCGGATCGGCGCAAAGCCATAGAGCTCGACCGTGCCGGCCCAGGGGGAGGGCGGGCTTGGGGCAGGAGTTTCGCCCGAGGGGGGCTCAGCAGTCTCCTGGTTGCCCTGCTGAGCCTGCACTCCCAGGTCCAGGCTGCCCAGCAGCACGATGCCGATCAGGGAGGGAATGGCTCTGGCCGGATGCATTGGGTCATCAAGAGGATGGCGCCCATCATCTCGTTTTCGCGTTGCGTCCCCACGCCAATTGGACGATTGTTGTTGGTTCGCCCCATCCGCTCAGGAATGGATCTGCACGTCATGCAAATTCCTGCATATTTTGCCAATGTTCGAGGTGTGAAAAAGGACCTGCTGCAGTTGGTGCGACAGGTCCTTGGCCCACTCTGTTTGCAAAAGTGGGCTGGCTCAGACTGAGCCGTAGGCCACCTGGCAGGCGGCATTGAGCAGTTCCGCCTCTGAAGCGTTGCTCGGCTCCTGGCCGTTGATGGTGCCCTGGTTGCAGTTGGCCGTGAGTTGGTAGTCGTTGCCGTTGGCCTGAACCACAAAACTCACCGAATTGCTGCTGGATGGTTGAACCGTTCCGTAGAGCAGTTGGTAGTTGGTGTTGGGCACCACGATGTAGGAGGTGTGGTCATCCACGGCGTCATCGACGGCGTCATTGATGATCGCTGCGGTGGCCAGGGTGGCGACCCCCCATGCCGCCGCGCGAGCGCCCCACCAACCCCATGTCGGGGTTGCCCAGCCGCCGTACCAGCCGTAGTTCCACGGCCGAGCCACACCCCAGCCGGGACGGGCCCAGCCTGGGTAGAGGTTGACGTTGTTGAGGTTGACGTTGCGGTTCCAGTTGCGATTCACATCGCGGCTGATGTTGCGGTTGACGTCCCGGTTCAGGTCGCGGGTTGCAGGTTTGTCGCGACTGGCCATGCGGTCACCGCTGCCGATCGAGCCGCCTGGGCGAGAGCCCGATGCGGGACGGGTGGCGGCGGCTGGACGGGATGCTGCGGGACGGGTCGCTGCTGCGGGGCGATTCAGGGATGGGCCGCCGCCCCCAGCGATGCCCCCGCCCACCTGGGCTTTGTTGCTCCAGCCGCCGGTGGGCTTGGTGGAACCACGATTGAGGCCGCCGCCGGCGTTGCTGAAGCCACTTTGGCCGGCAGCTTTGCGGGCGCCACCGCCACCACCAGCACGGGCGCCACCGCCACCACCTCCTCGTCCGCCACCACCTCGGGCAATCAGCTGGGCGCTGCTGCTCTCCAGCCTCGGGGCATCAAAGGCCAGGGCTGCGCCCATCGGCAGGGCCATCACTCCGGCCAAGACCAGCCCGAATCCCGCCAGGGGACCATTCAGGGAGTGTTTCATTGACCAACTCCCTTGCAGCCGTCGTCGTAGCAGGTGAGGTCGATGCGACCATCTGCCCCAAACTGCACTCTGACCAGGTCCCGGCCCGTGGTGGCGTCTGGGCGATCCTCCCGCACGCTGTTGAGGTAGTTGGGATTGATGGCGCAGAGATCACGACCGTTGAAGCAGATCGTGTTGGTGGAGAAGCGTGCGGCTGCGGAGTCGAGATTTTTCCAGGTCTTGGTGCTGTCGACCCAGATGCTCATCCGCACTGGAGCATCGGTGACGCGAACCGTTTCCACGGTCTTGCCCATGATGTGTCGGTACAGGGTGGCGTTGCCCTCGTTCACGGCTTCAATGACACAAGCCTGGGGTGCCTCGCCCTTGACGCTGCATTGGGTGTTGAGTTTGTAGAGCGTGCCCGACTGGGCCAGGACCGGCGCTGCTGCGAACGCCGTGGCGGCAGCGGCCAGCAGACCGATGCGGCTGCACAGAGTGTTGCGGTTCAACATGAATGGAAAATCCCCAACGATCAGTGGGAAACAACAACATCGTGGCCACGGCACAGGTTTTTGGCTGCAGGCTGTTGTGCAGGGCTACAAATGGCGATCTCTGGACCCACTTTTGTGCTTCGAAGTTGCTTAGCAAGAAATAGTTTCCAAAAAACGAAGCGCTCCCCACCTGGGCCGGCGGGCTTGCAATTGGCAATTGTTATTGAGAATCGCTTGCAAAAGGGCGCGATCTTGTTTAGGTTGCGAGTCATTCGCAATAAGCCCGTTGCTTGGGTCATGAGTTTTCGCTTTCTTCCTGACGCCCCTGCCGCTGCCGTGCGCATGCCGGTCGGCCAGACCGTGCTGCTCGATCCCAGCCTGCGACCTAGGGGCAGCTGCATCGAGGTGCTCGCTGGGGTGGCCCGTGTGTATTGCCCCTGCGAGGAGACGGAGGGGATGACCCTCGCGTTTTTGCAGGCTGGTGATCAGCTCTGCACCGACCGCCTCTGCAGTGAGGGCATCTGCGTGGAAGCGCTGACTCCCCTGAGTTTTCGCAGCGATGCCGAACCCCGCCAGGGGGAGGGCTTTGATGCGGTGAATGAATGGACCCTGCAACTGCTGCGAATCCGCCACCTCGGCAGCGCCGAGCAGCGGCTCCATGCCCTGTTCGGGCTGGTGGTGCGCCGGCTGGGTCGCCGCTGCGGCAGCTGGTGCGATCTGCCCTTCCGCCTCACCCACGAGCGGATCGGCGAATTGATCGGCACCACCCGGGTCACCACCACCCGCCTGATTTCCCGCCTCCGTCAGGCCCAGCTGCTTGAGGCCCCTGTGGGCGAGCCCGGCATGCGCCTGGCGCCGGAGCTGATCGAAACCGCCCCCTTGGCTGCGGCCTGAGCTCTGCTGCCCCTAGTCGCGCTGCTCGAGGCTGGGCACCAGGGCGAAGGCGGCGATCAGGCCAAACAGCATGATCAGCAGGGCCGGAGCCATCGCCGCCCCCACCCGCTCATCACTGGCGTACTGGAACACCCGCACGGCCAGGGTGTCGAAATCGAAGGGGCGCAGCGCCAGGGTGATTGGCAGCTCCTTCACCACATCCACAAACACCAGCAGGGATCCCACCAGC
>JBIPLV010000364.1:0-3308 GCA_044369475.1 Cyanobium sp. | reverse complement strand
CTGATCGCCCGCGGCCTCAGCGGGGGGTACCGGCAGCGGCACATGGGCCTGCGCGACCAGCTGCTGGGCATCCAGCTGCTGCGCAGCGACGGGGTGCTGGCCCGGGCCGGCGGCCGGGTGGTCAAGAACGTGGCTGGCTACGACCTGATGCGGCTGCTGACCGGCAGCTGGGGCTCCCTGGCCCTGATCACCGAAGTGACCCTGCGCACCCAGCCGATTCCGCCGCAACGCCGCTGCCTGGTGATCCAGGGGCCCCTGGCGGCGTTAGAGCCGCTGGGCCGCTGGCTGCTGGTCTCGAGCCTGAGCCCCGAACGCATCGACCTGTGGAGTGCCCCCCTGGCCCAGGCCGCCGGCCTGGACGACCAGCCGCTGCTGCTCTTGGGGCTGGCCAGCATCGACGCCACCACCCTGGACGAGCAACTCGCCTGCATCGCCGCCAAGGCCCGGGAGCTGGAGCCTGGGCATGGCCCGGGGCCTGAACTGAAGCTCAGCAGCCCCGACCCCGAGGCGACGGCGGCCCTGCTGGCCAGCGGCCGCGGCGCCGGCCCTGCCGCCGATTGGCTGCTGCGGCTGGCGGTGCCCCCCAGCCAGCTTTGGACCCTGCTCACCTCAAGCGAGCTGCAAGGCCTGCCGCTGACCATGGCGAGCGGCAGCGGCATCGGTGATGGCTGGGCCAGCGCCACCGCCTTGCCCCGCTACCGGGTCGAGGCCCTGCGCCGCCGCTGCCAGCAAGTAGGCGGCTTTCTGACGGTGCTGCGCCAGCCAAAGCCGGCCGCCGGCACCGCGCCCCTGCCTGCCTGGCTCGATGCCCCCTCGAGACCGCTGATCGAAGCGCTCAAGCGGCAGTTTGATCCGAAGCAGCAACTGGCTCGCGGTCGCCTACCTGGGGTGGCATCACCGTTGGGTTGACGCGAGCCGATACACCAGTCCGTAGTCACTGTCAGCGAACCCTCCTGTGTGGTGAATCAGAACCAGAAATGCAAAGGCGATGAACAGCTGACTGACCAGGATCAGCCCCCAGCGCCAATCTTGCTCAGGAATGATCGATTTCAGCCATAGGAAAGGCCAGGGGAACACCACGATCAGATAGTGAAGGGGCACAGGCAAACAAACCAGGGCAAACAGAACGCCTACCGCCACTCCCGAAGCACGCAGATCCAGACCCAGCGGCGTGCGACCAGGCTTGACCAACGCAGCCAATGGCCTGGAACAGGATCGAATCCAACGGATCAGCAACCAGAAGCCCAGAACAATGAGCAACGCATGGGCTGTCCCAACCAGATACGTCGGACGTCCGAACACAACAGGCCAAGGCAGAAAATCACTCCAGAAGTGAGCGCCCAGGGAATAGCCCATGTTCACGCCGAGACTGGTTGCCCACCAGTGGGCAAAAAACTTAGGCACCAACAACGCCACCCAGGTGCGACTGCTAGGCCCCGACGAAACGACGATGGCCTTCAACCAGGGCAACATTGGCAGCACACCCAACAAGGTCCCTGCCAACCACCAGCTCCAACGCACTGGGCGGAAGGCACTGGCGCGCATCTGTCCATACAGCGTCCAAAGCCAGACGGCAGCGGCAAGAAAGAAACCACTCAAATGAATCTGACCAATCAAGGCACCGACGAGGCCCCACCCCGCTGCGCCCCAACGGCAATCGCGACGGGAATGGGCCACCCAGAACAGAACGGCAACGATCGGCAGCAAGTCCTGCGCCCAGATCTTGCGCGAAAACAGGATGGCAATCGGGGACACTGCTGCCAGTGCAAGTCCGTTCAGCCAGATCGAGCGATCTTGGCGATCCTTGATCGACCGGAAGGCCAAGGCGAACGCCAACCAAAGCGCTAACACGTTCAGACCCTGCACCCAGCGCACCAGGGCAACAGGACTTTTCGCTAGAAAAGCAAACACCGCAAAAACCCAGACACTCAGGCCTGGGTTTGGGAAGCCTGCACTGTTCATCATTCCCACCCCTGGCCAGGGTTGACGGCCATCGGCAATCGCCCGGGCAGCGTCATACATCCACACCTCATCCGCCTTCCACTCCATATCTGAAGTCCAGATGAAGCGCAGAGCGCTACCCACTGCCAAGAGAAGAATCAGCCAAAGAGAAGACGAGCACAACCGACGGACAGAGGCAAGCGGAACAACCTTCATGAACCACTCCAGGTGTTGTACTTCACGATGCACCAGATGGCACGAACACCATCGCGCCAACCGATTTTCTTACCCTCTTCATAGGTACGGCCGTAATACGAGATCCCCACCTCATAGATGCGGCAGCGACGACGGGCCACCTTGGCCGTGATCTCAGGCTCAAAGCCAAAACGCTGTTCACGAATACAAATCGACTGGATGATCTCCGTCCTAAATGCCTTATAACAAGTCTCCATATCGGTCAGATTCAGATCGGTGAACATGTTGCTGAGCAAGGTCAGAAAACCGTTGCCAACGCGATGCCAGAAATAGACCACCCTGTGGGGAGCCGCGCCCTGGAAGCGACTGCCGAACACCACATCGGCCTTGCCCTGAACAATCGGTCCGATCACCAACGGATATTCCATCGGGTCGTATTCAAGATCTGCGTCCTGCACGATGCAGATTTCCCCACGTGCAGCCGTAAACCCCGTAGCCAACGCTGCTCCCTTACCCCGGTTGCGGTCATGCAGCAACACCGTCAGATCGTCAGCCTGAAGTTGTTGCAGCAATTCACGGGTGCCATCGCTAGAACCGTCATCCACCACGATGATCTGCTTGGAATCAACGGGCGAACTACGCACACGCTCAATCAGATCAAGAATTGTAGTGGCTTCATTGAAGCAAGGAATGACCACCGTCAGCAGGGGCCGCTCAGGACTCCGAAGCATCGGTTCTTGCAATACCGCACGCTGTCCTAGTTCAGCACAGCCCGCCAATCGAAAGATCAGGCCGAATCTCGAAACACCACCAGCTTCTGAACGGAATAAGACAGCCCTGCCAGCAGAGGCACCAGCAGCAGGGCAGCCAGGTTGCGCTGCAGGCCCGAACTAACCAAGGCAGCGATACCGGCCCAGTTAGCCCACCACAGCAACAGGGCCAGCAGCAGGTAGCGGAAAGCCGCACGCTTCTGCAGGCGCTCCACCCTGAACACCCGCTTGCCATACAAAACAAAACCAAGACCCACGTTGAGCAGCTGGCTCAACAGCGTGGCCAAGCCAGTGTTCAGCACCAACAACAACCCCTGCAGCACCAGGTTGGTGAGCAGGACATTCAGGGCGCCATAGCCAAGAAAGCGCCGCTTGCGGCCGGAATCTGGGACCATCGCCTCG
>JBIPLV010000317.1:0-3308 GCA_044369475.1 Cyanobium sp. | reverse complement strand
CGCGGTGAAGCAGCCCTCAAGCAAACGGTGGGAGCATAAAAATGGCCCCCACAATTTGCGGAGGCCCTGGGCATGGCGATGCTCTAAGGGTACCCGACCATCTGCTTGAGCTGCAGAGTGTCGAAACACGCAAACCAGCTGCCACAACTGGGTCGAAAGCGGCCCCAATACCCAACCATGCGCCAGATCGTGCGCCATGGCGCCACCAGCTCCACTGGCTCCAGCACCTTGAGCACGATCTGGCCCTGCTGCCGGTCGGCTGGGGTACTGATCGCAAAGGCCCAATGCTGGAGGGCTGGCAGCATCACCCAGGCTTCACGGTGGCGCAGCTGCAGGCTCACCGCAGCATGCGCTCAGTCGGTGCCCGCACTGGGCTGCTCACCGGCCCGCTGCTGTGCTTTGACTTCGATGGCGCCACCTCACTGGAGCTGGGCCTGGACCCCACCACGGTGGGCAGTTGGCAGGTGCATCGCACCACCGACGCCAACCGGCTGAAGGTGTTGTTCCGGCCCACGCTGGAGCAGTTGACCCAGCTGCCCGGTGGCGCTGAGTTCCAGGGCCGCACCATCACTGGCGACGGCGAGGCCCTGGAGGTGTTCTTTCACGGTGGCCGGCAGGTGATCGTCCTAGGCGATCACCCCAAATCCGACGGCAGGTACTACTGGCCCGAGGGCGCTGGCCCTGAGGCATTGGCACCACCGCCAGCAGCGTGGTGGGCGCATGCCCTGGAGGTGGCCGCAGGCTGCCAGCAGCGGATGACCACCGGCAACAAGCCCAGCTCAAGGCGCCATGGCACCACGCGGCTGGACCCGTGCCCGATCTGCGGGCGGCACGGGTCGCTCTGGTGTGAGCAGACCCAGGATGGGCTGATCCTGTGCATGCCCGGCGTGACCTTCAACGCTGAGCAGCGCCATGGGCCGCTGAGCATCGGGCAGGTGGTGGATGGCTGGGCGCTGGTGAAGCGCAGCCCGATCGCTGAGGGCGACGTGCTCTGCTTCAAGGTGCACCGGCCCAGGGGGTGCAGCCATGGCTAAGCACATAACCACCGAGGAGGCGATCCAGCAGCTGCAGCTCAAAGCCGAGGAGCTAGTGCGTGATGGCACCCCAGCAACGCATCGGCTAATCCACCTGCGGGAGGCCGCCGATGCCACAGACAAAACAATCAGGGACGGCGAGCTGCGTCGCCTGCTGATGGAGGCCAGGCGTTCAACGCTGGGCACCTTTGAGGCAATCACCGATCGCCCGCTGAGCTTGGCGCCAACCCCATGGCTATGGGAAAGGGTGCTGATGCCCGAGGCGTTCAACCTGCTACTGGCGCTGCCCAAGGTGGGCAAGACCTCGATGGTGCTGGAGGCGCTCGGGGCATGGCACAACGGTGCGCCTGGGTTTATGGGGCAACGGTTCCAGGGGCCATGCCCCCCTGTGCTGATCGTGGGCACCGATCAACCCGAGAACGACTGGGGCCGCATGCTCAAGTCGGCCCGGCTGCTGCAGCCCGATGGCAGGTTGGCGGCACCACCGATCGTGGGCCTGTTCACCGCAGGCAACCCGCTCTATCTGGACGAGGAGGGCATCGAGCGGATCGCTGAATCGGCCGAGGATCACCCTGGGCTGGTGGTGGTAGTGGACAGCTACCACGCCTGCTGCAGGACGCTGGGAGTCAGCGAGAACGATGCAGAGATGGCCGACCCGGTGTTGGCGCTGCTGGAGGCAATCGCACCGCATCGGGGAACACTGCTGGTGGTGCACCACGCCAATAAAGCGGGGGCAGCGGGTGGCGCCGCTGTTGCTAGCAGAGGCACCTCAGCCCTGCCCGCTGCCGCATCCCAGATCATCCAGCTGCATCGAATGGCGCAAGCCAACCCAGCCGCCGCGCCAGACAAGCGGATCGTGCTCAAAACCGAGGGGAGAGGCGGCGCACCGCTGCAGCTGCTGATCGAGCGCAAGGATGAGGGCTGGCACCTCCATGGCGACGCTGAGGAGGTAATGGAGGCGCAACGTCTCCTGGAGGTGGAGGCAAAGCTGCAGGACCGCCAGGCTGATGCGCTGGAGGCAGTCCGCGATCAGTACGAACAGGATCAGCAGCCCATGGATGCAGCAACCTTGGCCAAACGTCTCGGCATACAGGGCCAAGGTGCCAGGGACGCCGAGCGCAAAGCGCGGTCAACCCTGGATCAACTCACCCGCCGTGGGCTGTTGGTGGTTGAGCTCCAAACCACCAACACCGGCCGCCGCAAGCTCTACCGGCCTAGGGGGGGTGTGTCTCCCAGCCTCTCCCAACCCTCCCAACCCTCCCAGGCTGCTATGGATGAATCCTCTCCCTTACTAAGAACAGGAGATGGGAGGGATGAGAGGGATAAGAGGGATGTACGAAGACACCCCCTCATGGGAGGCAGCGGCTGGGATGTTGGAGATGACGGCGACGACCCCCCCCTGGGTGCCGTGAAAGGGCAGCCCCCTGCCTAGTCAGCAGGGGTTCAACAGCCGCAGATCTATTACTGCAACAGGACAACGCGGCCCAAATGGGGTGCACAATGCGCCAAACCCAGCGCCAGTCTCACCGCTTTTGCGCCCATCTGAACACCAGCCCCCAGGTGTCGGCGGTGTCCTCCAGTTCAGGCTGAGATGCCTTCAAGTCGCCCATCGCGGCGGCAATGGCGCGGTCGATGGTGCCGTCTGCGATTTGTTCCCAGTGGCGGCGGGTGGTGTCATCCATGCGTCAAAACAGGCTGCATTGACTGCGGCGTGGATGGTTTCTGCGTTTTTTGATACTGAAGGAAGGCAAGCCCTGGCACCACCACCACCGCAATACCAATCAACAGCTCCGAAACCATCAACCCATCGGTTGACCTCCGCATGGCAATGCCTCAATGGAAAACATTGAGCAGCAGGTAGCCGAGGTAAATCAAGACCTCGCCCAACTCAGCAGCATCGCTGCCATCACCTCGCCATCGGGGTGAGCCGGTGGTCTCGACTCCCAACGGTCGCCAGCCTCAACGATCCAATCGAGCCACGTCGCGCCCCACGTCGCGCGTTGCCGGGGGGTGGTGATTTTCTACGCCGGCGGTGGGGCAAAGGCACCGATTACCTCTTCGAGTACCTCCGGCGGCGCGTCGTACAGCAATGCCGCACACTGCGCCGCCTGCCGTTCCAAGGTGGTGAGCTGTTCCACAAGCTGGTGGCTTAGCTCCATCGCCTGCCCATAGGCGGGTGGTGGCGCTCAGAAGGCGCACCAATACCAAGACCAACTAATGCCCGTAGCTCGCGGCTGATGCCAACCACGGCGCCGCTATTCTTGGCCTTAATGG
>JBIPLV010000235.1:0-3026 GCA_044369475.1 Cyanobium sp. | reverse complement strand
CAGCATCCATTCGCGGCCGTCCTCGCCGCTGAAGCGGCGGATCATCGCCGCGATCGCCAGGCTGCCCTGGGGTTCGCTGATCAGCGACTCGCTGGTGTAGTTGCGACCCACCACCACCTGCCGCTGGCGCACCAGCAGATCGGTGAGGGCATCCTCCAGCTGGGGATGCACCAGACCCATCGCTCCGGCCACCCGCCGCACGATGCTCCAGTCCGGCAGCTCCAGGGCGCGGCGATACACCTCCTGCAGCAGGGCCATCAGCTGCACGGGAACACCACCCATCGGCCCCTGCAGCCGGGCATTGGGCCCAAGGCGGCGGCCGAGTTGCTCCAGCACCTCGGCTTGCTCCGCCAGGGAGGTGCTGTGCCACAGGCGCGCCGCCAGTTCGGCCACGGAGATGTCTTCCAGCTCCTGCTCCTGGCGGGCGGTGAGCGGTTCGCGGCTGGTGGCGGCCGGCAGCAGGGTGTGGGAGGCGGGACGCAATTCGCAGGCCGCCATGGCCTGGGGCGGCAGCTCCACCCAACTGGCCTGAGGGATCAGCTGCTCCAGCGGGGCCAACTGCACAGGCACCCCTTCCAGCTGCCCGGAGAGCAGCTGGCGGCCGAGTTCCAGAAAAGCTTCGGGATCACGCTGGAACGGAGCCGTGGGGACCGGCACAAGCAGCAGGGGGGCACCGGAGCCGCGCCAGTGGCGTTGTAGCAGGCGCACCTCGCCGGCTACCGCGTCCACCAGTTGCTGGGGATCATCCGCCAGGTAGAAGGTGTCGTCCTCCAGCACCGCCGGAAGGAACGCCAGCGACTCGTTGCCGTGGCGATAAAGGCGGGCCGTGGCCATGGTTTCCATGCGCACAGCCGGATGCCCCCCCAGCCCCAAGGCCGGGTTGGCGCCCACAGCCGCCATGCGCTGGGCCAGTTCCCGGGAACGGGCCACCCGCAGCCGCGGCACCCCATCCACCCGGCCGATCACCGTGGACAACTGGGAGGGAAGACCGGCGGTGGCCAACCTGTGGGCCACCGCCGCATCATTCGGCACCAGAGCGACCAGCACCTCATGGGCCCCCAGGGGCACCGGATGACGGCGCTGGCAGGGGTCCAGGTCGTCGGGCTCGATCAGCCCATGCAGCAGCAGGTCCCCCAGCCACGTGAGGCTCTGGGTCCAGAGCAGCGGCACGTTCTCATTCGGCTGGCGCGGTTGGCTGGCTGGCTGGAGCCGTTCCGCCGTGAGGTGCGGCTCCGGCACCAGGTAAAGCTCAGGTAACAGGGGCACCCCGTCGACCGACAGGCTGAGCTCGCGCAAGCGGGCGCGCCAGTGGCGAGCCTCCTGCCAGCGCTGCTCGCAGCAGGCGGTGACCAGCTCATAGGCCAGGAACAGCGGCCATTCGCACTCGATGTGCTCGAACTCCGCCAACTCCTCCGGCTCGTAGTGCAAGCGGGTGACGTCCTCCACCACGGTCTGATGGCCGTCGCGGCGGAAGCGCTTGTAGCCATACCGACCGCCGAGTTGTTCGCGGATCTTGCGGCGGGTGCGCTCCTGCAGCTTCGGGTCTTCCACCGCCCAGGCGGGGTAACCGATCACCGCCAAACAGGCGCTGTCGACCTCCTTGCTAGCGGATTCCCGCGGCAGCAAGCTGCGCAAGGCGCGACGCAGGCGCACGATGGCGTCGTGGGGAATCACCAGGCAGCAGCTGCCATCGCCATGGGGCCCATAGAGATCCAGCCCTTCCAGGGCTTCCAGGGCCGCCTTCACAAGGCCGATGGAGCTGGCATTGCGCTCGGGCTGCCCGTCATTGCCCTTGTCGCCCCGCTCCCAGATGCCGTAATCGGCCACCCGGTACGCCCGAGCCACGTAATAGACCAGGTTTTGGAGAAAGTCGCGCTCGTGGCGGCTGCGCACAACCACCAATCCCGAGCGGGTGAGCTGGGCCAGCTGCAGCAGGAACACCGCCGTGGCATCCAGTTGCAGATGGCCCCAGCCGTCATCGGGCACCACGGGCTCACCGCTGGCGGTGTCGAACTTGGCGTGGATCGCATCCAGCCGATCGAGGCTGGTTTTGAAGCGCTCCACCTTGGCGGACTGGCGCATCATGGCGTTGAGCAGCCCGCGCATCAGCAGCAGCACCCGCTGCTCCAACTCAAAGACCCGGCGTCCACGACCGCCGCGGCGGCGATGGGCCAGGGCCAACCCCCACACGCATTGGATCGAATACACGCAGTCGCGCACCCAAGCATCCGCGTAGTTGCCATGCACGGTGTTGGCGGTGCTCGCCGGCAACAGGCCGCTGATCGGATGCTGGCGGCTGAGCACCACCTGATCCACCCAGCTGTCGAGCTGCTGCAGGAAAGCCGTCGCCTCCGCTTCGCTGACCGCGGACTCCGGGGCAGCGCCCAGGGCGTTGGCCACAGCGGCGCCGCTGGACCAGGCGCTGACGAGCTCTGCATTGGCGGGGCCAGGCTGGGCTGGCCCGGTGGCTGGTCGCGCCGGCATGGCGAGGGCCGATTCGGGAGTGCCGGGGGAGGTTCCGCTGACCATCATCGAATCGGCTTGAGCAGCCATAGATTCTCTCCTGGCGCCCCCAGGGTTGATGGCAGCAACAGCGACCGCCCCGGTCCGCTCCCGCGTGTTAGGGATCCCCGTAGATGTCTGCGACGTCCGGCAACGGTCTTTGGAGCTGGCCCAGAGCGGCGGCCAGATCGTCACCCTCAACGCCGAGATGACGATGGCGGCGCTGGAGAACCCCGACCTGCGGAGGGCGATCGAGCAAGCCGATCTGGTGATTCCGGATGGCGCTGGCGTCGTCTGGGCCCTGGGGCGCCAAGGCCACCGGGTGCGGCGCAGCCCCGGCATCGAACTGGCCCACTGGCTGCTGGAACAGGCCGCGGCCAACGCCTGGCGGGTGGCGTTGGTCGGGGCCTCTCCAGAGGTTCTGGCGCGGCTGCGCCAGCGCTTGCTGGCAGAAATGCCGAACCTCCGGCTGGTCTTCGCGGCCGATGGCTACTGCTCCAATGGCGCTTGGCCCGAGCTGCAAC
>JBIPLV010000363.1:0-3321 GCA_044369475.1 Cyanobium sp. | reverse complement strand
CCAGCGTCAGCAGATGCAGTAGCAACTGGGCCAAAAACAGGGCAGCCAGTGCCCGCAGCAGAAACTGTTCCTTGTTAAACGGTCCCGGCCCGGCCATGGCAGCGCAGCACTCCCATGGCTGTTGCCACAGGTCCTCGGTGGTACTGGCTTTACCGGGGCCATGCGGCACTTCGGTAATGGATCCACCTCTGTTCTGGGTGTCATCCAGCTGGCAGCAGCCGGTGTTGTTCACGCTGCTGGTTCGGTGTGCAGGCCTTTCAAGCTGATGGGCTGACAGAAGGCCTGATGAACCTCTGGATCCTGCAGAAACGGCCCCAGGGCTTGGTGGAGCCCTACGAACTGGGCCGCTTGCGGGAGGAAGCCCGGAGCCTGGGGGTGGTCCTGGAGGCGGTAGCGCCTGAGGACATTGATCTGATCGTCAGCCGTGGCGGTCGGCGCGCCATTCGCCGTTGCGGGCAGGACGTCGATCTGCCGGACGTGCTGCTGCCGCGCACTGGCAGTGACACCGACTATTTCGCGCTGGCGATTCTGCGCCAACTCGAGCAGCTGGGAGTGGCCGTCATCAACCCCAGCCGCGCAATAGAAGCGGTCAAAGACAAACTCTTTGCCCACCAGCTGCTGGCGCAGTGCAACCTGCCCATCCCTCGCACGATGCTGGTGCGTTTCCCTGTTGACCCCGATCTGGTCGCCCAGCAGATCGGCTTTCCCTGCGTGGTGAAGCTGCTGATTGGCTCTTTTGGCGAAGGCATCGTGCTCAGCCGTGACCCGAGCAGCTTTCGCGATCTGATGGAACTGGTCTCGAACCTGGATCATCGCCAGAGCCTGATCCTGCAGCAGTACATCGCCACTCGACCGGGCCAGGACCTGCGGGTGATGGTGATTGGTGGCCAGGTGCTGGGGGCGATGCTGCGCCGCAGCACCGATGGCAGTTTCAAGGCCAACATCAGCCGCGGCGGTGACGGCGAAGCTTTTGCCCTCAACCCCGTGATTGAACAGCTGGCGCTGCAGAGCGCCGGTACCGTCGGTCTGGAGATTGCCGGCGTGGACCTGCTATTCGACGGAGATGGCTACTGCGTCTGCGAAGTCAACAGCGCCCCAGGCTTTCAGGGCTTTGAAGCCGCCACGGGCTGCAACGTGGCTCGGGCGATGCTCACGCACTGCCTGAGCGGGGTTCCGGCCGGGGTGGGTGTTCCCCCAGCACGCAGCAACACCGTGGTGCGCCAGCCCTTGGCTGCGGGATGAGCTGCCTCGGAATGTTGACCCGGCGGCGATCAACAGGTGAGCCGCATGGCATCGGGGGATACACAGGGGAATCCTGCCCAGCTGCCAGCCTGACTCAGTCTTGGCCGCAAGAGACTCACGATGGCTCAAGTAACACGGCCGCAGTTGTCGGGGCTGCGCATTGATGAACTGGAAGCCCATTACCCCGCTTACTGCAAGGCGATGCGGTTGTTGGTGCGCGGCGGTGCAAGCGTCGCCAGGGTGAGGCGAACGGTGTGCTGGGAGCGGCTGGCATTGCTGCACAAAAGCCTGCCGCGGCAGTACCGCGATCCTGAACTGCTGTTTCTGCACCTGCGGAGGGAGTGGCGTGAACAAACAGCCCTGAGCGCCTGAGCATTCAGCGCTGACGAATGGGCCCGTCGCGGTCAGATCGGTAGGACAGATCAAAGGATTGCAACTGCTCAGCCAACAGGGTCAGCACACGCTCAAAGCAGGCCTTGCTCTGCGGTGCTCCTCTGCCCATGCCCTCGCGACTGCTGAGCAGGCAGGTGATGTTGCCGTGACCGCGAAACTCAAACAGCAGCCGCACGCTGATGCCCTGCGGCTGCAACAGCAGAGCGATGGTGGCGTTGCGTTTGTCCAGCCAGTTCAGTTCAGCACCAACAGCCCCCGCAACGCCGTTGAGCTGCTGCTGAAAGCTGGCCAGCTCAAGGCCTGGGCACTGCAGCTGGGCTTCGTAACGGGCCATGGCTGGACCCTACAAGGAGTGCTGACACCGCGGCTATGCGTGGTGATTCCGGTGAACCAAACCCTATCAATAGTCAGCGGTGAGCTCGCTTGGCATCAGGCGCTGGAACAGATACCCCATGCCACGGGCAGTCTGAATTAACTCCGGCTGCTCGGGGTCCAGTTCCAGCTTGGCCCGCAAACGCGAGATGTGCACATCAACCACCCGCCGGTCGTTGAGCCGTTCAGGGGTGTAGCCCCAGAGCTTCTCGAGCAACTCAGTGCGGGGGATCGCCTCACCGGCGCGGCTGAGCAACAGTTCCAACAGGCTGAATTCCATCCCTGTCAGCCGGATCCGCTCCTGAGCCCGGTGCACCTGGCGCCGCAGCAGATCGATGCGCAACTCACCCACCGTGATCATCTGACCAGGGCGCGAACTGGGGACACCGGTGCTGTGGGCATCCCCGCGGTGGTTGCGGCGCAACAGACAGTGGATGCGCGCTTCCAGCTCCTTGGGGCTGAACGGTTTGACCATGTAGTCATCAGCTCCCAGCTCCAGACCAGTCACCCGATGGCTGATGTCACCCAGGCCAGTCAGCAGGATGATCGGAACATCCGAAACCCTCCGGAGGCGCTCGAGGACACCAAAGCCATCCAGCTCCGGCATCATCACGTCGAGCACCACAACATCAGGGTCGACCAGGCGGAACACATCGACGGCCTGGAGCCCGTCGGACACCGCCGTGACCGCAAATCCTTTCATCGCCAGACGCGTCTCCAACACACGGCGGGTGCTGAGGTCGTCGTCAGCGATCAGAACGGTCCAAAGCGTTGCAGCAGTGCATGTCATGGCTGGATCTGTTCGAAACCGAGCGCTGGCTTGAGCACGGCATGGAACTTTATCGGTCAGGAGATCAACAAATATGTTCCAATCCGGTGTTGCTACGCATTATGTGCAGCGCGAAAGCGACTTGTAGCCCTGTAGCGCTCCACTGCCCAGTTGGCGCAGGGGCCTTCGGCGGCGCCCGAGACAATCGAAAGACAATTGGAAGATCTGAATTCGTTGCTTCCTGGTCCGTATGCGCGTGCATGCCCTGACAACAAGGGTTTTGGTGCCCGTTAACAGGATTACGCAAACGGATGCTTCGCGAATCTTCATGAAAATGAGTCACGACACCATGGCCCTGCGCCACACCATTGACGTTCTCGCCAGCCCGGGGAGTTCAGCCGGCTTGGCGTTCTTCCGTGAACCGCTGCGCAGCGATGAGACCCTGATCGCCGAAGTGCCAACCACCCATCCCGCGCTGTTCGGCCTCCCGGACGCCTCAGACGCTTGAAACCCAACGACGCAGTGGCCGCCTGGCTTCTGGATTC
>JBIPLV010000179.1:0-3327 GCA_044369475.1 Cyanobium sp. | reverse complement strand
TGGCCACCGAGAGGGTCTCGAGCGACACGAAGATGCTCACCAGGTCGGTGGCGCCGCACAGGAACATCGCCCCGAGGGTGGCGGCCAGCAGGATGCCGGCGAATTCGCCGACCGGCGTGCCGCTGCGCTCGACGTAGCGCCAGCTCAGCATCAGGGAAATCAACGTGGAGGCTGCGACCACCGCCCGGAAGGCGATGGCGAGGTTGTCGGCCAGGAAGGAGCCCACGAAGGCGGGCTGCAGATCCGGCGTGTTCCATTGCAGCGCCAAAAGCACCAGGGCACTGCCGAGACCGGCGTAGCAGATCGGTGGCACCCAGCGGCTGGCGGCTTTTTCGCCGGCCAGGTCGACCACCAGGCAGGTGAGCAGGGCGATCAGCACCGCTGCTTCCGGAGCGATGGCGCCGGCGTTGAGCTGCAGATTCAGCCCACCGGTTCCGGCACCACTGCCGATGGCATCGGCCACGGTGGAGAGGGCCCCGAGCAGAAACATCAGGGAGACGGCGGCGAGGTGGGATCTGTGATGTCGAGGACTGTAGCCGCGCTTCGCAGCCAACCCGGTCCCTGGATGCGATAAAGAGGGAAGCGGTTATGCGCTGGTCTGTGGGTCACACCCTGGTCATTGTCGAGAGTCCCACGAAGGCCCGCACCATTCGCGGCTTCCTTCCCAAGGACTTCAAGGTGGAAGCCTCCATGGGGCACGTGCGCGACCTGCCCAACAACGCCAGTGAGATCCCGGCGGCCCACAAGGGCGAGAAGTGGGCCAACCTCGGCGTCAACACTGCCAACAACTTCGAGCCGCTCTACGTGGTGCCGAAGGACAAGAAAAAAGTGGTGAAGGAGCTGAAGGACGCCCTCAAGGGCGCCGACCAGCTGCTGCTGGCCACCGACGAAGACCGGGAGGGCGAATCGATCAGCTGGCACCTGCTGCAGCTGCTCAGCCCCAAGGTGCCGGTGAAGCGGATGGTGTTCCATGAGATCACCAAAGAGGCCATCGGCCGCGCCCTGGAGCAGACCCGCGAGCTCGATATGGAGCTGGTGCACGCCCAGGAAACCCGCCGCATCCTCGATCGGCTGGTGGGTTACACCCTGTCGCCACTGCTGTGGAAAAAGGTGGCGTGGGGGCTGAGCGCTGGCCGCGTTCAGTCGGTGGCGGTGCGCCTGCTCGTGCAGCGCGAGCGGGCCCGCCGGGCCTTCAAGAGCGGTAGCTACTGGGACCTCAAGGCCCGGCTCGAGCAGGCCGGCAGCGGCTTTGAGGCCAAGCTGAGCCAGCTGGGCGGCGTGAAGATCGCCGGCGGCTCCGATTTCGATGAGAGCACCGGAGCCCTCAAGGCCGGCAGCAAGGTGAAGTTGCTGAGCGAGGCCGAGGCGCGTCAGTTGCGCGAGGCGGCGCTGAAGGCCCCCTGGACCGTGGCGGAGGTGGAGGAGAAGCCCACCGTGCGCAAGCCGGTGCCCCCCTTCACCACCAGCACCCTGCAGCAGGAGGCCAACCGCAAGCTGCGGCTTTCGGCCCGCGAAACGATGCGCACCGCCCAGGGGCTGTATGAGCGCGGCTTCATCACCTACATGCGCACCGACTCGGTGCACCTCAGCGACCAGGCGATCAATGCCGCCCGCAGCTGCGTGGACGCCAAATACGGCAAGGACTACCTCAGTCCGACGCCCCGCCAGTTTTCCACCAAAGCCCGCAACGCCCAGGAGGCCCATGAAGCGATCCGCCCCGCTGGTGAATCCTTCCGCACGCCCAACGAAACGGGTCTCAAAGACAAGGATCTGGCCCTCTATGAGCTGATCTGGAAGCGCACGGTGGCCAGCCAGATGGCCGACGCCCGGCTCACGATGCTGTCGGTGGAACTGCAGGCCGACGGTGGCCCCCTGGGCCCGGCCAGCTTCCGCGCCTCCGGCAAGCGCATCGACTTCGCCGGCTTCTTCCGCGCCTACGTGGAGGGTTCTGACGATCCTGATGCCGCCCTGGAGGGCCAGGAGGTGCTGCTGCCGGCCCTGAAGGTTGGCGATCGCCCGGCCTGCAAGGCGGTGGAGGCCCTCGGCCACCAAACCCAGCCGCCCGCCCGCTACAGCGAAGCGGCCCTGGTGAAGATGCTGGAAAAGGAGGGCATCGGCCGCCCCTCCACTTACGCCTCGATCATCGGCACGATCGTCGACCGGGGTTACGCCACCCTGGCGAGCAACGCCCTCACCCCCAGCTTCACGGCCTTTGCGGTCACGGCCCTGCTGGAGGAGCACTTTCCGGATCTGGTGGACACCAGCTTCACCGCCCGGATGGAGAACACCCTCGATGAGATCTCCCACGGCCAGGTGCAGTGGCTGCCCTACTTGCAGAGCTTCTACAAGGGTGAGCAGGGCCTGGAAACCCAGGTCCAGCAACGTGAGGGCGACATCGATCCCGGGGTGTCCCGCACGGTGGAGCTCGAGGGCCTGCCCTGCGTGGTGCGCATTGGCCGCTTCGGTGCCTATCTGGAAACCAAGCGCGTCGCTGACGACGGCAGCGAGGAGCTGCTCAAGGCCACCCTGCCCCAGGAGATCACCCCGGCTGATCTCGATGCCGACAAGGCGGAGCTGATCCTCAAGCAGAAGGCCGACGGCCCCGAATCCCTGGGCGAGGATCCGGAAACGGGTGATCTGGTGTACCTGCTGTTTGGCCAGTACGGCCCCTATGTGCAGCGGGGCCAGGTGAGCGATGAGAACCCCAAGCCCAAGCGGGCCTCGCTGCCCAAGGGCGTCAAGCCAGAGGAGCTCAGCCTCGAGGATGCCCTGGGCCTGCTGCGGCTGCCGCGCCAGCTCGGGGAGCATCCCGACGGCGGCAAGATCGAGGCGGGCCTTGGCCGCTTCGGGCCCTACGTGGTGCACCACAAGGGCAAGGGCGAGAAGGACTACCGCTCCCTCAAGGCCGAAGACGATGTGCTGATGGTGGGGCTGAGCCGCGCTGTGGAATTGCTGGCCATGCCCAAGAAGGGCCGCGGCGGCCGCACCGCCCTGAAGGATCTCGGCACTCCCGAGGGGGGCGATGAGGCGATTCAGCTGTTTGACGGTCCCTACGGGTTGTACGTCAAGCAGGGCAAGGTCAACGCGTCGCTGCCTGAAGGCACCACCGCCGACACGATCACCCTGGACCAGGCCGTGGAGCTGCTGGCCGCCAAGGCCACCACCGGCAAGGCCAAGGGCCGCAAGCCAGCGGCCGGTGCCGCCAAAAAGCCGGCCGCCAAGTCCTCTGCTCCGAAGGCCCCCACCACCACCAAAACCGGTCGCCTGCGGGCCAGTGCGGTGCGCGTGATCCGGGCGGCCGACAGCTGATGGCCCCCCTGGTCGGGG
>JBIPLV010000266.1:0-3335 GCA_044369475.1 Cyanobium sp. | reverse complement strand
CTAGCATTCTCCGAATCTAGACTATTAGAATTTGATAAAAACAAATATCATGGCGCAAGGAATATGAGTGTATTATATAGCAGTCTATCTGCAAAGGGAAATAACATGATAGATTCTCCTACTTGCTGTATTGCAAATTCGTACATTAATCTATTTAATATTGATTGACGGCGCTGCAATCTAGATGACTAAAAGTTCTAAACATTTCAAGGAGCCATGTGTCATACTAGTATGGATCGGAGCTGAGCTTCCAAGCTATGCAATAAGATCAATTGATTTTTTCTTAGAGCACAACAATATACCAGTTCACCTAATTCTTGTAGATTATGAGGCAGATGGCACAACCCTCGCACATCATGGGAATAGGCTTCGAATTAATAGGTTTGATTCTAGCTCATTAAGCTTTAAAAGGCCGCGCGGCATGTTGAGTCATCCGCTGATCATTAAGGCAAGCATGCGCCTCTTGATTTTGAGGAACTTTGCTGTCTCCAATGGAATTGAAACATTTTTCCACTTCGAATTCGACAACGTAGTTAGCAATATAGATCTGTTGGCATCACGATTGAATACATTTGGGGAAGGCTTATTTGTTGTAAGAGATTCATACGAAAGAGCATTGGCATCATTCTTGTATTGCAACAATATCAAGCCGCTTCTAGAAATTGAGCAGTATTTCGATGAAGACAGTTCAAACCTTACAGAGATGCATATCTTGGGCTATATGTGCAGGGTCAGATCCGATGTCTTTAGTCTTCCGACTGAGTCTTATTTGGAAAACTCAAAGCATTGGGAAATCGTGCCACCAATGCTAACCGGAGGCATTTTCGACGCAAGCTCAATGGGTATGTATCTTTATGGTATTGACCCTGTTTTGCTTAGATTCAGTCCAATCATAAATATGGCAAGACATCATAACAGCAAAATTAATTGGAGAAATACTTGTTTCTTTCAAAAAGAGAATACCATCTTTATAAAAGTAGGCACACTCAACTCTCTTAAGATTTTCAATATTCACGTTCATTCGAAACAGCTTAAAGTAGCAATTCGCTCGCAAACTAGTTCTAAGTCGCTTATAATATTCCTTTTGAATAAGAATATACCAATGCTAATTTCATGCGCAAACAGTTATCGTTATGCATTGTCTAAGCTACGATTATTATTAAGTCAAATCTTTCATTGTTAGGGAAATTAGATCAAGTATATTTGTGAGAATCTTTGACGAGTTCTTGTGGTATTCAGATGGAGCGCACTTGGGCCATACCTTGGGCATCTCTTTTAGTCCCAAATTCAAGGCAAGGGTCGCCATGGAGGCGATCAGTGCTCTCAAAACGATCCAAGAGATCGCCGCTGATCATGACATCCAGGTCAGCCAGTGGAAGCTGCAACTACTGGATGGCACCAGTGAGCTCTTCACAAGAGGCAGCAAAAACAAGGACAGAGATACGATTTTCCCAGCGAAACCGATCTTGCAAGGCCTAATGGCTTTGGTATCAAATGCAACTTACTGTAGTCCTTCAATTGATGCCCTAATTGCTGATTCTACAAATTACTACGATGTTTTACTTGATAATCGCGTCTTCCTCTCTCTGATAGATCGACAGTAGCTCTCTGGATACCTGCTTGGCTTAACCAATAAGCAGATGGCAGAGCGATTGAATCTCTCCCCTCGCACTATTCAGACATATAGTGGCAACTTATCGCAAAAACTTAACGTCACCAATCGGCAAAAGGCTCTAATTGCAGCTCTTAAGATCGGCTTCTCAAGATTCGAGAAATGGTTTAAGTATTCCAATAATGCTCGTTTATCTCAATGCTGTTATTAGTTGTTTGACGGTCAAGCGACTGGTTTTTCTTGCGTATATCTACATGCATTCTGAGGCGGAGCACCGGCCCAAAAGGGCCTCCCACCAAGCAGCCCATTCCTCCAGATTCATTCCAGGCTCTCATCCTCAACCCCCAACCACCATCGCGGGATGCTGCGCCAACACCTGCTTGAGATAACGCCCCGTGTGAGAGGTGATATGCTTCGCCACCTCCTCTGGAGTTCCTGTCACCACGATCTGCCCACCCTTGTCGCCCCCTTCTGGACCGAGATCAATGATCCAGTCGGAGCAGCGAATCACGTCGAGGTTGTGCTCGATCACCAGCACCGAATTGCCCTTGTCCACCAGCCGCTGAATGACGTCCATGAGTTTGTGAACGTCGTAGAAGCTCAGGCCAGTGGTAGGCTCGTCGATCAAATAGAGCGTCTTGCCGGTGGCCCGCTTGGAGAGCTCGGTGGCCAGCTTCACCCGCTGGGCCTCGCCGCCGGAGAGGGTGGGGGCTGGCTGGCCCAGCTTCACGTAGCCCAGGCCCACATCCACCAGCGTGCGCAGCCGATCGGCCGCTTGGGGGATGGCGGAGAACACCTCGCAGGCCTGCTCCACCGTCATCTCCAGCACATCGGCGATGGTGTGGCCCTTGTACTTCACCTGCAACGTCTCGCGGTTGTAGCGGGCGCCTTTGCACACGTCGCACTGCACGTAGACATCCGGCAGGAAGTTCATCTCGATCACGTTCACCCCCTGGCCGCCGCAGGCCTCGCAACGGCCCCCCTTCACGTTGAAGCTGAACTGGCCCACCTGGTAGCCACGGGCCTTGGCCTCCACCGTGGCGGCAAACACCTGCCGGATCGGATCGAAGGCGCCGGTGTATGTGGCGGGGTTGGAGCGTGGGGTGCGGCCGATCGGCGACTGGTCAATCACGATCACCTTGTCGATCGCTTTGATCCCCTTGAGCTCCTGAACCCCTGAGGGGAAGGGCACCTTCAGGCCCAGCTTGTGCTCGAGGGCCGGGTGCAGCAGCTCGTTCACCATGGTGCTCTTGCCACTGCCGCTCACCCCGGTGACACACACCAGGCGGCCCAGGGGAAAGTCGACATCGAACCCGGAGAGGTTGTTGCGCTCACAGCCCACCAGGGTGAGCTTGCGGGACCCGCTGCTGCGGCGTTCCGCCGGGGTGGGAATGGCGCGGCGGCCACTCAGATAGGCGCCGGTGAGGGAGTCGTCGGCTGCCAGCAGGGTGTCGAGGCTTCCCTCCGCCACAATGTGGCCGCCGTGCACACCGGCACCGGGACCGATGTCCACGATGTGATCGGCGGCGCGGATCGTGTCCTCGTCGTGCTCCACCACGATCAGGGTGTTGCCCAGATCCCGCAGCTTGGTGAGGGTGTTGAGCAGGCGGTCGTTGTCGCGCTGGTGCAGGCCGATGCTCGGCTCATCCAGCACGTAGAGCACCCCGGTGAGGCCGGCACCGATCTGGGTGGCCAGCCGGATGCGCTGGGCCTCACCACCGGA
>JBIPLV010000067.1:0-11771 GCA_044369475.1 Cyanobium sp. | reverse complement strand
CAGGATCAGCTCCCGACCCGGCACCAGGCGATGGATGTCGTAGCCGTTGCCGATGCGGAGTTGCATCTGCTTCTGATATCTGATCTCAGTCTCCCCCAGGCTCCATCACCTGCAGCTGGTTGCCGTCGCGCCCCATCACCGTGACGCAGCTGCCCGGAGGCAGGGGGCGGCATCCCTTGAGGTTGACGGCGCTCCAGCTCTGACCGTGCCAGCGCACCCGGCCCGTATCGCCCTGGTCAAAGCCGCTGATCACCTCGGCCGTCTCTGCAGGCGGCAGGCTGCGGTGGCGGTGCCGTCGCGACCAGCGCCGCAGGCCCAGCACGCCCAGCCCGGTGCCACCCACCAGCAATCCCAGCTGCAGCAGTGGCGGCAGAGGCCACCAGATCGTGGCCAGTGACAGCACCAGAGCCGCCGCTGCAGCCGGCAGCACCCCCTCAAACTCGGCCCCGATCAGTTCCAGCCCCAGCAGGCCGCAGGCCAGCAGCAGCCAGAGGATCGGAACGGGGGCCATGGCAGGGGGTGCTGGTTCAGCACGCCCATGCTGACTAGCGTTGAGTCTGGATGTCCGGAGCCCGGCTGTGGAAGCGCTGTTGTCTTTGCCCGCTCTCGCCTTAATGGCCCTGCTGGGGGTGAGCAGCGTCAAGGTCACCAGTGGCGGTCAGTCGCGGCTGGTGGAGCGCCTGGGCAAATACGACCGCCAGCTGCAGCCCGGGCTGTCGCTGGTGCTGCCGGGGGTGGAGAAGGTGGTGAGCCACGAATCGCTCAAGGAGCGGGTGCTTGATATCCCGCCCCAGCAGTGCATCACCCGTGACAACGTCGGTATCGAGGTGGATGCGGTGGTGTATTGGCAGCTGCTGGAGCACGCTCGCGCTTACTACGCCGTTGACAACCTGCAGGCGGCGATGGTGAACCTGGTGCTTACCCAGATCCGGGCCGAGATGGGCAAGCTCGACCTGGATCAAACCTTCACCACCCGCCAAGAGGTGAATGAGGCGCTGTTGCGGGAGCTGGATCAGGCCACCGATCCCTGGGGCGTGAAGGTGACGCGGGTGGAGCTGCGCGACATCCAGCCGTCGCAGGGCGTGCAGCAGGCGATGGAGCAGCAGATGACGGCCGAGCGGGAGAAACGGGCGGCGATCCTGCGCTCCGAAGGCGAGCGCGACTCCCAGGTGAATGCGGCCCGGGGCCGGGCGGAGGCGATGGTGCTGGATGCCGAAGCCCAGGCCAAGCAGCAGGCTCTGCTGGCCCAGGCCCGGGCCGATGCGGCCACCCGTTTGGCGCAGGCGATGCAGGCCAACCCCCAGGCCGCCGAGGCGATGCGCCTGCTGCTGGCCAGCGACTGGATGACCATGGGTGAGCAGATGGCCCAGTCCCCCGGCGGCAGCGTGCTGATGGTGGATCCCCAGAGCCCGGCGGCCCTGCTCACTGCCCTGCGGGGGCTGCAGCAGGGTCAGAGCTGAGGCGGCCGGGGCGGTGGTGGTGGCAGGCCCCCATCCCCTGAGGCCCCATCCCCAGAAGTCTCGAGCTGTACGGCCGTGCCGCTGGCGCAGGCCATCAGCATGCCGCCCGCTTGGCCGAGCACTTCGTAATCCATCCGCACCCCCACCACGGCATCGGCGCCCAGCAGCCGGGCCCGCCGGCTGAGTTCCTGCAGCGCCATCTCCCGCGCCCGCTCCAGGGTGGTTTCGTAGGCCCGGGCCCGGCCGCCCACCAGGTCGCGGATCGAAGCGAGGATGTCGCGGAACAGGTTGGCGCCGAGGATCGTCTCGCCGTGCACCAAGCCGAGGTAATGGCGGATCGGCCGCCCCTCCAGGCTGGGGGTGGTGCTGAGCAACAGCATCGTCATCGGCGCCGTGGATGTCGCCCAGTTTGTGGCTGCTACTGCTGGGCCTGTTGCTCCTGCCAGCGCGCATAGAGATCCGGCCGGCGCTCGCGGGTGCGCTGCTGCTGCTGCTCAGTGCGCCAGCGGGCGATGGCGCCATGGTCGCCGCTGCGCAGCACCGCCGGCACCTCCAGGCCCCTGAAGTCGGCAGGCCGGGTGTAGTGGGGGTGCTCCAGCAGCAGGGCGCTGTGGCTTTCCTCCTCCAGGCAAGCCTCGGTGCCCACGGTGCCGGGCAGCAGCCGCACCACGCCGTTGATGATCACCGCCGCCGGTAGCTCGCCACCGGTGAGCACGAAGTCGCCGATCGACACCTCCTCATCGGCAAGGCTGCGGATGCGTTCATCGAAGCCCTCGTAGTGGCCGCAGATCAGCACCAGCTGCTCGTACTCAGTGGCCCAGCGGCGCAGATCGGCCTGCTCCAGCGGCTTGCCCTGGGGGCTCATCAGCAGCACCCGCCGCCGCGGCAGCACCGGGATCGCCTCCACCGCGTCAAACACCGGCTCCGGCTTGAGCACCATGCCGGCGCCGCCGCCATAGGGGTCGTCGTCAACTTTCTTGTACTTGTCGGTGGCGAAGTCGCGCGGGTTGTGGGTGTGCAGCGCGGCGATGCCAGCGGCAAACGCCCGGCCGATCACCCCCAGGCGCAGCAGCGGCGTGAAGGCCTCCGGGGCCAGGCTCACCGCGTCAAGTCTCATCACAGAGCGAGGCGCATCAGCTGGCGGGCCGGCTCACCCGGCGGATCTCGGAGCTGAAGCTGGCCCGGCCCGGGCTGCCGTCGGTTCCGCTTTCCACGGTGCTGCGCAGCCGCAGGTTGGGCTTGGTGAACCAGATGCGCTCTCGCACCTCCCGGCCCCCGGTGGCGATCACCAGCTCGAGGCTGCCATCGGGCCACAGCTGCCAGCGGCCCTGCTGGTCGCTGGCGCTGAAGCTGCCATCGCCGCTGAAGTGCAGTTGCTGGGGCACGGCGTCTTTGGGTCCCACCCGCAGGCCGCCAGGTTCGCCCGGCGCCTCGGGGTCCAAATAAGCCACCAACAGCTCGCCGCGCTCGCTGCTGTGCCATTCATCGCCGTTCTCCCCCTCCAGGCCGGCATCGAGGGCGAAACGGCTGCGCAGCCCCATCCATTCGCCGGCGCAGAACCGCAGGAAGGCCTCGATCGTGGCCGGCGGAAAGGCGGGGGATTGGTCAGTCATTGGCCGATTCTCTCAGCCGCCCGCGCCCCAGTTGCCCACCCAGACCATCTGGGGTCCGTAGCCGCTGAGGGTGCGATCAGCCGTGAGAAGGGTGAGCTCCGCGTGGACGGCCTGGGCGACGAGCAGCCGGTCGAACGGATCGCGATGAATCCAGGGCAGGTGCTGCACCGCCAGGCAGTGCTCGGCGGTGATGGCCACTTCTTCAAGTCCCTGTTGGCGAAGGCCGCTCCTGAGCTGGCCAGCATCCACCTGGAAGCCCGGTTTGCCCAGGGAGGTTTTGATCGCCACCTCCCACAGGCTCGCGACGCTGAACAGAAACGGGCTGCGGCGATCGCTGAGCGCCTCTCGCACAGCGCTGGGGAGCCGTGCAGGGGTGATCGCCAACCACAACAACAACTGAGTGTCGAGCAGCTGCCGGCTCTGGCCCGAGTGACGGATTCGATCGACACCCATCAGCCAAACATGGACTCAATCTCTTTCCCAAAGTCGGCCTTGAGATCGCAGTCCAACACCGCCACTTCCTGTAGGAAGCCCAGGTGGCGTCTTCGGGGGGTGTCCTCAACAGGCACCAGCCGTACGAGGGCCTTGCCGGCCCGCGCAATCACCACCTCTTCGCCATCCAGCGCCTGCTCCACGTAGCGGGAGAGATGGGTCTTGGCGTCGTGCAGGTTGACTTGCATCAACTCAGCTTAGCCGGCTTCGCGGCTAAGTCAGCAGGGCCTCAGTCCCCCCGGTAGCCCAGCTCGGCCAGGCGGGCGGCGCTGCGGCGCCAGTTGGGCACCACCTTCACGAACAGCTCCAGATACACCGGACCGCTGAACACCTTTTCCATCTGAAGCCGCGCCCCCTGGCCGATGGTTTTGAGCATGCGCCCGCCCTTGCCGATCAGGATGCCCTTCTGGCTGGAGCGCTCCACCAGCACCGTGGCCAGTACGGCGGTGCGGGGGCCGTCGTCGACCACCCGATCGATGCTCACTGCCACCGAGTGGGGCACCTCCTCGCGGGTGTGGCTGAGCACCTGCTCGCGGATCAGCTCCGCCATCAGCAGTTGCTCGGGCTGGTCACTCACCGCGTCGGCCGGGTAGAGCTGGGGTCCCGGTGGCAACTCGGCGCTCAGGGCCGCCACCAGGGCTTCGGTTCCCTCGCCGTTGAGGGCGCTCACCGGGTGCAGGGGCCAGTCGCCCACCAGTGCTCTGTAGCTGGCGGCCAGCTCTTCGGCCTGGGCCGGATCCACCAGATCGGCTTTGTTGAGCGCCACATGCACCGGGGCCCGGCAGTGCTGCAGCAGCTCCACGATGAAGCCATCGCCCCGGCCCGCCGGCTCGCTGCCATCCACCAACAGCAACACCACATCCACCTCGCCGATGGCGCCCCGCGCGCTCTGCACCAGCCGTTCCCCCAGTAGGTGGTGGGGCTTGTGAATGCCCGGAGTGTCGAGCAGCACCAGCTGGGCCGCCGGGGTGGTGAGGATCGCCCGCAACCGGTTGCGGGTGGTTTGGGCCACCGGCGAGGTGATCGCCACCTTCTGGCCCACCAACTGGTTGAGCAGGGTGGATTTGCCCACGTTGGGCCGGCCGATCAGGGCCACGAAGCCTGATCGGTAGTCGGCGTTCTGCCCTGGTGCCGATCCGGCCCCACCGGCTCCCAGTAGCCGCGCCGACTCCTGCGGATCGGGGATCGGCAGGATCTGGCCTTCCAGGATCGTGCCGTGGTCGATCGTGCCGTCGCTGGCAGGGGGTGGGGGAGTGGCTGTCATGCCTTCAACAGTGCCAGCCCATCGGACCCGGGGGAGTTTCCATAGGCTCGGAGGGCAGAGCACCGCTGGCTCCATGTCTGAGACGCCCGACACCCTTCGCCAACCCACCTTCCAGCAGGCCATGGAGATCACGGCCCAGTGGCTGGCGCTCTGGGAAAACGGGGAGCTCAGTGACGAGGTGCTGGGCGATCGGGTGGCCGAGTTGGTGGCCAGCCGCGATGGCGCCCGGGGCTTCTTCGTGGTGAGCTTGGCCGGCGATGGCCCGCTGATGGACCGTTTGCCGGAGCCGCTGCTGCTGCAGCTGCGGCTGGCTGGCGCGGGGGTGGTGGATCTGACGGCCCGCAATCTGGCGATGAGCACGGCGATGGCGCTGCACCATCAGCGAGCTGGCGATGGGGCGCAGCAGGGGGCGTCGGAGCGGGTGCAGGCCCGCTGCACCGACTTGCTGCGCGGCCTGGAGCCCCAAGCCGTCAAGCAGCGGCTCGAAACCCTTCTGGCGGCCACCGCGGGGGAAGGGGAGGATGTCGCCTTTCTGGACCGCTGGGGCTACGACACCGACCAGAGGGCGGCCATTGCGGCGGCGATCGAAGCGGTGGCTGACGGGTAACGCAGTCCAAAATGGCTGAAGCCCACGTGCCCTGTTCATGGTTATGCGGTTCAGGGTTTTGGCGTTGGCAGCTGCGGCGTTGTTGGCGCCAACCTCCGCCCGGGCGATTGAAACCATCAAGCTGCGCTTGCCGCTGCTGGAGACCGATTTCCTGATCCGGGTCTCCGAGTTGCGCAGCCCCCAGGCCCTGATGGCTGGTGACAGCGATCTGGCCGAACTCGACCGGGCAACCGATGGGGCGATCGGCCGGAAGCTCAAGGCGGTGATGCAGTCCAACTTGCCCCTGGAGCTGATGGCTGTGATGCGCAATGCCCAGGGCTCGCCACTGCTGGAGCAAGTGCTGTTGCTGGTGGGGGCCCTGGGCGACATCGACGGCCTGCCCGATCCCCTCCAGCCAGCTCAGTTTGAGGAGGCCATGCAGCGGGCTGCCGCCCAGGGGGGCATCAGCCTGCTGGATGTGCTGGAGCAGTTGCCGGGCGACAGCGTCACGGTGCAGCTGGGTCGCCTGGGTTCGTCGGTGCAGCGATTCCGGGCTCAGCGCCGTCAGGCCGACCAGCTCGTGGCGTCCCTGCCGGCTGTGAGCAGTCAGGGACCCTGGCAGGAGACCGGGCGGTTCTCCACCACGCGGAGGGAGCTCACCATTGCGGTGAAGCATCGCCCGGAGCCCCTGTCCGTGGTCGTTCTGGAGTCAAGCGCCTCTGCTCCCGCCAGCGAGCGGTTGGTGGTGATCTCCCATGGCCTGTGGGACGACCCCAGCAATTTCGAGGGTTGGGCCAGCCACCTGGCCAGCCATGGCTACACGGTGGTCTTGCCCCGTCATCCCGGCAGCGACCAGAGCCAACAGCGGGCGATGTTGGCCGGCAAGCAGCCGCCGCCGAAACCGGCAGAACTGGCGTTGCGGCCCAAGGATGTCTCGGCGGTGATCGATGCGGCGGCAGACGGCCGGCTGGCCTTGCGCCGGCCTGTGAACACCCAGGCGGTGCTGGTGGCTGGTCATTCCTGGGGAGCCACCACGGCGCTGCAGCTGGCCGGAGCCCGGCCCACCAGCAGCCGGCTCAAGACCCTGTGCGAAGAGGTGGGCCATCCCTCCCGCAACCTCAGCTGGGTGCTGCAATGCAACTTTGTGGGATCGGCCGAGAGCGCAGCCCTGGTGGATTCCCGCGTGCTCACTGCTGTGGCGGTGAGTCCGATGATGCTCCTGTTGTTTGACGTCACGTCGGCCCACACGCTGACCACCAAGGTGCTGGTGGTCAGCGGCAACAGCGATTGGGTGGTGCCGTCTGGCCCCGAGGCGATCGAACCGATGGGGCGCGCCACCCGCTCAGCTAACAGCGGCCATCGTCTGGTGTTGGCCGAGGGAGCAGACCACTTCAATCTCCGCTCCCCCCAGGGCGATGGCGGTGGGGCTCTCCGTGGCTTGCTGCTGGCCTGGTTCAATGCCGCTGCCCAGGCCGGCCCAGGGGGGTCTCCCCAATTGCCCGCTGGTGGTTGGGGCAGTAGCAGCCATCCGCTGCGGGATGTCACCCTCTTCCTGCCCCAGGTGGCCCCGCCAGTGGTTGGCCAGCCATAAAAAAGCGCCCCCAAGGGGCGCTGCAGAACGCTCTGGGTAGCGGGCTCAGTCGCGGCGACCGCCGCCGTTGAGGGCGATGATCAAGCGCAGGATGAAGATGAACAGGTTGATGTAGGTGAGGTACATGCCCAGAGCGCCGGCCAGATACTGGTCGTCGCTGTAGGTGCGGGGCATGGTGTAGAAGTCGACAAAGGCCGCACCCACAAACAGCACGGTGCCGAAGCCGGCAATCAGCAGCTCAAAAGTGCCTCCGCTGAAGACGCCCGGAGCAAAAATGCTGCCGACGATCTGCACCACCATGGCGATCAGCAGGCCGAGGATGCCCAGGCCAACTACACCACTAAGGGCCTGGCCGACGTTGTCGCTCATGCGACGGCCGACCACTGAAGCCACCACGAAGGTGATACCCGTGGCCAAGGTGGCGGTGCCAATGGCGCCAACTCCAGCAGCGCTGACGGCGTAGGCGACGATGCCACTCAGGGTGAAGCCGGTGATCAGGCTGTAGGTGGTCAGCAGCGGCAGGGCCGTGCTGTTGTTGCCCTTCATCGCCACGTTCTGGGCCACGAAGAACAGCACGAAGTTGCCGATCAGGGCCACCCAGAACAGGGGCATGAACAGGGCCGGGCTGCTGGCCATCAGGGCCAGGCCGCCGATCACCCCACCAGCGGTGAGCACCATGCCGCCGCCCACATAGGGCAGCGCCTTGTTGACCACGTTGGGGCCGACCAAGGCGCTCGACTGCGCCTCACGAATGGCTTGCTGAAAATTGCTGCTGGCCGGCATGGCGCACCAGTGGAAGGAAACTCCCTCCATCCTGCCAGTGGTTTTCGGCCAGTGGGAGCCTCCACAGCTGCTGCGGGGTGCGGATCTCCCTATGGCGGCTGAACGCGCGCTTTAGGTGTTGTCGCTGGAGTCGAGCTGAGATCCAGGCCAGAGCCGGACGCCCAGCACCGCAACGCCTGTGCCGATGCAGGATTCAATGAAGCGCAGCAGGGCATTCAGGCCCTGGCTCAGCTTCGGATCCAGGCTGCCGGTGACCATCACCACGATCACGGTGATCGCCGCTAGGCGGGCGTGGCTGGGAATGTGGACGGCGGTGCAGAGCAGCACCGTGGCGAAGATTGCCAGGGCCATGCCGAGCGGGTGAAACGGCAGCAGCGTTAGGTAGACGGCGCTGGTGATGGCGCCAATCGCCGAGCCCAGAATGCGCAGCGAGGCGGAGGAGGTTGTTTCCCTGCGAGTGGCCTGGGTTACCACGATCGCGGAGATGGCCGACCAGAGGCCGCCAATCTTGGGCAGATAGCCGGGAAACAGACCGGTGAACCAGAAGCCGATCAGGTAGGCCACCAGGGCCGCTACGGCGATTTCGGCGGGAATGCGCAGTCGCTCAGCGATGGTCATGGTTCAAGGCGGCTGCGTGGGCTGTCGAATCGCTTTTTTACGTCTGGCGCCAGCTTGTTGGCATCGCGGCTGGCATAGGCATTCACAAGGCGTTGCACAAGCGGATGGCGCACCACGTCGGCCGCGCTGAGCCGGCAGATGGCCACCCCTTCCACCCCTTCCAGCACCTGGGCCGCTTCGAGCAGGCCGCTCATCACCCCCGCTGGCAGATCGGTCTGGGTGGGGTCGCCGGTGACCACCATGCGGGAGTGCTCGCCCAGCCGGGTGAGCACCATTCGCATCTGGGCGGTGGTGGTGTTCTGGGCCTCGTCGAGGATCACGAATGCGTCAGCCAGGGTGCGGCCGCGCATGTAGGCCAGGGGGGCCACCTCAATCACCCCCTTCTCCAGCAGGGCAGCAGTGCGCTCAGCGCCGAGCAGGGCGTGCAGGGCGTCGTAGAGGGGGCGTAGGTAGGGGTCGACTTTCTGTTGCAAATCGCCGGGCAGGAAGCCCAGCCGCTCCCCCGCCTCCACGGCGGGCCTGGTGAGCACCAGCCGCTCAACCTTGCGTTCGGTGAGCATGCGCACCGCCTGCACCGTGGCCAGGAAGGTCTTGCCCGTGCCGGCTGGGCCGAGGGCGATGGTGAGGTCGTGACGCTCCATGGCCTCCACGTACGCCTTTTGGCGCAGGGTGCGGGGGCGCAACAGCTTGCCGCTCTGGCTGCGGGCCAGCACCTGCCGCCCGAGTTGTTGGTGCTCCTCACCCCGGCCAGTGTCGAGGGCCTGAAGGGCCGTTTGCACATCCACGGGCCCGATGGCCTGACCCTCCTCCCACAGGGGACGCAGCAGCTCGACCAAGGCTGAAGCCCGCTCCAGCTGGCTGGGGCGGGCCTGGATGACCAGATCCAGACCCCGCAACACCAACGAGGCCCCGGTAAGGGCTTCGAGGCGATGCAGGGTGGATGATTCGGCGTCACCCGCCAGGGCCAGGGCCGCGGCAGGGTTGGGCAGAGGGATGGAAAAGCGGGTCGGCTCCCCTGGCTCAGCCATGGGGCGAGCGATCAAGCGTCGGCTGCAGCTTCGGCGGCGGGCTCAGTCTCAGCCGCTGCCTCGGCAGCTGCTTTGGCTTCCGCAGCGGCGGCGGCTTCGGCGGCTTTGGCTTCAGCAGCATCTTTGGCAGCCTGCTTGGCAGCGGCTTCGCGCGCTTCGGCTTGCTTCAGCTTGCCGACCACCTCGGCGGGGCGAACGGTCTTTTCGACCAATCCGCCTTTCTCCAGCAGGGAACGCACGGTGTCGGTGGGCTGGGCCCCCTGGCTCAGGCGGGCCCGAATGGCCTCGGTGTCGAGGCGGGTTTCCTTGGTGCGCGGGTTGTAGAAGCCGAGCTCCTCAAGCGGACGCCCGTCGCGGCGGGACGTGCTGTTGGTGGCCACGAGGCGGAAACTCGCTTCCCGCTTCTTTCCAAACCGCTTCAGGCGGAGCTTGATCATCGTGGCTTTGCCGCTAGGTGTCCAAACAACCAATGTACCTGCTCGGGTGCTCAGAGCTCCCCGAAGCCCTTCCGTTTCTTGGCTGGCCTGGCGGCCCGCCGTCCCCCCGGGCCAGCTGCCCCCATGCCTCCCATGGGACCGGGCATCCCTGGCATTCCAGGCATCCCTGGCATGCCGCCCATGCCTGGCATCCCCGGCATTCCGGGCATGCCGCCGCCTTTGGTCATCTGCTGCATGAAGCCGCGCATCTTCTGGAAGTCGGCCAGCACCTTGTCCACGTCGGCGGGGGTGTGACCGCTGCCCGCGGCGATCCGGCGGCGGCGGGACGGCTGGGACGCCAGCAGTTCCGGCTGCTGCCGCTCGGCCTCCGTCATCGAGCCGATCATCGCCTCGATCCGCTTGAGCTGCTGCTCCCCCTGCTTGAGCATGCCGTCGTCAATCTTGTTCATGCCCGGGATCAGCTTCATCAGGCCGCCCAGGGAGCCCATGCGCTTGATCAGGCGCATCTGCTGCAGGAAGTCCGAGAAGTCGAAGCTGGCTTCCTGGAGCTTCTGCTGCATCTTGGCCACATCGGCCAGTTCCACCTCTTTGGTGGCCTTCTCCACCAGGGTGAGCACGTCGCCCATGCCGAGGATGCGGCTGGCCATCCGCTCGGGGTGGAAGGGCTGCAGCGCCTCCACCTTCTCGCCGGTGCCGATGAACTTGATCGGCGCTCCGCTCACCTTGCGAATCGAGAGGGCCGCACCACCGCGGGAGTCGCCGTCAAGCTTGGTGAGCACAGCACCGGTGATGCCCACCTGCTCGTGGAAGGAGCGGGTGAGCTCGGCCGCTTCCTGGCCGATCATTGAATCCACAACCAGCAGCACCTCGTCGGGCTGCACGGCCTGACGGATCCGCACCATCTCCTCCATCATCGACGTGTCGATTTGGAGTCGGCCGGCAGTGTCCACCAGCACCGTGTCGAAGCCCTCCTCGCGGGCCTTGGCGATGCCGGCGGCGGCGATGTCCTCGGGCTTGGCATCGGTGCCAAGGCTGAACACCTCGACGCCGATCTGGCTGCCGAGAGTTTTGAGCTGCTCAATGGCGGCTGGGCGGTACACGTCCGCTCCCACCAGCAGCGCTCTGCGGCCCTGCTCCTTGAGGTGGAGGCCGAGCTTTGCGGTGGCGGTGGTCTTGCCGGCGCCCTGCAGGCCGGCCATCAGCACCACCGTGGGAGCCCCGGCCGTGCCGCCGGCAGCCAAGGGCGCGTTCTCGCCGCCCATGGTCTCGACCAGCTGTTCATGCACCAGCTGGATGAATTTCTGATCCGGGCTCACGCCCCGCACCACTTCGGCGCCGACCGTCTTGCGGCGCACCTCGTCGACGAAGTCCTGCACCACCGGCAGGCTGACATCGGCCTCCAGCAGGGCGCGGCGCACCTGCTTGAGCGCCCCCTGCACGTTCGTTTCGGTGATCGAGGCCTGGCCCCTCAGGCTCTTGACCGCGTCTTCAAATCGCTGGGATAGCTCGTCAAACATCGCGTTGCCGCTCGGGGGCCAGGAGTGGGGCGTGGCCCCGGACGTGAAGCGATCGTAAAAACCGGCCCGGCGTGCACGGGGGGGCGGCTTCGGCAGGTGGGGGCGTCAGGGGGCTTTTTGGAAGCTCGCCAGGCGCCAGATGCCGCCATCCCGGCCAAACACATAGCGGTTGCGCAGCTCCAGTTTGGTGGGCTCGCCTTGCGGATCCCCCTTGGCGTTGAGCCGTTGGTCGGCGTAGCGCAGGTTCACCGTGGTCGCGATCCGGTTGCCGTCCCGCTCGTCGATCGCTAAGGAGATGATGGCGGTGCTGACGGTTTGGGTTTCGCCGCGGGCTTGGTCGCTGGCGCGCTCGGCTTCGAGGCGATCCACCTGGGAGGGCCGG
>JBIPLV010000066.1:0-11787 GCA_044369475.1 Cyanobium sp. | reverse complement strand
CCTCGCCGCCGGCCTGGTCGCCCTCACCGGTTGGGATGGCACCGTGCCCCTGGCCGATCCCCTCTGCGGCTCCGGCACCCTGCTGATCGAGGCGGCACGGCTGGCCCTGGGGCTGGCGCCGGGGCTGGGCCGCCACTTCGCCCTGGAGCGCTGGCCCGACTTCGATCCCCAGCTCTGGCAACAGGAGCGGCAAGCTGCCACCGCCCTGGCCCTCGCCAGCGGCGTGCCCCTGCCGCCCATCCTGGGCATGGAGCAGGATCCCGCCGTACTGGAGCAAGCCCGCAGCAATGCCCAGGCCGCAGGCGTGGCCCAAGCACTCGATCTGGGCCTGGGCGACTGCCGCGATTTTCAACCACCCGCGGGCCCCGGCATCCTGGTGTGCAACCCGCCCTACGGCGAGCGCATCGGCGAACGGGACGCCCTCGAACCGCTCTACGCCGATCTGGGCCGCATGGTGAAGGAGCGCTGCAGCGGCTGGAGCCTCTGGCTCCTGAGCGGCAACCCCGAGCTCACCGGTGCCCTGAAGATGAAGGCCAGCTGCCGCATTCCGATCAGCAACGGCGGCATCGACTGCCGCTGGCTGCATTACGAGATTCGCTGACTCAGGTCTTCTCGATCTGGGCTTCTCGATCTGGGCTGCTCGATCTGGGCTGCTGAATCACCTCCACAGAGGGGGGACCTTTGGCCCAGAAGGATTTCGGCGATTCAAGCCACCCACCCAGCTCAACCCAGCTCAGGCACCCAGCTCAGCGGCCCAGGATCGCGCGCGTGGTTTTGCTGAGGCCGGCGGTGGTCTGGGGCAGATAGGGGCCCTTGACCAGTTGACCACCCACCCGCACAAACACCCCGGCCAGCACCAGATCCAGCGCCGCCACGGCCAGCGCGGCGTGGATCCAGCTGAGCCCCTGGGCCTCGTGCAGCCACAGCAGCAGGGCCAACTCGGCACCGATCAGGGCCAGCAGCAGCAGGGTCAGCCCACCGCTGAGCAGCAGGGCGCCGCTGATCAGCCGCCGCTTCTCCCGATCCACCTCCTGCAGGGCGATGCGCACGTGCAGGTCCATCACCGAGGTCATCAGGGCGCCGACCCGGCCCGCCGCCACCCGGGCCACGCCGCTACGCGCCTCCGGCTGCTGGGATGGCCCCGGCTCGTTCCGATCCGTCATGCCGAGCGCCGGCCCGAGGCCAGCAGCAGACCCAGCACCACACCCACGCCGGTGGCGATGCCGATCGCCATCAGCGGACGCTCCCGCACGGGCTTCTCAATGCGGGGCCGGAGCGAGGCATTCAGCTCATCGAGCAGGCTCTCGAGCTGGGCTTCCATCGGCGCCAGGTTGTCGGCCAGGCGGCTGGTTTGATCGCCGGCCACCTCCAGCAGCTCCACCAGCTGGTCCTTCACCACCGCGGCGGTGCGGCCGGTTTGGCTGGCGATCACCTCCACCACCTCATCAAAGCTGCCCCGGGTGGCCTCGAGGGTCTGACGGGCCACGGCGGGCCACTCCCGCTGGATGGTGGGAATCAGGGTCTCAAAACGGTCGCGGAAGCCCTCAGGGCTGGCGACGCGGGGAGGCGTCTCGGCGGTCATGGGGGGAGAGGCGACAACGCAGCGCAGCCCTCAAGCTAAGGAGGGGGTTGAGCTTTCGAAACCCTCCGCTACATTTCTGCTGCTCGGCGCACGGGCCTGTTGGTTCACATCAATCAGGTCGAGCTCACCCACTTCAAGTCCTTCGGCGGATCGATGACGATCCCGCTGGAAGAAGGCTTCACGGTGGTCACCGGACCGAACGGCTCCGGCAAGAGCAACATCTTGGATGCGGTGCTGTTCTGCCTGGGCCTGGCCAGCAGCCGCGGCATGCGCGCCGACCGCCTGCCCGACCTGATCAACAGCGCCATGTTGCGGGCGGGCAAGGCCGCCGAAACGTCGGTAAGCGTGCGCTTCGACCTCAGCGACTGGCATCCCGATGAGGCGGAGACCGGCCTAGAGCCGCCCGAGGAGGGCCCCTGGATCAAGCCCGGCCAAACCACATGGACCGTGAGCAGGCGCCTGCGGGTGGCACCTGGCGGCACCTACGCCAGCAGCTTCAGCGCCGATGGCGTGCCCTGCAACCTGCAGCAACTGCAGAGCCAGCTGCGGCGCCTGCGGGTGGATCCGGAGGGCAGCAACGTGGTGATGCAGGGCGACGTGACCCGCATCGTCTCGATGAGCGCACGCGACCGGCGCGGGATCATCGATGAGCTGGCCGGCGTGGCCCTGTTCGATAGCCGCATCGAACAAACCCGCGGCAAGCTCGACGAGGTGCAGGAGCGCCAGGAGCGCTGCGCGATCGTGCAGCAGGAGCTGCTCAGCTCCCGCCAGAAACTGGAGCGCGACTGCGCCAAAGCCCGCACCTACCAGGAGCTGCGCCAACGCCACCAAAGCGGCCGGCTGCAGGAGCAGGTGCTGGCCTTCGACGCCGCCCAGGCTGGCCTGGCGGCCCTGCAACGCCGCCGCGACAGCCTCACCGCCCAGCAGCTGAGCGAGCGGGACGCGATTGCAACCGGCGAGCAGGCGCTCACCGCCGCCGCCACCGCCCTCGAGCAGCTCCAGGCTGAGGTGAAGGCCCTCGGCGAAGACCAGCTCCTGGCCGTGCAGGCCGAGTTGGCAGGCCTGGAGGCCAGCGGCCGCGAACTGGCCCGCCAGGCCGAGAAACACCAGCTCGACGCCGAAGCCCTGCAGCGCCAACGCCAGGAACTGGCCCGCAGTCAGGGCGACCTGCGCCAGCAACAACGGGCCCTCGACGACAGCGCCGACCAGGCCGAACTCGATGCCGCCGAGGCGGCCTGCCGCAGCGCCGAAGCCGCCGTGGAACTCTCCCGCCGCCGCCTGGGCGAGGTGGCGGGTCGCTCCGGCAGCTGGATGGAGGAGCAGCAGCAGCGCAGCCTCGCCCGCCAGCAACTGGCCGACCAGCTGGCCCCCCTGGAAGCGGAGCGCCAGCAGCTGCAGGAGCGGCTGCGGCAGCATCAGGAGCGGCTGGCAGAACTGCAGAACGAGGAGCAGCAGGAGGGCCTCAGCCATCGCAGCGGCCAACAGCAGCTGGAGGCCACCGAGAGCGCCTGGCAGCAGGTGCTGGAAGCCACCCGAGCGGAGCAGCAGCAGGTGCAGGAGCTGGCCGAAGCCCTGGCCCTGCAGCAACGCACCCGTAGCCGCCTGGAGCAGGAGCAAGTCCAACTGGAGCGGGAGATTGCCAGGCTCGACAGCCGCCGCGAAACCCTGCAGGAGAGCCGCGGCACCGGCGCCCTGCGGGTGTTGCTGGAGGCCGGCCTCGACGGCATCCACGGGCCCGTGGCCCAGCTGGGCGAGGTGGAGGAGCGCGTGCGCCTGGCGCTGGAAGTGGCCGCCGGTGGTCGACTCGGCCAGGTGGTGGTCGACGACGACCGCATCGCCGCCCGGGCGATCGAGCTGCTCAAAACCCGCCGGGCCGGCCGGCTCACCTTCCTGCCGCTCAACAAGATCCGGGGGGGCTCCGGCGGTGGTGCCAGCTCAGGAGCGGCCCTGCAGCGAGGCGGCGCTGGGACCAGCGGCTCCGGACTGATCGGCAAAGCGGTGGATCTGGTGCGCCACGAGCCCGTCTACGCCGAGGTGTTCCGCTACGTCTTCGGCGACACCCTGGTGTTCGACAGCCTGGCCAACGCCCGCCGCGAGCTGGGCCGCTGCCGGGCCGTGACCCTCGATGGCGAATTGCTGGAAAAGAGCGGCGCCATGACCGGCGGCAGCCTGCAGCAACGTGGCGGCCAGCTCAGCTTCGGCCGCGCCCAGGAGGGCGACGAGGCCGCGCCCCTGCGCCAGCGGTTGCTGGAGCTGGGCGAGAGCCTGCTGGCCTCCCGCCGCAAGGAGGCCGAGCTTGGGCAGCGGCTCGAGGCCCTCCGCCCCCAGCTGCTACAGCACCAGCAGCGCCAGGCGGCCCTGGAGGCCGAGCGCAGCGCCGCCCAGCGCACCCTGGTCCCCCAGCTGCAACGCCAGCAGCAACTCAGCAGCCGCCTCAGTCAGCTCCAAGCCACCCTGCAGGCGGATCTGCAACGCCAGCAGGAGCTAGAGGCGATCCTCAATCCCCTGGAGCAGCAACGCACCGCCCTTGAGCAGGCCGAAGCCGCGGTGCAGGCCTCCGGCGATGCCGCCCGCTGGCAGGGGCTGCAGAGCGAACTTGAAGCAGCCGACGCCGCCCTGGCTGCCGCCCGGCGCCAACGCGATGAACGCCTGGCCGCCCGGCGCGAACGGGCCCTGGCGGGGGAGCGTCTGCGCAACCAGCTCGAGGCCCTCGCGGCCGATGAGCAGCGACTGGTGGGCGCCGTCAACGCGCTGGTGGCAGAGCGGGCCCGCTGGAAGGAACAGCACCAGGCCGACCAGGAGCGCCGCGGCGCCCTGGAAACCCAGCAACAGCAGCTGCAGACCCGCTTCGGCGAGCGGCGCCGGGCCCGCGATGCCGCCGAAGCCCAGCTCGCGGGCCAGCGCCAGGCACTGCAACAGCAGCAGTGGGAGGTGCAGCGCCTGGGCGAAGAGCTGGAATCCCTGGCGGAGCAGCTGCGCGGCGATCAGCTGCGCCTCGCCCAGCTGGAGCGTGAGCTGCCCGATCCCCTGCCGGAGATCCCTGAGGACGTGAGGGAGGCCGGCCTGGAGGCCCTGCAGGCCGAGTTGCGCAGCTTGCAGGCGCGGATGGAAGCCCTCGAACCGGTCAACATGCTGGCTCTCGAGGAGCTGGAGCAACTCGAAAGCCGGTTGGCGGAGCTGGAGGAGCGGCTGGAGGTGCTCAGCAAGGAACGCGAGGAGCTGCTGCTGCGCATCGAAACCGTGGCCACCCTGCGCCAGGAGGCCTTCCTGGAAGCCTTCACGGCGGTGGATGGCCACTTCCGCACGATTTTCGCGGGCCTCTCCGACGGCGAAGGCCACCTGCAGCTGGAAAACCCTGAGGCTCCCCTGGAGGGGGGCCTCACCCTGGTGGCCCACCCCAAGGGCAAGGCGGTGCGGCGCCTCAATGCCATGAGCGGCGGCGAGAAATCCCTCACCGCCCTGAGCTTCCTGTTTGCCCTGCAGCGCTTCCGCCCCTCGCCCTTCTATGCCCTCGACGAGGTGGACAGCTTCCTCGATGGCGTCAACGTGGAGCGGCTCGCCGCCCTGATCGCCAGCCAGGCCGACCAGGCCCAGTTCATGGTGGTGAGTCACCGGCGCCCGATGATCGCCGCCGCCACCCGCACCATCGGGGTCACCCAGGCCCGGGGCGCCCACACCCAGGTGGTCGGGTTACCGCCCGCCGCCTGAACCACCGACCCCCTTCCCCGTCGAGCCAGGTGGGCCACAATGAGCCGACTGGGCCACGGGCAAGACCCTTTCTTTGACCTCCTCCATTCCCCCCTCTGCTGATCTCGGAGCAGCCGCCCCGAGCGATCGCCTCTGGTTGCGCTCCGAGCTGATGGGCACCCAGGTGATCACCCGCGACACCGGCCGGCGGCTGGGGGTCGTGGGTGAAGTGGTGGTGGACCTCGATCGGCGCGAGGTGGTGGCGCTGGGTCTGCGCGACAACCCTCTCACCCGTTTCCTGCCGGGGCTGCCGCGCTGGATGCCCCTCGATCGGATTCGCCAGGTGGGCGACGTGATCCTGGTGGATTCCGCCGATTCTCTGGCCGAGGGTTTCAACCCCGAGCGCTACGGCAAGGTGATCAACTGCCAGGTGATTACCGAGGCAGGCGACCAGTTGGGCCGGGTGCTCGGCTTCAGCTTCGACATCGAAACCGGAGAGCTGGCCACCCTGGTGATTGGTGCCCTGGGGGTGCCCCTGCTCGGCGAGGGCGTGCTGAGCACCTGGGAGCTCACGGTCGAGGAGATCGTCAGCAGCGGCCCCGATCGAATCATTGTTTACGAGGGCGCCGAAGACAAGCTCAAGCAACTGGGCTCCGGGCTGCTCGAAAAGCTCGGCATTGGTGGACCCAGCTGGGAGCAGGAGGAGCGAGAGCGCTACCGCAGCGGCATGGTGCCGGTGGAAAACCAGCTTGCCCCGGGGCAACCGGCAGTGCAGGAAAAACGCCGCATCCAGCCGGCCACCAGCCGGGCCGTGGAGCCCGAAGAGGAGCTCGACTACATCGAACTCGAGGCCCAGCGCCAGCGGGAGCCGCTGCGCCAGCGCCGCTACCTCGATGAGGGGGACTCCCGCTACGAACAAGCCCGGTATGACGAGCCTCGTTACGACGAATCCCGGTATGGGAGCCCCCGGCGCCCGCTCGAGCCCGAACCTATCGCCCCGGAAATCCGCGCCTCCGAGCCTCGCCCCGTTGAGAGGCGGCCCCTGGAGGCCCGTCAACCGGAGCGACGTCCAGCCCCGACGCCTTTGCGCGAACCGCTGGACGTGGACGCCGAGGACCTGGCCGACCCCTGGTAAGGGGCTCGCTGAACCGTTGCTCCCTCAGCTACCCCTCAGCCGCCCCTGAGGTATCCCTCAGCGCCCCCGGAAGGCCAGCGAGGCTGAGTTGACACAGTGGCGGTGGCCCGTGGGGGCCGGCCCATCGTTGAACACATGACCCAAGTGGGCGTCACAGTTGGCGCAACGGATCTCGGTGCGCACCATGCCGTGGGAGCTGTCGGTGTGGGTGCTGATGGCACCCGGGTTTATCCCATCCCAAAAGCTGGGCCAGCCGGTGCCCGAATCAAACTTGGTGGCACTGCTGTAGAGCTCGGCATCGCAGCAGACGCAGTGGTACATCCCAGTGCCCTTGTGGTTCCAGTAGGCGCCAGTGAAGGCCCGCTCGGTGCCGCCCTGGCGCGCAATCCGAAACTGCTCGGGCGTGAGCTTCTGGCGCCACTGCTCCTCGCTGGCCCCGCGGGCCAGGCCGCTGTCGAGGCCGCAAGCCGAGGGGTCGGGGGTGCTGGCGGCATCAGCCATGGGAACAATCAGAATGCTGGCGCCAACCCTAGGCACCTGGACCGGTGCCCCTCGCGTCAGGGGGCAGCAGCTCAGGGGGGAGCAGTTGCTGCACCAGGGCCGCCAGGCTGGCCACCGCCCCAGGCTGGCCGCGCAGGCTGCGCAGATCGGCCCGCATGCCCTCCAGGCGTTCGGGTGCCGCCAGCCAGTCGGCAGCCTCAGCGGCAATGCTCTCCGGCTTGATCGCCCCCACCCGCTCGGGCACCAGCAGGCGGCCGGCGGCGATGTTGGGGGAGGCCAGGAAACCCCGGTGACGCAGTCGCCAGGCCGTGAGCAGCACCCCAAACAACCAACGCAGCAGCGGCAGGCGCCCCACCAAGCCAGCCAGTCCATCCCAGGCCTGCATCACGTGCAGGTGCTGGGTGGGCACCAGCACCACCATCGGCACGCCCAGCGCCGCCAGCTCCGCCGTGTTGGCCCCCACGGTGGTGAGGGCCAGGGCGCATTGGCTCAGGGCACTGTGGGCTGGATTTTCAAGCACCAGCTGCAGGCGGGTGCCGGCTGGCGTCTCCAGGAGATCGGGACCCAGCAGCCGGGGCACCCCGGATCGGTAGGCCCGGGCGATCGGATTGGCCGCACCGGCCTGGGCGAGCAGATCCTCCACGCTGGTGGTGGGGGCCAGGGGCAACAGGAAACGGCAGTCCGGTCGCAGTGCCGCCAGGCGATCGGCTGTCTCCAGCAGGAACGGCACACCCACACGCAACTTGGCCCGCTTGGAGCCCGGCAGCAGGGCGACCCACTCGCCCTTCGGAAGCGGCGCAACGCTGCGGGCCGACTCCGACAGATCGGCCATCAGATCACCGACCACCGTGCAGCGCTCGGCCCAGCGGGGCGCCAGCCGACCTGCCGCCAGAGGGCCCATCGCCGCAATCCGGTCGTTCCAGCGGGGCCAGCGGGCCACCCATTCGGCATAGGTGAGGTGCCGGTAGCCCAGGCGCGCCGAGAGCAGCACCGTCCAGAACTGATCACCCCCCAGAAAGACCACCACCCCGTGGCGGCTCCAGGGGCCGAAGCGCCTTGGCCGCAGCAACAGCCCCCAAAACTGCCGAGCCGGCACGATGCGCTCGAACAGGCCCCAACTGCCGGCGGCATGATGTTCCCGGCCGGTGCCATTCGGACAGGGCACCAGCACGAGCTGCAAGCTGCAGGCGGCTCCAGCCACGGCCGGCCGCAGAGGCATCAAGCGCTGCAGGCGCAGAGCCAGGGGTCGCACCCAGGTGGAGAGCTCACCGGGCCCGTTGCTCACCAGCACGATTGACACCGGTGCCGGCTCCATCGGCGACGCTGGAAGCATCAGCGGAGAGAACCGGAAAGGATCGCAACCCGGGGCCGGATCAGGTCAGACAAGGCCTGATGGGAGCAGAAAAAAGAAATGCGGATGACGAGACTTGAACTCGTAAGGCCGAAGCCACACGCCCCTCAAACGTGCGTGTCTACCAATTCCACCACATCCGCATGTGGTACGGGGCGCTGAACGCGCTCCGGTGCGAGCAATATACCCATTGCCCCTCCCGGAACCCCCTGGAAAGCGGGCTGTAGCAGCACTGATACAGTCCGCACTGGCCTGGTTCTGCTGAGTCGCCGCGGATGTCCATCGGCAAGTTGCTGATCGCCAACCGTGGCGAAATTGCCCTACGGATCCTGCGCACCTGCAGGGAACTCGGCATCCCCACCGTGGCCGTGTACAGCACGGTGGACAAGAACGCGCTGCACGTGCAGCTCGCTGATGAAGCGGTGTGCGTGGGCGAGGCGCCCAGCAGCAAGAGCTATCTCAACATCCCCAACATCCTGGCGGCGGCCACCTCCCGGGGCGCCGACGCCATCCACCCCGGCTACGGATTCCTGGCCGAAAACGACCGCTTCGCCGAGATCTGCGCCGACCACGGCATCACCTTTGTGGGCCCGTCGCCGGAGGCGATCCGCTCGATGGGCGATAAGTCCACGGCCAAAGCCACCATGCAGCAGGTGGGCGTGCCCACCATCCCCGGTAGCGAAGGGCTGTTGCAGAGCGTGGACGAGGCCCGCCGGCTGGCGGCGGAGATGGGCTACCCGGTGATGATCAAGGCCACCGCCGGCGGCGGCGGCCGGGGCATGCGCCTGGTGCCCGGGCCCGACCAGCTCGAGAGCTTGTTCAAGGCCGCCCAGGGCGAGGCCGAAGCAGCCTTCGGCAACCCGGGGCTCTATATGGAGAAGTTCATCGACCGGCCCCGGCACGTGGAAGTGCAGGTGCTGGCCGATCGCCACGGCAACGTGGTGCACCTAGGCGAGCGCGACTGCTCGATCCAGCGCCGCCACCAGAAGTTGCTGGAAGAGGCCCCCAGCGTGGCCATCAACGCCGACCTCCGCCGCCAAATGGGCGAGGCCGCCGTAGCCGCCGCCCGCACCATCAGCTACGAGGGCGCCGGCACCGTGGAATTCCTGGTCGACCGCAGCGGCGCCTTCTACTTCATGGAGATGAACACCCGCATCCAGGTGGAGCACCCGGTCACCGAAATGGTCACCGGGGTCGACCTGATCGCCGAGCAACTGCGCATCGCCGGCGGCGAACCGATCTCTGTGACCCAGGACCAAATCAAGCTCTGCGGCCATGCCATCGAGGTGCGCATCAACGCCGAAGACCCCCGCCAGAACTTCCGCCCCGCCCCCGGCAAAATCACAGGCTGGCTACCCCCCGGCGGCCCGGGCGTACGGGTCGATAGCCACGTGTACACCGGCTACGAGATTCCGCCCTTCTACGACTCCCTGATCGGCAAGGTGATCGTGTGGGGCACCGATCGTGAGCATGCCCTCAAGCGGCTGCGGCGGGCCCTCTCCGAATGTGCGGTCACGGGCATCCCCACCACGATCGACTTCCACCTGCAGCTGCTGGACCGGCCGGAATTCCTGGCTGGCGACGTGCACACCAAGTTTGTTGAGCAGGAAATGCTGCCCCAGTAGGACAGCTGAAGCGGCTGCACAAACGACTCTCCACCCTGCCGACTCAGCCCACCAAACCGGCCTGGGCCCGCATCAGCACCTGGCTGACCAATCCCTGCTGGCCCACCAACAGCTCCCGCACCAGGCTGAGCAGACCCACCCACACCACCGGAGTGACATCCACCCCGCCAATCGGCTGGATGAGGCGCCGCGTAACGGCCAGCAGGGGCTCGGTCGGGGCCCCAATCAGACGCATCGCGCCCCGACTCAGGTCGACCTGGGGATACCAGGTGAGCACGATCCGGAACAGAAACAGCAGCGTCCAGAGCGCCAGCCCCAACCCCAGAGCCAGGTGCAGCCCAGAGAGCACCGACAACCAAGATGGGGACGTGGGGGGCAGGGCCGTCACAAAGCTCTAAGCAGCTGGGCCTGCAGCGTAGGAAGCCGCCGCCGCTGCCTAAGATTCCGCCACGCTTGATGCCTGAGAGCTGGCCCCGCCATGACGCCTTCCCTCGCCAACTTCCTGAGCAGCCTCGTTGCGGGTGCCGTGATCGTGGTGGTGCCGATCACCATCGCCCTAGTGCTGATCAGCCAGAACGACCGCCTCGACCGCAAGCTCTGAACCCCCTGGCCCGGCTGCCTACAGTGGAGCAACGGTCCGACGGGTGAAACACCGTGGTTAATGCCAGCCTGAATTGGGCCAGCATCGTGGGCATCGTGCTGGCGGTGGGCGGTGCGCTGCTCTACTTCATGCGCAGTTTCAAGCCCGCTCTGGCCCGCGACTACGACGTCTTCTTCGCCGCGGTTGGCCTTCTTTGTGGCGGCATCCTGTTTTTTCAGGGATGGCGCCTCGATCCGATTCTTCAGTTCGGCCAGTTTCTGCTCGCAGGCACCACCGTCTTCTTCGCCTACGAGAGTGTGCGGCTGCGGGGGGTGACCACCGAGCAGGCGAGGCGCTCGTCCTATTTCGACGACGACGAGCCGGTTCCGGCGCCTGGCCCCTACCGCCCGCGCATGGGTGGACGCACCTGGGGCGAAAGCGAGGTGGATCGCTTCGACGAGCCCCAACCCCTGCGCCGGCGCATTCCCTCCCGCGAGGATGAGTCGGACGACGACGACTTCTACCGAGCCCGTCGCCCCAGCAGGGCCGCCATCCCCGAACGGGCCGCCAGCCGTCGCCCCCCCCAGGATGATTGGACGCCCCAGGCCCAGGTCGGCGAAGGCACAGAGCGCCCTGGCCGTAGCCGCTACAGCGCCGCCGGCAGCACCTCGCGCCCTGCAGCTGATTTTGGTGCACGCCGGCGCGATCGTGACGGTGCCGTTGAGCCGCGTCGCGGCAGCCGACCGATGGCCACCAGCGAGGGCATGCCCCGCTCAACCCGACGCCCCTCCAGCCCCGAAGGCGCTGGCCCCTCCATGGCCCCGCCATCCCGCGGGCCTGCCGGCGTGCCCCAGGGCTCACCGATCAGCAAGGCTGACGCCATCAGCGACGCCGACTTCACCCCGGTGAAGCCCCCCATCAGTCCCGAGCCCCGCCCGCGGGACAATAGCTCCCGCTTCGACGACTGACCCCCTCCGCTCCAAACCGCCGGCTGGCAGCTGGCCTGGTGTGTCTGCTGGCAGGCTGTGACGCCGGGGCTTGGTTGCCACGCCGCAACGCCGGACCCGCCGGGCTGTTCAACGGCACCAGCCGCCAGGAGCCGGCCCTCAGCGGCCAGGGACGCTGGCTGGCCTCAGTGGTAGAACGCGGCGGTCGCGCCACGCTCCTGCTGCAGGAGCAACCCAGCGGGCGGGTGGTGCCGCTGCGCCACTTCCAAAATCACCAGCCCCACAGCTCCCCATCACTGAGTTGGAACGGGCGTTACGTCGCCGCCCTCGTGCAGCAGGGCAACCAGCGGCTGCCGCTGATCGAAGACCGGGCGACCGG
>JBIPLV010000283.1:0-3366 GCA_044369475.1 Cyanobium sp. | reverse complement strand
CGGCAATGGCCTTCACCTGCGCAAACACCTCCACTGACAAGCTCACACCAACACGTGGCTTGCTAGTCGGCATGGCGGAGCATCGTGGTGTGACGAAGTGTAAGCCGGCGCGTATCGACTGTCTAAGGTGTAACACGAAGTGGCACCATGTAGCAGTCCCCCTGCAGCTTGCAGATGAACCGCCTCCAACTGATGCAGCGCAAAACCCAGCGGGTGACTGTGTCGATGCCTCAAGGGGTGATGGAAGAGCTACTGGCTATCGCCGATGAAGACGGGCGCAGCCTGAGCAATTTGATCGCCTTCATGGTCGAGAGCCGCCTGGAGCAATACAAGAAGGGACGGGGAGCCCAGTCACTGCCCCACGGCGCCTGAGGGCTTAGGAGCATTTTTCAGGAGGCTTCTCAGGCGTTCGTGCTGGCAGCGCAGGTAGCGCTTCCGCTGGGCGCTGTCGTAGTCGGCCTCCAGGAGTTCGATGTAGCCCTGCGGGACGTACCAGCCGGCTCCCAAGCGCTCCTCTGCCTCCTCGAACAGCAGCGGCGAGGTCCGGCTAGACATCAATCACCTGCCCCTGCTCCAACGCAGCGAGCTGTTGGCGGATGCTTCCCAGCTGGGCTCGCATCTCGGTGTCGATCACACCGTTTTGGATCACCCGGAAGACGGCCTCGGCCGCCTGAACACGGACGTAGCCCTTCTCGCTGCGATCCATGGCCACATTCAGCAGCTCATCCGCAACGGCCGGAGCCGTCGCCATCAATTTGCTGTGGGCGAGACTTAAGGACTCCTTGATTTCCGCGTTGAGGAAGTCGCGGGCGGCGGGGGTGCTCTTCCAGCTGTGCAGAGAGGAGATGCAGACCCCGGCTTGCTCAGCGGCCTTGATCCAGCTCATGCCGCCGGCGCGCAGGATCAAAGCGTGCTGGATCCGGGGGGGCATGTCGCTCTCCTCACGCGGAGGCCGGCCCAACTGTTTTTTGGGTTGCGGCTCCATCATTCGCCAGTGATGCCCCACATGCGGCGGGCTTGGGCGACCGCTTGAGGGGAGGGGCCACCGCTGAGGGCTAGGCGCTCCATGAAGGAGGCGTTGTTCCAGATGGCGCTTTGCTGCAGCTCCTGTTGGGCGGCGGCGGCACTGGCTTGGGTTGCATCCACCAGGCGTTGATCCTGTTGGCGCTGCACCAACTGTTCGAGCTGCTGTGCCTCCCACTCCAAGCCGGCTGTGCGCAGGTGGGGGATGTCGCGCGGTTCGAGCTGACCATTGGCCCTGCGGGTGACGGTGTCGGCCGGCATTGCGCCAGAGCCGAGGCCGCTGTTGCCGAAGAGGTTTTGGAACAGCACCGGGTTGGTCTCCGCCATGGCGAGGCGTTGGGTGATGCCGAGGTCGTCTGGCTTCTTCGGCAGGGGTGGGCAGGGGATGCCGTCAAAGGTGGCGGCCCACCAGTTGGCGAAGGCGCCGGTGTAGTTGGTGGTTTCGATCATGGGTCGACGTACAGGAATTTGAGTGCTGGATTTCGCCGGGCTTGCAGTTCAGTGATGCCCGGACTCCTGCGATCGCGCAGTGTCTCTGGTGTCACCCCCTCCTCCTGACATCTGAAGTAGGCGGTGCGAGCCCAGGACTCTTGCGATTGCGCCGACCATGGGAATAGCTGCCGGGCGCATTTATTGCACCGCGACATCAATCGCCATTCGTCGGAAGTTAGGTTCCAGTTGCTTTCCAAAGTGGAGGCAAGAACTTGCTGAAATCATACGCAGGAAATGCCAAAACTGCTTGTTGCTGACTAGCGCAAAAGTCTCTAATGTTATACATTTATGTCAGTAGGTTCCCTGGGACCTGTTCATAAGCGCCAGGAATCGCAACCCTCCCCCCTATCAGAAATAGCGATAACAGTAGTTGTAATAAATGCCGGCAGTCGTATTGCGGATGCTGTTGGTAAATAGTCGATCCAGCGTTCTCAGATAGCTGCAGGCTTTGCTCTAATAGTGAGAAGAGCAAAAGCCCCGTTAGGCCTTGCTCCTGGCGTTGCAGGCTTGACCATGAAACATGAACGATTTGGCCAGGCGCGGGTGCTGACTTCGGCGGAGTTGGATGCGTTGGTGGCGTGCCTACCTGCTGGGCCTCACCACGCGCTGGCGACGCTGATGAGGTTCACCGCTTGTCGGGTATCTGAGGGGCTCCAGCTGCGTTGGGCGCACGTGCAAGGCCCTGCGGTGCTGTTCCCGGCACCGATCACCAAGCGTGCGCTCAGGAGCCGTGAAGTGCCCCAGCATCCGTCCCTGGTGAAGGCGCTCTCTGAGTGGCGTGAATTGTGGCCGTGGTGGGTCTTGAAAGGCGCCGATGGCCTGAATGGGCCGGCTGGGCTCGAGCCCCACCTGAATGGGCCGAATTCCGGTGATTATTTGTTCCCATCGGCCCGCAATCCGCTGGAGCACATCAGCCGCCAGAGCTTTGACTTGCGGTTGCGTAAGGCTGCTGAGGAGGCCGGGCTTCCCGGTGTCAGCACTCATACCTTCCGCCGTTCCGGGTTGACTGCCGCCAGCGGTGCCGGCGTGCCGTTGCGCACGCTCCAAGCCCTTAGCGGTCATTCCAGCCTCCAGACCCTCTCGCTCTACCTGGAAGTCAGCGAGGAGCAGAAGCGCCAAGCTGCGCTGGCGTTTGCTTAGACGGCTGGGCGCTTCGGTTCGATGTTCAGCACCAGGTCCCAGCGGGTGAGATTCTCCGGTGGGGCCTCGGCTTCCAGGTTGATTAGCCGCAGCGTGGGGGGCACCACCAGCGGTTTGAGCCGATCAACCCGGTTTTGGAGGTGCTGCAGAGCTATTAGGTGGTTCATGGCTACCGGGGGTGTGCCTTCATTTTGCTGTGGGCCTCAGCGTTTTTAAGACGTAAAAAAGTTGTATAGGTTGGACTGCTGCAGTCCAAGTCAACATCGCCTCTCCTGCAATCGATTTGAGCCTTGGGTTGGACCCTTGGAGCGGAACCCCTTGTGTATTTACCGCTGGGCCACACTCGTAAAAAAGAGAGAGGGGTAGTCCTAACTATCCAACCTTCCTTCAAAACCGTTGCGGCCCAGCCGAAGTTATGTTGGACTTCCGTCGGTCCAACCTTGCTCCAACATTGCCGATGGCACGATTGCTTTGTAGCGGAGGCCGCCCCGCTTCCCCTCGCTGATTTCTCCGTAACCGGCCTCCGCCAGCTTCTTGAGTAAATCCTCGGCAACAGCGGCACCAGCGCTATAGCGTTCACGCTCAGCGGAGCTAAGTCCCTGCAGCAGCTGGCTGGTGGGCTGGTGGCTTTTGCTCTTTTCGGCTAGCTGGTGCAGCCGCAACATGAGCTTCTCCTCTGATGATGAGTTGCTCAGCCTTTGGAATTGCAGT
>JBIPLV010000421.1:0-3370 GCA_044369475.1 Cyanobium sp. | reverse complement strand
TGGTTCAGGGGATCGATCCCGCCTGCGTGGCCTTGGTGCCCGGGCTGGCGGGGGCCATTGAGCCTGCTCGGGGTTGTTTGGGTTTGGTGTTTCGCCCAGGCTTTGCCGACGCGGCGGATTGGGACGCACTGGAGCATTCGCCAGTGCCGCTCCTCCCCTGGCTGCACAACCTGGGCTGTGATCAGCAGGGCCGCTATGAGGACCTAGCCGCCGTGCGGCGTTGGCTGTTGGTGAGTGGCGCCCAGTTGGATGCCTTCCGCCACAGCCGCCTGGCCCGCCGGGCCGTGGTGCTGCCCAACCCCGTGGCGGTGCCCCCTGCGCAGTGCTTGCCCCGTGCGCTGGAGTGGGCCACCGCCGCAAGGGATCTGGCCTATGTGGGGGCCCTGACCCCCTTCAAGGGGTTTGATCGCCTGGCTGCCCAGTGGGCCGCCATCGCCCGCGCTTGCCCCGAGGCGCGCCTGCGGGTGTTCGGCGGGGCGGATCTTTACGGCACCCGCGCGGCCTCGGCAGTGCTCACCCCCTACGAGCGCCATTGCCGCCGGCTGCTGGAGCGGGGGGGCTACGCGGATCGGGTGCTGTTTGAGGGCAGCTGTGGCCTAGAGCGCTATCGGGCCCTGGAGCGGGTGGCGGTGGGGGTGGTGAACCCCAGCGGCCGCGATGAAACCTTTTGCCTGGCCGCGGCGGAATTCAGCGCCTGTGGCATCCCCGTGTTGGCGCCGCGCCGCCATGCCCTGATCCACACGGTGCAAGACCAGCGCACCGGGGTGCTGGTGAACTCGGATCAGCAGCTGGCGGCTGAAGCCATCGCCCTGTTGCGCAACCCCCAGCGGGCCTGGGGTTTGGGGGCTGAGGGCCAGCGGCATGTGCACCAGGCCTTTGGGCCGGAGGCGGTGCAACGGGCCTGGCTGCGGCTGGCTCAGGAGCTGGTGGAGGGGCACGCTCCGGAGCCCGTGCCCGTGAGCACCCCCTGGTGGCACGAGCAGCGCTGGCTGCGGCAGCTGTGGGCCCAGGGGTTGCTGCTGCCAGGCTGGCCCAGCTGGCCGGTGCTGAAGGCATTGCTCAAACGGGGGCTGCAGGGGGGCGGTGAACTGGGCCCTCTCGGGATCGGAGCCCTGGCGGGCCTGGCGGCGCTGCTGGTGTGGGCGCTGCTGGTGTTCGGCAAGTTCGGTGGTAATCCCACCGGCCTGGCGCGCATTGGTGAACGCTTTGCGGCCAATCCCCACCTGCCCCAGGAGCAGCTGCTGGTGTTGCCCGGAAAGCGCGGCAACGACGGCCAGCAGTTTCTGGTGTTGGCCACGGATCCGTTGCAACTGGATCCCGCCACTGCCCCGGCGGTGGACAACCCCATTTATCGGGGCAAGCGCCTGCTCTATCCCCTGTTGGCCTGGCTCACCGGCCTGGGGCAACCGCGGTTGATCACCTGGACCCTCGGGTTGATCAATGTGGCCTGCATGGCCGCCGCCGCTGGCCTGGTGGCCCAATGGGCCCAACTCGAGCAGCGCAACCCCCGTTGGGGGTTGGCGGTGCTGGCCCTGCCCGGCTACTGGATCACCCTCACCCTCTCCACCGCCGATCTGCTGGCCACCACGCTGCTGCTGGCGGCTGCGGTGGCCTGGCGGCAGGGCCGCCTCGGCCCCTTGGCCGGGGCCCTCAGCGCAGCCTTGCTCACGCGGGAAACAGCCTTGTTGGCTTGGGCCTCCACCGGGTTCACGGCCCTGTGGGAGCGGCGTTGGCGCTGGCTGTTGCCATTGGCCTTGGTGCCCCTGCCCTTGCTGGCGTTCACGGCTTGGCTGAAGGCTCGATTTGCCTCTACAGCCGATGGGCTGCTGGCTACGTTGCATTTCGGTCCACCGGGCCTCGGGATCCTGCAGAAGGCGGCCCAGTTGCTGGGTCTGCGTGCGTTGCCAGGCCCGCCCCTGCTGGGCCTGGAGCGTGGCTTTGATGGCCTCTCTCTGCTGTTCTGGCTGGCCACTCTGGGCGTGTTAGGTGCCACGGCAGTGCGGGGCTGGGGTGGCCGTTGGCTGCAGATCACGGCTGCCTTGTATCTGCTGCCGGCTCTTTGCACCAGCACCCAGATCCTGGCCCGTTTCCCCGATTACACGCGGGTGTGGATCGACCTCAGCAGCCTCGCGCTGTTGGCCTTGCTCAGTAGCCGGTGTACCTGGCTGCGTGGGTGGGTGGGGGCCGCCGCCGGCTTGAGCCTCGGTTACGGCCTCGGCTTTGGGTGGCTTACGTGAGCCTGGCTGCACCCTGGCTGGATCGGGCCCGGGCCGCAAAGACGCGGCTCAAGCTTTGGAATGCAGAGCTGGATCGGCTGCGGTACCCCGCCTATTACTGCGGCCGGCTCCGCCCTGAGGAGGCCAACCTGCTGCTGTACAACCGCTTGCGCCAGGGGGTGCCGGTGCTGGCGGGCAAGTTGGGGTCCGTGGAATCACGCCTGCTGGGGGAGCACCGCTACGGGCGGGGCTGGCCCAGCCGCTTCAGCGGACGCACCCGCAAGCAGGCCCATCAGAACGCCGGCATTTTCCCGGTGGATGACCAGGCGTTGGCCGGGGCTGCGGAGGAACTCTGGACAGCCCTGTCCAGCCTGGAGCTGTTGGGCTGTTGGCCCGTGGAATACCAGGCCCGGCTGCTGATGGATCTGCCCCAGCTGCCCTGGCGCTGCGAGATGCCGGATCTCGAGCCGTTTGGCTACCCCCTGCCGTGGACGGCGGCCCTGGAGGGCCAACGGGTGCTGGTGCTCCATCCGTTCCGCCGCAGCCTGGAGCAGCAGTGGGCTCGTCGCCTTGAGCTCTTCCCGGGGCGTCCCGTGCTGCCGGCCTTTGACCCCTTGTTTGTGGCCACACCGATGACCGTGAGAGGCGCCGCCCATGGCTATGCCAGCTGGCAAGCGGCCCTGGATCAGCTCTGGTGCCAGGTGCAAGGCCTCAGCTTTGATGTGGCTTTGCTGGGTTGTGGGGCCTACAGCCTCCCCTTGGCTGCACGCATCCGAGCGCTGGGCCGCAGCGCCATCCATCTGGGGGGCTCGCTGCAGTTGCTGTTTGGTGTGTTCGGCCGCCGCTGGGAGCGTTTCGATAGCCAGCGCGCCTTGCTCAATCCGGCCTGGATCCGCCCGCTAGCCGAGGATCGGCCCAGCAGCTATCAGGCGGTGGAGGACGGGTGTTACTGGTGACGTCGGCCTCCGCTTCCCCTTGGACGGATCTGGATCAGTGTTGGCAAGCGCTGGTCGATAGCCGGCGACCGTTGGTGATCGCCACGGTGCAAACCCGTGATCTTGCCAATTCCTGGCTGTTCCATTGGCGCGACCGCCTGATCCGGGCCCTGGCACCGCCGCCGGTGCTGCTGCTGCAGTTGGCGTGTGATCTCCAGC
>JBIPLV010000238.1:0-3374 GCA_044369475.1 Cyanobium sp. | reverse complement strand
CCGTGCTGGCCCTGATCCTGGCCACCTACTACGGCCGGCTGCGGCTGCCGATCCCCGGCGGCCTGCTGGCGGTGCTGGTGGGCATGGCCCTGGCCTGGGGCAGCGGCCTGATCCGGTTCGATGCCGCAGCCTGGGCCAGCCAGAGCGCTCAGGTGGGGCTGCGGCTGCCGCACCTGGAGCTGGCGGCCCTGTGGGACGCCCGCGGCCAGCTGCTGCCGTGGCTGGGGGTGATCGTGCCCATGGGGCTGTTCAACCTGCTGGGCTCCCTGCAAAACATCGAAAGCGCCGAAGCGGCCGGCGACCGCTACCCGGTGCGCAGCTCCCTGCTGATCAATGGCATCGGCACCATCGCCGCCGCGGCCCTGGGGGGCTGCTTCCCCACCACCCTCTACATCGGCCATCCGGGCTGGAAAGCCATGGGGGCCCGCATTGGCTATTCCTGGCTCAACGGCCTGCTGATCGGCGGTGGCTGCCTGCTGGGGGTGTTCGGGGTGGTGGCCCAGCTGGTGCCGATCGAAGCCGGCATGGCGATCGTGCTCTACATCGGCCTGGTGATCGCCGCCCAGGCCTTCGAGGCGACCCCCAGCCACCACGCGCCGGCGGTGGCGCTGGGGCTGCTGCCGGGCCTGGCGGGCTGGGGATCCCTGCTGCTCAAAGCAGGTCTCCGGGCCGGTGGCGCCGGTACGGCCAGCCAACCCTTTTCGCCCCAGCTGCTCGCACCCCTGCAACAGGCGGACATCTGGGCCGCTGGGGCCTTCGCCCTGGAGCAGGGCCAGATCATCGCCGCGATGCTGCTGGCGGCGATGCTGGTGTACGTGATCGAGCAGCGCTTCCTGGCCGCCAGCCTGTGCATGGCGGTGGCCAGCGGTTGTGCCTGGCTGGGGGTGATCCACGCCTGGCGCTTCACCCAGGCCGACACGGTGCTGCAGCTCGGCTGGGGCGCGGGCCCGTCCTGGGCCCTGGGCTACCTGCTGATGGCCGCGGTGTTCCTGCTGGCGGGGCTGAGCCGGCGGCCTAGGGGCCAATGAAACCGCGGCTGTTGCTGAGGCATCAGTCGAGGGAATGGGCCAGCAACTGCTCCTCCAGCTCAGGGGTGATGCCGTTGTCGCTGTAGTCGGATGACGGCGGCAGACGCAGATCCCGCAGCCACTCCACCAGCAGGCGGCGATCGCGCATGGCCACCGAGAGCTCGAGGAAATCCCGCCCCAGCAGCCCCTGCAGCTCGATGGTCTCCTCCAGGGCCTCCAGCTCCAGGCAAATGGCGCGATACAGGCAGAAATCGCGCAGGTTGAGGTCGCCGAGGCGCTGACGGCGATCAAGGGCCATGCCACCCACTGTTGTGGCGCCGGGGCCTGCCAATCGGGCCCCCTGCGCATCCGCGCCACAACCGCCGCAGGGATGCCCGGTGCCGGGTTCGAACCAGCGACATCCTGCTTGTAAGGCGGCACGTCAACAGCCAAACCCCGTTAGCAGACTGGTTTTTTCCTGAGACTACGGCGGTGTGCGTGAAATCAGCGTGAAATCACCCCCGCCTAACCCTTCCCCCTGACCCAGGCCGCCAACATCCGGTGGCGGTTCTCCCCTCGGTTAGTCCTGCAGCCGCATTGCTGGACGCATGTGCAGGTTGCGCTCTGGTTGGGCAAGGTTCCTCATGCTCTCCTGTGATGGCTCGGGCGCACCCTGGGACAGGCACGCACGTAGACCGACTACGGCCACGAAAAGAAAAAACCAGATCAGCGCCACAACCTTCATGGCCTTGCCACAGGCGGTTTCATGACCCCATGGATGATGCCACCGGCCGCCACTGGGAGGAGATCGCAGGTCGGTGCTTCGATCGCGCCTACAGGACAGTGCTGAGGCAGGTGACACCAAAGCCGGCTAACGGGCAGGTACCAGGTCCACGGGCGGCGGGGCAGCAGCCACGGCAGTGGATTACCTAGTCGATGCAGCAGATTCGCAGCACGCTGCTCGCCCACGCCGCTGATCTGCTGTAGCGTTTTGGTGAGGCCGCGCAGCGCTAACTGCCGACCTCGTGACCAGTCCAAGTACTAGTTGAACTGATGACTTCATTCTCGCCGCTGGCGTCAACGCCGGCCGAGCTGCCGCATGCTGCAGATCTGCTCCGACGCAGACCGCAGCGGGTGACCGCCACACTGCCTTGGCATCTCGTCCAACACCTGCAGGAGCGGGCGGACTTTGAAGGCAGGAGCCTCAGCAACCTGATCGCCCACCTGCTGGAAGCGGCGAAGGCGTAAGGGCGACTTCAGGGGCGGCGCAATGCCGCCCTGCCCCTTGGCGTTCGGCATTCAGCATGAACGCTGCGATGCCGCTTCAATGCCATCCATCGTCAATTAGCCGACCAAAGATTTGGTGGAGTTCCCCCATGTTCCATGACCCACTCCAAGCTTTTGCTGCTCGCAGATGATCAATCAGAAAACATCTCAGGCGGCTGCTGGGCAGGCGAAGAAAACTTTGATCTGTCCGACGCTGACATGTTCGCTGATAGCTTCACGTCTGAACTGTTCTTCAGTACAGACAGCTTTGAACAACGCAGCGTATTGATCAGTGGGAATAGCTATTCGCAGCTTTACATCAGCCGCGTCTCCATCAACATCTAGGGCGTAACTTTCCCATAACACCGTCCGGAGCATCCTTCTGAACCAAGGCTTGCTGCATCGGCGCACACGGGGGGCTCATCAGTCCCCCTCCCCCTCCGCCATGCTCAGCAGCAGCGCCAGCGTGGCCACCTGATCACCGCTCCAGGGCGGCGCTGGCCAGTTGGCGCCCAGGTAGCGGTTCAGCCTCTCCGCCACCCCATCCCACGGCGATGCCTCCGGCTCATCAGCACGCCACAGCGGACTGCTGTAGCGGACCTGTACCAGTCCCTGCACCGCAGAGCGCAGGCACGGCAGACCCACCGGATCGGTCTCCAGCAGCACCTGACGCCCACCGCCTGGCACCCGGTACTCACCCAGATGGCCATCGCGCAGGAGCCGCTGCAGGGTCGTTCTCGATCGAAATCCCAAATGAAGCGCTGCTTCGGTGCAGTTGAGAATCACTGAACTAGCCTCAAATCATGGGTGGGGGATAGCTCTACCTTGTGCAGCCTTAATCTCATTTATACGGGTCTACTTTTCAGGTCTGACGCTAGAGGAAGCGCGAGGCGCGAACGAACCCGCAAATGTTCTGCCAAGGAGGACCCAAACAACCCCCAGGGGTGGGGCATCAATTCATCCATTGCTTCCAGCGGGCAAGGACGCCGCGCTGCGCATCACGCTCGATGATCCGCGCCTGCCAGGCCTCGTACGGCTCGAAGCTCTGCTCGGTGGTGTAGACGCCCACCCAACTCCGCCGGCTGCTGCCGCGGTTGCACG
>JBIPLV010000419.1:0-3374 GCA_044369475.1 Cyanobium sp. | reverse complement strand
ACTCCACGCCACAGGCGTGGGGTGATCGAGGGAGGCGCCTACAGCGGCGCCCCCAACCCTGTGATCTCTGTTGAAAAGCGTTCCCGAATGGGCCAAGGCTGGGTCCAACGCAAGCGCACTGGCGACGACGACCAGCAAGCCAAATCGGCTGCGCATGGTGTTGCGATTCAACATGAACAAAACGCTCCTGCCTTGGCCAGAGAGAATATCCTGACATCAATCAAGACCGCAGGCAGCAGCCTGTAACGGATGTCAACAGACATTGCATGCATATTTGCAAAACATGCTGCGCTGAATTTCGATCAACCAAAATACAAACTGACAGTGCATGATTCCAGTTGCAGGGCTTCGGTGCGATTCGCTCTGCCTCAGCGCGGGCAGCTGCAATCTGCCGATCGAAGACATTTTAGATGTGACAAGTAAACAGAATCGGCCGCAAGAGGGATTGCAATCAGAAGATACTTTAGCGCCATCAACCAACAACATTTACCCCTATTGATTGAATCGCTTGCCATTGCCAATGCCGCGAAATGACGCCAAGAATTAGATGCATTATTGAGTGCGCTTATTTTATCTCAAAAAACGAAAACTCATATTTTGGCAGACATTATCCATGATCCAACAGAGTGCAACATCAAAGTCTCATGGCTTAGTTACTATGATGCAAGCTGGACCAATATACCTAGTCCCATCAGCGCATTGTGAATTTGCAACCCGTACATCCCGATTGGCAGGTGCAACCGATAGCGCTTTGATTGCAGGGGGTGTAGATAGCTGAATTCTTTTTGTATTATCGCCACTGCCAAAGCGCCACTTCAAGTCACCGTTCACTCTGGATTGGAAGTTGGCATCATAGGAGTAGCTCACGCCAGCTTGCAGTTGCTGGGTGATGTCGTATGCCAAGCGCATCTTGACGCCAGAGCCTTCGGCACCAGAAGGGAAAGTGGGTGGTTCTTTTTCGCAGGTCTGATAGTAGTAACCGACTGCAAGTTGCACAGCAGGTACAATGTTGTAGCCGATATCGATGCCAAGTGTGGTTAAGGGGTCTGCCCCGTAAGCGCTGTTAATCGTTGCCACCTTGCCACTGCCCAAGCCATATTGCCCAACGGGAATTAAGCCGTAGGCACTGGCGCTCCACCGATTGCTCTTGGCTTCAGCATTGAAGGCAACCTGGTTGTAGAAAACAGTCCGAGATTTGTCGACGGCGACACCATTGGTGGTTCCGCCTGTTGCCATTGGTCGGCTGTCATAGCCCGCGTTAATGCCATACATCCAGGAGCGGTTGCTGTTGAGCCAGCGGTAGCCAAGGCGGGTTGAGGTGGAAATGGTGGTGCCAGCAACCTCGGTGTCGCCAATGCTGCTGTATCCGCTGTAGTCACCGAAATTGGCGTTTGCCAAGGCATCCAGGAACCAAACGCTGTTCTTGTTGACCTTGAGCGGAACAAAGGCACCAATGCCCGCTTCGTTGGGGGTGCCAGCACCCTGGAGCTGCCCTTGGATGCCGTAGTTGAGCTTGACGGCATCCTTTAGGGAGATGCCCATCACGCCTAGGTCTGCTGCGGCGCCTTGAGCGACCTTGGCTGGTTCAGCAACGGCTGGGGCAGATGCCAGTGCCAGAGCGGCAGTACCTAGCCAGCCAAGGCTGCGGCAGATGGAATGCTGCACGGCAACTCGCCGGTTTGGATGCCGCCAGGGTGCCGCACGTCTGCTGCGCCGGAGGGGTTGAACGGTCAGTGGGGCGAGTGCCCGCAGTGGTGATTACGCAATGCAGCTCATTAGCGACTGCTCCTGCAAGAAGCATTACGTCAGACATCCTTACCGCTCATCTTGCGCTTGACGTCTTCCCGTTCGCACCACGCGGCGATCTTTTGCCAGTCCTCAGGCGATCCGTCATTCTTCAATCGGTTAGCACGCCAACTAATGACATGGACGTTTCCTTTGACATACCCAAGAGAAGGAATGAACTTATCCAAGCTTGGAGAGTTGTCATTGCGCTCGCCTGAACCATCCCCTGGCGACCTATTAATTTCAATTCCAAGAACAGGGCATATATCTGGTATGCCTATTTCCTTCATGTAAAGAGGATCCAAATCAAAAGGCACTCCCTGCTTCTTGGCGCGCTGCTTCGCAGCATTCCACAGCGTATATTCCAATTCCTCTGTACGACCATCTTCCTGAGGTCTCGACATCCCATGTTTAACGCTGCGCGTACATCCACAAGCACAAGGTGATTCGGGGTTTCGCTGCAATCGCCTTACCCGTTCATTCCATTTACTCAGACTTAGAAGATAAGGATTCTCTTCATCAAACCTGCCACACGCCTTACAACTACAGCCGATCAACCATCGATCACGAACTGTCTTCCCGCACTGTCCTTCATTTGGCGGAAAGCTCAGAACTTCAAGGTCTCCAAGAGCATCTCCAATTTTGCATGGCATTACATGAATTGGATTCTCATTGCAGTCCATACGCCACAAAGGGCTACCTGTACCTGCCTCAAGTAGTACCTTTTTGCGTTTGTATTGGTTAAGCACGATCCCCGTCTGATGAACTGTTGCACCACAGGTGCACTTCAACTCCCAAAGAGGAATTGTCTCGCCAGAATCCCTCATCTTCCCATACTGCGGCACACGTCCGATCAACTTGATGACGGTCAGATCCCCGTAAGTAATGCCAGTATGGTCAAACGATTTAGGGCCCCTTTGTGCTTGAAGGGTAAGACCTTTGTCGTGAGTCCTAAACCAGTTCCTAACAGTAGTTGCATTCAGCCCCTTTCCAATAATCTCCGCAACCTCAACAGCATTCCTGCCTTCATCACGTAATGCCAAAGCACGGTTACGTACTTGAGCTGAGTAAACAGGCCCCGTCACAGGCACACAGGCGACCACATGGATTATCTCGTCGCAACTGCGATTACGCAATGCCGCTCATTAGCGACTGCTCCCGCAAAAAGCATTACGACTGAAAGGAGCTGCTAGTGCCACCAACTAACATTGTTTGCCGCTATTAATTGAGTCACTAGCTATTGCTAATGGCGGGCAAATGGTGCCAGGTATTGGATGCTGTTTTGAAGATTCTGGGGATGTTTAGATAAATAAAAACCCCTGTGGATGCAGGGGGCTTTTGGGGTTAGGCTGATAGCCCCTGTTCCGCGTACTTTTCAACTATCGACCTGACTTTACAATCGCGGCATCGTGCACGAATCGTGCACCCGCACATCGCGATTGGCTGGCGTCTGAGATAAAGCCTGTAAGGCAGGCATCACAGGCGGCTTTTGCTTCTTGGGCGAGCCATAACCCTTTGAACCAAAGCGCCACTTAATGTCACCCGTTGCCACCGATTGGAACGCAGTGTCATACGAATAGGTAAAGCCA
>JBIPLV010000362.1:0-3378 GCA_044369475.1 Cyanobium sp. | reverse complement strand
GCCTGGTTGAACAGGTCTTCGCTGCGCAAGATCAGAAGCCGCCCGGCCTGTTGCCAGGCCGCAAACCGCGGCAGCTGCTGGTCGTAGCGGCTGCGGGCCAGGTAGCTCTGGGTCTGGTGCGCCCGGTGCGCCCCGCCGGGGAGCTGCAGCACGGCTTCGGCCCCGGCCAATCGTTCGGGTTCGGCCGCCAGAGCTGCCTCCAGGGGAAGGGTTTCGTTGCCGCGGCGAATGGCGTGAAAGTAGTGCGACAGGCTGCGGGCCACCGGGTCCCGCAGCAGCACGATCAGCCGGGCCTTGGGTAGGCAGGCGGCCAGCCGCTGGGGTGCGGCAGGGTGAAACAGGTAGTAGGGCGTCGCTTCACCACACACCTGTTCGGCCTTGGCCGGGCCGAAGTGGGCCCCATAGCTGGCCAGGGGCTGGTCAAAGCCGCTGCTGAAGTAGTGCAGTTCCTTGGTGGTGGGCAGAAACACCTGCGGGTGCTGCGCCAGGGCTGCGTGCAACGAGGTGGTGCCGGCCTTCTGGGCACCGATCACCACAAAGTCAGGCAGTCGCAGTTCAGACCCCATGGCTCTTGCCGATTGCTGTGGGCTCGCCTGCGGCACAATGGCACCTCTTGCCGTGTTGTGGCCCCCGACTTGAGCGAACGTTCTGATCAGCTCGCGGCTCCGCAGCTTGATGCGATCAACCGCTGGACCTGGGCGCCACCCGCCGACGAGATCAGCTGGCAGCTGCTGCGCCGCAGCGGCCGCGCCGTGCAGCTGCTGCAGGCCTGGATTGAGGCCCAGATCTGTGCCCTGGTGCCGCTCGAGCCCGAGCGCGAGGCCGCGCTGCTGGAGGCCCATCAGCCCGGCCCAGGCGAAACCCCTGAGGACGCCGCCTATGCCGCCACCGCCGCTGAGCGGCTGCAGCGCTTCAAGGCCGCCCAGTTCAGCCTGCAGATCGACGAGCACTTCACCCGCACCAAGCGTCAGCGCGACCGCATCATTTACTCGCTGCTGCGCTGCCGCGACTGCAGCCGGGTCGAGGAGCTGGCCCTGGCGATTCGCGAGGGGGACATCGACTTCGCCGCTGCGGCGATCCGCTATTCGGAAGGTCCCGAAAGCGCCCAGGGGGGGCGCATCGGTCCGATCTCACCCGATGTGGGCCATCCCGAGCTCAACAGCCGCCTCGAGCAGGCCAATGAGGGTGACCTGATCGGGCCCTTCCCGATCGGCGACATGCACGTGCTGCTGCGGCTCGACACCCGCATCACCACCCGGCTCGACGAGGCGCTGCAGGTCCAGATGCTCGAAGAGCTCTACGCTGATTGGCTGCAGCGTCAGGTTGCGGCGCTCCTGGCGGGTGAGAGTATCGAGCCGATGGAGTACTTGCCCCCGTCATGACCGTGTCGCTTTCGTCCCGCGTGCGGTTGCTGCTGGAGGCCCCGCCCTTCGATCGCGCTGACCCCGCCCTGCTGGCCACCAGCGAAGAGCAGGTGCAGGCCTGGCAGTTTGATCTGGGTTATGAACTGGCCCGTGAGGGGGTGCCCTTCGGCTACGTGTGCCTGGTGGTCGAGGGCGGTCTGCGCCTCACCGGGCGCGACTGGCAGGGTGAACCCTTCACGGTGCGGCGGCTGCACAGCGGCGAATGGTGGGGGCTGTGGAGTGGCCTGCAGGATGTGGCTGCGGTCACCTGTCGGACCACCGAGCCCACCAAGCTCCTGGCGGTGCCCGTCGAGCTGTGGCAGCGCTGGTGGCAGCAACAACCGGCCATGGCTGGCTGGTTGGCGTCTCACCCCCAGCGCGAGGACCTTTATGCGGCCCTGCGCCCCGCCCTGGCGCGGCGCCCCCTGCAGGACCGCACCCTGCTGGATCTGATCGACCAGCTGCAGCCGGGGCTGCAGACCCAGGAGCTGCTGCGTGCCGACGACCTCAACGCCCTGCCCGCCGATGGGCCGATCAGCTGGCTGCTGGCCAACCCCGAACGCTTGCTGCCCGATCAGGACCCCCCTGCTGCGGCTGGATTCAGCCATGACCAGCTGGCCCAGGCCCTGGCGCGGGCCCCGCAGGGACTGCGACTGATCGGCTTCCCCAGGGCAGCGCTCGAAGAGGTGCTGCTCGAGCCCAGGGCCGCAGCCGCCACGCCCGAGGCTGCCATGTCTGCAGCCCCCATGGCCCCAGAAGCCGTGCTCGAGGCGGTTCCCGACTGGCAGAACCCCGATGGTGAGGCCCTGCTGGCCGCTGCCATCGCAGCCGAAGACGCCCGGCCCAGCCGCGATCGCGAAGGCCTGCGGGTGCGCCCGATTCTGGGCACCAGCGCCGTGGAGCAGGGCCTGGCCCTGCTGCAGATGGTCTGCGAGGTGCTGCGGGTGCCGTTTAGGCGGGATGTGGTCGACCGCATGCTCAAGGGCATGCTGGGCGAGCGCCCCGCCCCCAGCCTCGAGGTGCTGGGGCAGATCAGCGACGGCCTGGGACTCAATGCCGTGCTGATGCAGCTGCCGGCCGCCCATTTACCACGCTTGGCTCTGCCGGCCCTGCTCGAGCTGCCCGATGGCGATGGCCTGGTGCTGGTGAGCGGCCAGCGGCAGGGTGCCATCCGCGTGATCGATCCCCAGGAGGGAGAGCGCTGGCTGCCCCTCGACACCCTGGCGGCTCAGCAGCCCGTGCTGCGCGCCGTCACCCTGAGCCGCCGCGCCGGCAGCGCCACCAAGCGCTTTGACATCACCTATTTCTTCCCGTTTCTGCAGCGCTACCGGCGTTCGTTGATTCTGGTGTTTGTGGCGTCGTTGTTCATCAACATCTTCGCCCTGGCCCAGCCGCTGATCATTCAGCAGATCATCGACAAGGTGATCGGCCAGCAGAATTTCAACACCCTTGGTTTCCTCGGTGTGCTGTTGATCGGTTGCAGCGTGATCTCCAATCTGCTCAACCTGATCCGCACTTTTCTTTTTACCGACACCACCAACAGGATCGACATCGCCACATCGGGCAATATTCTCACCCATCTGTTCAAGTTGCCCCTGGGCTATTTCGACAACCGCCCGGTGGGTGAGATCTCGACCCGAATTGCCGAGCTCGGCACGATCCGAGGGTTTCTCACCGGAACGGCTCTCACCCTGATTCTGGATGTGATCTTCGGGGTGCTTTATTTCTTCGTGCTGATCAGCTACAGCGGTATGCTCACTGCGGTGAGTCTGGCCGTTGTGCCTCTCTATCTGGCGCTCATCTATGTGGTCTCGCCGATCATCAAGCGCCAGCTGCGCATCGCTGCCGAAGCCAACGCGGCTGCCAGCTCCCTGATGGTTGAATCGCTGACTGGCATTCAAACGGTCAAGGCCCAGCACGCAGAAACAACCTTGCGCTGGAAATGGCAGCAGCGCTATGCGCGTTACATCTCCTC
>JBIPLV010000178.1:0-3379 GCA_044369475.1 Cyanobium sp. | reverse complement strand
CGGCCCGGGGCACGCTGGAGATCCTGCTGTGCTACCCGGGCCTGCATGCCCTAACGCTGCACCGGTTCAGCCATTGGCTGTGGAACGGGAAGCTGCCCCTGCTGCCGCTCACGGCACGGCTGTTGAGCCAGCTGGGCCGGCTGCTGACGGGCATCGAAATCCACCCGGGGGCGCGCATCGGCCACGGCGTGTTCATCGACCACGGCATGGGCGTGGTGATCGGTGAAACAGCCGTGATCGGCAACCGCTGCCTGCTGTATCAGGGCGTCACCCTGGGGGGCACCGGCAAGGCCCACGGCAAACGGCACCCCAGCCTCGAGGAAAACGTGGTGGTGGGCGCCGGAGCCAAGGTGCTGGGGGCGATCACCGTGGGCGCCAACACCCGCATTGGTGCGGGCTCGGTGCTGCTGCGCGACGTGGCGGCCGACAGCACGGTGGTGGGCATCCCCGGCCGGGTGATCCACCAATCGGGGGTTCGCATCGACCCCCTGGCCCACTCAGCCCTGCCCGATGCCGAAGCCGACGTGATCCGCAACCTGATGGAGCGCATCGACGTGTTGGAAATGGAGCTGGCCCGCACCCAGGGGTGCCTGCGCGAACTCGCCGCCGGCCGCCCTCTGCTCGAATCCTGCGCCGGCGCCGCCCAAAACCTCAAGGACCGCGAAATCCTGGAATTCCTGGGGGACAACCCGGGGAGCACGCGCTGAGCGCTGCCTTCACAGGGCGACCTTCACGTCGGTGTGGGCAAAGTCGCTGCCCTTGAACAGCAGCGGCACATCGAGCGCCATGGCCAGGCCATAGCTGAAGCAATCGCCCAGGTTCAGGCCCTCCCGGTGGCGGCCCTTGCCGAACTGGCGCCAGCCCTGCAGAGCCCAGTGGAGATGGGACAGCTCGAAGGCCACTGTCTGCACATTGGCGCGGCTCAACAGCAACTCCAGTTCCGGCAGGCCCACCTCCTCGCCCAGATGGCTGCACACCACCATCTGGGCTTCGAGCAGGGTGGCGGTGCTGATCACCGCGCTTGGGGCCTCGCTGAGACAAAGGAGCAGCTCCGCCGCATCAACCTCCACCTTGAGGATGGCCACCAGGGCCGATGTGTCGACAACCATCAGGGGAGGCTCAGACAGGCAGACCGTGGTCGTCGTAGAGCGCATCCTGCAGCTCCTTGCTGGTCACCCCTTCCGGCCAGGGAAGCCGGTTGAAGCGCTCGAGCAGCTCCCGCACCCGCTGCTTGCGAGCCCGCACGGCCTGTTCTTCAGACTCGCGGCCCGCCCGCTCCAGCTCCGCCCGCAGCGCCTGGCGCACGGCATCGGTGACGCTGGTGGAGCGCCGGGCGGCCAGCTCCCGCGCCATGGCGTGCACCTCCGGGTCCTTGATGTTCATGCCCATGGCGCAACCTGGGTAGAAATCAACCCTGATTCTACCCAGGCTGGCGCTCCAGGTCTTGTCGCCATCCACGACAAAATCCAGCGCCAACTTGTCGCAACCTGGCTCCTGGGGTGATCAGGACGCTCAAGCCGTCGCCCCCTGCGGAGCAGGCGCCGGCTGGAACATGAACATTGAGTAGATCACGTTGCGGCGCATCTGCGTCATCATCTCGAGGAACATGTCGTAGCCCTCGTTTTTGTATTCGATCAGCGGATCCTTTTGGCCGTAGCCGCGCAGGCCCACCGATTCGCGCAGAGCATCCATCGCTTGCAGGTGCTCGCGCCAGAGCGTGTCGATCTGCTGGAGGATGAAGTAGCGCTCGGCTTCGCGCATCAGCCCGGGGCGCTGCTGCTCGATCTGCCCCTCCTTGATGTCGTAGGCGTTGCGCAGCTGCTCCTGCAGGAAGGCTTTGAGCTCCTCAACCCCCAGCCCTTGCAGCTGATCCGGGGTGAGATCTTCCAGCAGGTAGATGAACTCCTTGGTTTTGTCCACCAGGCGGGTGAGATCCCACTCCTCGGGGGGCAGATCGGGGTTCACGTAGGCCTCCACGATGTCGTCCACCGTGCGCTCGCCATAGCCAATCACCTGGGCCTTGAGTTCGCGGCCCTCCAGCACGCGGCGCCGCTCGGCATACACGGCCTTGCGCTGGTTGTTCATCACCTCGTCGTACTCGAACACCTGCTTGCGGATGTCGTAGTAGTACGTTTCCACCTTCTTCTGGGCCCCTTCCAGTGAGCGGGTGAGCATGCCCGATTCGATCGGCATGTCTTCCTCCACCCGGAAGGCATTCATCAGGCCGGCCACCCGGTCGCCGCCGAAGATGCGCAGCAGGTTGTCTTCCAGCGAGAGGAAGAACCGGGTGGAGCCCGGGTCACCCTGGCGGCCGGCGCGGCCGCGGAGTTGATTGTCGACGCGGCGGGATTCATGGCGCTCGGTGCCGATCACATGCAGGCCGCCGGCTTCGCGCACCTGCTGCTCGTTTTGCTTCACCACGGCGTCGTATTCCCCCTTCACCTGGGCGATGCAGTCGCGCAGGGTCTGCACCTGGGGATCGTCTGTGGGGGCCTTCTCGGCCGCCTGGGCGATGCGGTCTTCGAGCTCCAGCAGGGTGATGCTGCGGTCGCCCCAGGCGGCCACCAGGGCTTTGGCGAGGCTGACCAAAGCCTGCTCGGTGGCCTCGGTGAGGGTGCAGGGGTAGAGGTTGCCGAGGGCGCGGGCGTCGCGGCTGGCCTTGGCCGAAGGGATTGGCCGGTGCTCGTTTTCAGGCCGCACCAGCTTGGGCAGCAGCACCTCGCGCAGCTTGAGGCGGGCCATGTAGTCGCTGTTGCCGCCGAGGATGATGTCGGTGCCACGGCCGGCCATGTTGGTGGCGATCGTCACGGCGCCGGCCCGGCCTGCCTGGGCCACGATCTCAGCTTCCCGCTCCACGTTTTCTGGCTTGGCGTTGAGCAGGTTGTGGGGGATGTCTTGCTCGGCCAGCAGGGCGCTGAGCAGCTCCGACTTCTCCACGCTGGTGGTGCCCACCAGCACCGGCCTGCCGCTCTGGTGCACCTCGGCGGTTTCCAGGGCGACGGCACGCCACTTGGCTGTTTCGGTTTTGTACACCTGATCGGTCCAGTCGGCCCGGGAGCGCACCCGGTTGGTGGGCACGATCGTGACCTCGAGTTTGTAGGTCTTCTCGAACTCCACTTCCTCGGTTTTGGCGGTGCCGGTCATGCCGGCCAGGCGCGGGTAGAGCAGGAAGAAGTTTTGGTAGGTGATCGAGGCGAGGGTTTGGGTTTCGGGCTGGATCTCCAGCTGCTCCTTGGCCTCGATCGCCTGGTGCAGGCCATCGCTCCAGCGGCGGCCCGGCATCACCCGGCCGGTGAATTCATCGACGATCACCGCATCGCCGCCGCGCACGATGTAGTTCACATCCTTGGTGAACAGCTCCTTGGCCTTGAGGGCGTTG
>JBIPLV010000065.1:0-11888 GCA_044369475.1 Cyanobium sp. | reverse complement strand
GCTGCCACATGGTGGGTGAGCACGCCGCCGAGATCATTCAGATGGCGGCAATCGCCATCGGCATGGGCGCCACCAAGGCCGATTTCGACCGCACCATGGCCCTGCACCCCTCGGTGGCCGAGGAGTTTGTCACGATGCCGAACTAATTGCCGAACTAATTGGCGAGCTAATTGCCGAACGAGATACCCGGTGAAGCGGCCAACCGCCGCTTGCGCAGATCGTCCGCAACCATCACCAGCAGAGGCGCCAGCAGGATCAACGGCAGGGCCCGGCTATCGAGCGGGGCCATGGCAACCATCCGGGTCAAGGGAGGCCATCCGAGCAGCAGGGCGGTGAAGCCGATTTCCACCGCCACCCCTAGCCAGAGCAGCCGGTTGCTGCGCCAGCCGCGGCGCATCAGATCCACAAAAGCGGAGTGCCGCTCGTTGCGGCAAGCCATCGCCGCACCGATCTGACCGGCCACAATGCAGGTGAAGGCCACACTCGAGGCCTGATGCTGAATGCCGGTCAGGATGGGGCCCGCCTGGCCATGCAACAGCAAAGGCGCTGCCTGGCGCAGCTCCGCCCAGCCCACCCCGTGGAAGCGCCAGGTGAGCAGATAGGCCGCCATCGCCACCACCGCTTCTGCCAGCCCCAGCACCAGATAGGCCCGCACCATCAAGGAACGATCCAGCAGCGGGGCGCTGCGGCGTCGGGGCGGCTGGTGCATCAAGCCCGATTCGGGCGGCTCGGCACCCAGCCCCAAGGCAGGTAGCAGATCGGTGCCGAGATCCACCGCCAGGATTTGCAGCACCGTGAGTGCCGCCGGAATCTGGAAGGCCACCATCGCCAGGAAGGGCGTCATCTCCGCCACGTTGCTGGCCAGCACGTAGGGCAGAAACTTGCGGATGTTGGCCACCACGCCGCGGCCAAAGCGCACCGCCGTGACGATCGTGGCGAAATTGTCGTCGAGCAGCACCACATCAGCGGCCTCTCGAGCCACATCGGTGCCCACCAACCCCATCGCCACGCCCACATCGGCGGCCCGCAACGCCGGCGCATCGTTGACGCCATCACCGGTGACCGCCACCACCTCCCCTAGGGAGCGGTAGGCCTGCACCAACCGCAGCTTCTGCTCCGGTGCCATGCGGGCGAACACCAGCCGGTTGCGGTACTTGAGCAGCTGCCGCAACTGCACATCGCTGATGCGATCAAGATGGTCTCCCTCAATGACCCGCACCGGGTCGGCGTAGGCGGGGTTGCTGGCACCGTTGGCGGACGGATCCAGCAGCCCGATCTGGCGGGCGATCGCCTGGGCCGTGAGACCGTAGTCGCCCGTCACCATCGTGACCTTGATGCCGGCCTGGTGGCACTGGCGGATGGCCTCGGGCACCTCCGGCCGGGGCGGGTCGTAAAGACCCAGCAGGCCCACCAGGGTGAGCTCCTGTTCGAGCTGGTCGGCCGGGGCTGAAAGCAGTGACGGATCGAGCCAGCGCCGGGCCACGGCGATGACGCGGTAGCCGCGAGCCGCCAATGCGTCGTTGGCGGCGACCGCCGCCGCTCGCCCCTCAGGGCCGCAATGGGTCAGCAGCTCCAGCGGTGCCCCCTTGGTGATCAGCTCGAGGCCGCCATTGGCATGGCCATCGGGGCCGCCATCCACCTCCACGATCACGCTCATGCGGCGCCGATGAGAATCGAACGGCACCTCGCGCCGGCGGGGATGGCGCTGCTGCAGGGTATCGAGGCTGAGATCCCTGGCCAGAGCCGCCATCAGCAGAGCCGCCTCGGTGGGATCGCCGATCGCCCGCACAGTTTCGCCGCTGCGATCGAGACGGGCATTGGAGCAGAGACAGGCGCCGCGCAACAGCTCCTCTTCTGCTGCCTGATCCGACTTCAGCCGCCCGCTGGACTCCGGCAACCAGGTGGCCTCCACCGCCATGCGGTTGCAGGTGAGGGTGCCGGTTTTGTCGCTGCAGATCACACTCACCGAGCCGAGGGTTTCCACGGCCGAGAGCCGCCTCACCAGGGCCTTCTGGCTGGCCATGCGCTGCACGTTGATCGCCAGGGCGAGGGTGACGGTGGGCAGCAGCCCCTCGGGCACGTTGGCCACGATGATCCCCACCGCAAACACCAGGCTCTCCAGCGGCCCCATCCCCACAAACAAGAGGCTGAGGCTGAAGGTGATCAGCCCCATCGCCAAGGCGATGCCGGTGATGGTGCGCACGATGTGGCCCACCTGCTCCTCGAGGGTGCTGACGCCTCGAGGCGTGACGGCCGTGAGGTGGGCCACATGGCCAAACTCGGTTTCACCGCCAGTGCCATACACGATGGCTTCGGCGCGACCACTGGCAACGGTGGTGCCCGCCAGGGCCAGATTGGCCCGCTCCCGGGTCGGGATCAGGGCCGCCTTGTCGATGGTTGGAGCGTGGATGGGATCGGCATGGCGGGCCACCGGCAGCGATTCACCGGTGAGCACGGAAAGATCCAGGCTCAACTCCACGGCACGGATCAGGCGGGCATCGGCGGGCACCTGGTCCCCCTCCTCCAGCAGGATCCGGTCGCCGGGCACCAACGCTTCGGCGGAGAGCTCCGTGAGCACGCCATCGCGCCAGAGACGCACCTGGCGGGGCAGGGAGCGCTTCAGCGCCGCCAGGGTGCGCTCGGCCTGGTAGTCCTGCCAGAAGGAAAACAAGCCATTGATCAGCACCACGGCCCAGATGGCCCAGCCGAGCTGCGGGGTGCCGGCGGCAAAGGCCAGGGCACCGGCCACCCAGAGCAGCAGGGCCATGAAGTGCACCAGCTGGTCGATGAACCGCAGCAGCAGGGGACGGCGGCGCAGGCTCGGGAGGCGATTGGCGCCAAACCGCTCCAAACGCCGCTGGGCCTCGGGGTGACTCAGGCCCTGGGGTGTGCTCTGCAGCGCCGCCGCCACCGCTTCCGCCGGGAGGGTCCAGATCGGCTGGCTGGCGGACAGCAGCACGGATCACCTACAGCAGCACTGAACTGCATCATGGGCAGGTTGGCGCTGGCTGGGCAAAGCCTTAAGCGCCAACCTGCCATGCCCCGAACACCATGCTCAGCCTGCTGATCGACCTGGTTGTGATCTTCGGGCTGGCGGTGCTGGCCGCACTGGTGTGCCATCGCCTGCGCTTGCCCACCGCCATCGGCCTGCTGGTGGGCGGTGTGCTGGCGGGGCCCGAGCTGCTCGGCCTGGTGCGCAACGTGCATGAGATCGAACTGCTGGCCGAAATCGGCGTGGTGCTGCTGCTGTTCGTGATCGGACTGGAGATCTCCGTTGCCGATCTGGCGCGGCTGCAGCGCTTCTTCACGGTGGGCGGCAGCGTGCAGTTCTTCGGCACGGCCGCCGTGGTGACCGGCGTGCTGCTGCCCACGGGCCTGAGCGGCCAGCAGGCCCTCTACCTCGGGTTCGTCGCCGCCCTCTCCAGCACGGCAATCGTGCTGCGGATGCTGCAGGAGCGGGCCGAGCTGGACACACCCCACGGCCGCTCGGTGCTCTCGACCCTGATCTACCAGGACATCGGCGTGGTGCCGGTGATGCTGATGGCCCCCCTGCTGGCGGGCAGCTCCGGCGGATCCGGGCTGGGGGCCATGGGCCTGCTGCTGGGCAAGGTGGCCCTGGTGGGGGTCTTTGGCTTCTGCGCCTACCGCTGGCTGGTGCCCTTCGTGCTGGAGCGCATCACCCGCACCCGCAGCTCGGAGGCCTTCCTGCTGGGGGTGTTCATGCTCTGCGTGGGCATCGCCGTGCTCACCCAGTCACTGGGGCTGTCGCTGGCCCTGGGTGCCTTCCTGGCGGGCTTCATCCTGTCGGAATCGGATTACTCCCACCAGGCGGTGGCGGTGATGCTGCCCTTCCGCGACGTGCTGATGAGCCTGTTCTTCGTGTCGATCGGGATGCTGTTGAACGTTCAGTTTCTGCTGGAGCATCCCGTGCGGATCCTGCTGCTCACCCTGGGGGTGGTGGCGATCAAACCGCTGGTGGGGGCAATCGCCGCCCTGCACGTGGGCCTGCCCCTGCGCAACGCGGTGCTGGCCGGCATGGCCCTTGGCCAGGTGGGGGAGTTTTCCCTGGTGGCCTCCAAGGCCGGGGTGACGGCGGGCCTGCTCAGCCAGGACATCTTCCAGACCGTGCTGGATGTGGCCGTGCTCAGCATGATCGCCACCCCTTTCCTGGTGGCCAGTGGGCCGTCCCTGGCGGAGTGGTTGGCGCGCACTCCCCTGCAGCGGCTGCAGCAGGGGCGGCTGCTGCGGGGTCAGCTGCAGGAGGACGCCCCACCGGCCAGCGAGGCCTACAACGGGCACATCCTGATCGTGGGATTCGGCGTGACCGGCCGCAACCTGGCCCACACCGCCCGCCGCAGCAACGTGCCCTATGCGGTGGTGGAGGTGAACGCCGGCATCGTCAAGGAAGCCCGGGACCAGGGGGAACCGATCCACTATGGCGACGCCAGCCAGCCACCGATTCTTGAGCTGGTGCATGCCGATCGGGCCCGCGCCATCGTTGTGGTGATCGATGATCCGGCCGGAGCGAGGCGGGTGGTGGAGCTCTGCCGGCGGTTCTCCCCGAACGCCTACATCCTGGTGCGCAGCCGCTACCTGCGGGAGGTGGAACCGCTGATGGCCCTTGGCGCCGATGAGGTGATCGCCGATGAACTGGAGGTGTCGATCGAGGTGTTTTCCCGGGTGCTGGCGCGGATGCTGGTGCCCCGTGAAGACATCAAGGCCTTGATCGGCGACGTGCGGGGCGACTGGCGCCGCATGACGCGGGGCCTGGCCAAGGAGGCCACTGCGGTGCACGACCTGCGGATCGCCGTGCCCAATCTGGCCACCCACAGCCTGCGGTTGGGGTCCCGTTCTCCCCTGCTAGGAGCCACCATCGCCACCAGTCGCCTGCGGGAGGAGTACGGCGTCAACGTGCTGGCCGTGACGCGCGAGGGGGAAGCGATCGGCAATCCCCCTGGCGAGCTGGCGTTTCAGCAGGGGGATGTGTTGTTTGTGATCGGCCCTACCGACTGGGAGGCCGATCAGATCACCTGAGCCCGGCCGCCACCCAAACCATCACCCCAGCAAATCCTTGCGGAGTTTGCGAATCCGATCCAGCAGCTCCGCCCGCTGCTGTTGCTTGAAGGCGTTGCGGGCCAGGCTGTTGAGCAGGGCCACCAGCCCCACCAGCTCCAGCAGACCGCCCACCAGAGGGATCTCGTTGATGGCTCCCAGGGTGGCGCCGGTGAGCTTGAGGGCAATGCCGGCGAGCACCGCCAGGGCCAGGATCTGGAGCGCCGGCACCAGATCAGCCAGCGACTCCAGCGGCGTGGCCCCGAGCTTCTGCAGCAGCTGGTTGAGAAACTGCAGCGGCAACCCCAGCACCGTGCTGGCTCCCGGTTCAGATGGGGCCAGCGGCGCCGCGGTAGCCACCGGGATGTCCAGCGTGGGGGGTTCCGGAGCGGGCTCCAGCCCAAGGGCTCCATCGCAATCAAGAGCGACCTCTGGGGTGAGCGGCTGAACGTCTGGGCTGATCGTCTGAACCTCCACGTCTGCCAAAACACCAAGCACCACAGGCCAGGGTCGTTATAAAGCGGGGTTCAGCCAGCGGCCAGCCCTTTCTCGTCGAAGACGCCTTCAAACAACACCGAACTGAGATAGCGCTCACCGGAATCGGGCAGCACCACAACGATCGTCTTGCCGGCGTAGGCATCCTCCCGGGCCAGACGCAGGGCAGCGGTCGTGGCCGCGCCGCAGGAGATCCCGGCCAGAATTCCCTCCTCCTTCATCAGCCGGCGGGCCATCGCCACCGCCTCCTCGTCGCTCACCGTCTCCACCCGATCCACCAGATCGAGCTCGAGGTTGGCGGGCACAAACCCGGCACCAATGCCCTGGATCTTGTGGGGACCCGGCTTGAGCTCCTGGCCCGCCTTGGCCTGGGAGATCACCGGACTGTTGGTGGGCTCCACCGCCACCGACACCAACGGCTGGCCCAGGGTGCCCTTGATGTAACGACTCACGCCCGTGATCGTGCCACCGGTGCCGACGCCCGCCACCAGCACATCCACCTTCCCTTCGGTATCGGTCCAGATCTCGGGGCCCGTTGTGTCGTGATGAATCTGGGGGTTGGCTGGATTGGAAAACTGCTGCAGCAGCACATAGCGGTCGGGGTCGGAGGCCGCCATCTCCTTGGCAGTGCCGATGGCACCGGGCATGCCCATCCGTCCTTCGGTGAGCACCAGGTGGGCGCCGTAGGCGGTGAGCAGCTTGCGGCGCTCCAGGCTCATGGTTTCCGGCATGGTGAGCGTGAGTGGGATTCCCTTGGCCGCCGCCACGAAGGCCAGGGCGATGCCCGTGTTGCCACTGGTGGGCTCCACCAACTCCTTGCCGGGGCCCAGTAGGCCCTCCTGTTCCGCCCGCCAGATCATGGCGGCACCGATGCGGCACTTCACCGAGAAGGCGGGGTTGCGGCCCTCAATCTTGGCCAGCACCCGCGCCTGACAGCCCTCGGTGACGCGATGGAGCTGGACCAGGGGGGTTTTGCCGATGGTGAGGCTGTTATCGGCGTAGATGCTGGTCATCCGATTGGGGCGGCCGTTCTTTGCCCGCAGCCTAGGAATAGCTGGCGCCCAGGCCATAAACCTCTGCATTGGCGGGGTCGCGGATGCCGAGCTCCTCGCGCCATGCGCTGATGGGGCGATCCCAGCCCTCCTCCCAACGGGCCGCCACCAGGCACTGGGCCTGGCGCCCAATCGCCATGCCATGGGCCACCGCCTGGCTCAGCCCTTCAAAGCGCTCAATCTGAAAGCGGAAGCTGGCCAGCTGCCCGGCGGTGGTGAGCAACACGTAGGCCGGGAAACCGATCTGGGCGGCGGTGATCGCCAGCACGCCGCTCTCGCCCGCAGGCATGGTGCCAAAGCCACTCACCACGTGGTGGATGTCGTGGGTGGTGGCGACCCGCTGGGTAAGCCACTGGGCTTCGGTGGTGGTGGGCCGGGGCCGGAAGAATTCAGGGTCGTAGTTGAGCTGGCGAATCAGCTCCGCATAGCTGCGGCCCAGGCTGCCCTCGGGCAGCTGGATCAGCTGGTCGACGTCTGGCTGGAGCGGGGGATAGCGCTGGTCGAGCATGGCTGCGCCCCCTGGCACAGCCCGAAAACGGCGCACCGAATCCAGCATCTGGGGACTGTCGATCATGTTGTCGACCAGATCCGCGACCGAGCTCAGATCACCGCCGCTGCGACCGATCGCCGCCAGCAATTTGAGGTTGTTCGCCGCCCGCAGCAGCTCCCCGAACCGTGACATGCCGCCAGACCCAACTCCCCCCAGGATCGCTCCACCGGGGCCCCTGAAACCTGATCAGGCTGGCTCCCACTCGACTTTCACCACATCCAGCGGGCCGCGCCCAGTGTGGTTGAGCTCGGTGGCCGCCCGTAGCGCTGCCTCATGGGTATGGAAGAGAAATGCTTCGCTGGTGCTGCCCACATCCACCAGACGCTGATCCTCGCCGGCAATGGACACAAAGGACCCATCGTTGAGACGCTGGAGGGCGTAGCGCTCGGCCTGGGTGCAATCCATCGGATGGGAGGGATCGATCTCAGGAGCCCAGAAGTGCATCACCACCAAACAGCCGGACCAACGTTAGCCAGCCCCGCCAGGCCGCACGACCCCTGGCAGGATCAATTCCAGCAAAGCCCCTCCCTCGGGGCGATTGCTGGCCTGGATGCGACCGCCGTGGGTCACGGCAATCTGCTGCACGATCGAGAGTCCTAGGCCACTGCCGATGCGTTGGGTGCGGGCCCGGGCGGGGTCCCCCCGGTAAAAGCGCTCAAACAGATGGGCCAGATCGTCCTCACTGAGGCCTGGGCCCTGGTCGGCCACGCTCAACTGACACCAGTCGCCGCGGCTGTCGAGGCTCACCCGCAGCTCGCCGCCATCCGGGCTGTAACGCAGGGCGTTGTCGAACAGATTGAGCAGGGCCCGGTGCAGGCGGGAGCCATCGCCATAGAGCTGCAGGGCAGCGGGTGCCTCCAGCGCCAGGCTGATGTGACGCGGATCGGCGAGGGGACGCAGGTTGGCCCACACCTGCTCCACCAGCTGGGGCAGATCCACCACGCTCGCCCGCTGCCCCGTGCCCGGCAGCGTGTTCTCGAGGCGGGAGAGCTCGAGCAGATCACCCACCAACTCCTGCAGCCGCAACAATTCCCGCTGCAAGCGCTCCACCAGCCGGGCGTTCTGGCTGTTGACCTGGGCGGCAAGGCTGTCGCCCACCAGCAGCAGGGCCGTGAGGGGCGTTTTCAGTTCATGCGCCACATCGCTCACCCAGCGCTCCTGCTGCTCCAGCTGGGCATCGAGGGAGCGGCGACTCTGCAGTTGCACGCCCAGCCAGCCGTCGCGGCCTGGCACCACCATCACGTCGAGGTCTTGGCCGCCGGAGTGCCACTCCAAGCGCTGGGGGCGATCCTGGCGGCGGGCGATCCGAATGCTGCTGGCCAAACCGGGATCGGCACAGATCTCCGCAAAGGGCTGACCGACCAGCAGCCGGCCCGCATCGAGCTGGAGAATCCGCTCCGCCCTTGGGTTGATGTGGCCCACGGTGCCGTTGGGTTCGAGCAGAATCCAGCCGATGGCCGACGAATCCATCCAGCTGAGCAGCTGCCGGGCCGGGGGCAGGGGGCGACGCCAGTGGCCACGCCGACGCCAGAGACCCATCAACCAGTTGAAAGCCCTAACCAAAGCGATAGCCAAACCCGCGCACGGTGATCAGATGCACGGGAGCCGAGGGATTGTCCTCGAGCTTTTCGCGCAGCCAGCGGATGTGCACATCCACGGTTTTGCTGTCGCCGAAGTAATCGATGCCCCAGAGCTGCTCCAGCAGCTGATCGCGACTCCACACCCGCCGGGGGTTTTGCATGAACAGCTCCAGCAGGCGGTATTCCTTCGGCGAGAGGCTCACCTCCAGGCCGTCCCGGGTGACCCGGCATTCCTCCGGATAAAGGCAGAGGTTGGCGTGCTCGAGCACCCGCGGCCGGGAGGTTTGGCTGGAGGAGCGGCGCAGCAGGGCCCGGCAGCGGGCCACCAACTCCCGCATACCAAACGGCTTGACCAGGTAGTCGTCGGCGCCGACCTCGAGGCCCAGCACCCGATCGGTTTCCGTGTCGCGGGCGCTCACCACCAGGATCGGGGTCTGGTTGCTGTGCTGGCGCAGCTGACGGCAAACATCCAAACCACCCAGGCCAGGGAGCATCAGATCGAGCACCACCAGGGCAAACCCCTGCCCCTCCGGCGCCCGCTGCAGCAACTGCAAGGCATCGCGACCGTTGCCGCAGGCCTCCACCGCAAACCCCTCCAATTCGAGGGCATCGCGGATCGTTTCGCGGATCGTTTCGTCGTCTTCGACGACAAGCAAGGACGGCTGCATGGCGCCATTGTCGCCGGCGAGCTCGAAACCCCAGAAGGTTGTTTCAACCAAAGAGGCTTCAACCACAGCGATACCCCTGGCCGCGCACGGTGGTGAGGAGGGCTGGTTGGGCCGGATCGGCCTCTAGCTTGAGGCGCAGCCAGCGGATATGCACATCCACCGTTTTGGGGTCGAATTCCAGGGCCTCGTGCTCACCCCAAACACGACCCAGGAGCTCATCGCGGCTCCAGATCCGGCCCGGATGTTCCAGAAAAAACTTCAGCAGACGAAATTCCCGTGGGGAGAGGGTCACCTCGTGGCCATCCCGGCACACCCGGTGCTCCTCCACTCGCATGGTCACCGCCCCGCAGCGCAGCTCGGTGGTGGCCTCCAGCCCGAGCTGGTGACGGCGCACCAGTGCCCGGCAGCGGGCCACGCATTCCGCCAGGCCAAAGGGCGCGGGCAGAACGTCGTCAGCACCAACCTCCAGGCCCCACACCCGATCGGCTTCGCTTCTGCCCGGGCAGAGCATCAGCACCGGGATCGACATCTCGACCGTCCGCACCTGGGCGCACAATCTTGCGGCCTGCGCACCAAGGCTGGCATCGAGCAGCAGCAGCTCCCAATTTGTGGGGGAGGCGAGCTGCTCGGCAGCGTCGTGTGCATCGCTGCAAAGGCTCACATCAAGCCCTGCCTCGGCGAGATCGTGGCGGAGCCGATGGGCTGCAGCAGGATCGGAATGCACCAGCAGCAGCCGAATCGACGGCTGACTCATCGATGCGAATGGCGCTGCTGAGGGAGATGACTCACGACCAAACGCCGTTGGCTATCGATCTGTAGCCAACCCTCGTCGCGCAGCGCGCCGAGGATGCGGGTCACGGTGACTCGGGTGGTGCTCAATGCACTGGCCAGATCCTGGTGGGTGAGCTTGATCTGCAGGCGCAGGCCCTGGTCACAGGGCTGGCCATAATCGTTGGCAAGCAACTCAAGGAAGCCCCGCACCCGCTCTTCGATTCGCCGAAGGCCCAGCAACGCCAGCAAGGCTTCACTCTGGCGGTAGCGGGCCCCCATGCCCTGGAGCAAACCCATCGCCAAGTGGGGAGAGCGCTGAAGCTCCTCGCAGCTGAGGCAAAGCAGGTCGCTATCCACCAGGGTGGTGGCCGCATAGGCCTCCACGTTGGTGAGCGGATCGCCGAAGGGTTCGTTCGGGCCGGCCAGACCCAGCAGCAGCTCCTCGCCGTGGATCGTGATGGCGGAGAGCTTCACCATGCCCCGCACCACCACCCACACGCTGCGCTTCAGCAGGGGCACCTGGCTGCCAGGCGCAAGATGCACCAAGCTGCGCTTCTCGTAGCTGGTCTCGAGGAGGTCACGGAAGCTGTCGCTGCGACCCGGCTGAAGGGAAGGTGTGAACACCATCGCGGAGCAAGCCGTTGGGTTGATGGAACGCTATGGAGGGCTCGGCACCCAGAGGCAAAGGCCGGGTAGTCCCGGGTTTAAGGGCCGGTTAGGGCCTTGGGTTGCTCTCCAGGGAGCCGCGCAGGATCCAAAGGCTGGCGCCTTGTCGCCACAGGAGCCAAAGCTGATCCCCATCGAGCAGGGAGCGGCCATGCAGCGCAGCGAGGGCCAGGGGCTCGGCGGCAGAGACGGCAACCTGACGCAAGGCGACCCCCTCCGGCATGGGGCCGAGGGCGGCGGGGGAAGCCTGCTCCTGGCCGCGCTCCCAGAGGGCTTGAAGGGTCTTGTCCTGACCGGGGAGCAGCCACCACTGACGTCGCTGAACCGCGACCACGGCAACGGAAGCCTGCTTGGGTCGCGGGGCTTGGGCCACCAGCCGGGCCAGGCGAAACGCCTCACCCGGCTGGCCTGGCAGCCCAGCACCCTCCGCCTCACCGGGGCGCGCAGCTGGGGCCACGGTGGGGACCGCGGCTGGAGCGCTCACGAAGGCTCCGTTGGGCAGGGAGGAGGGTGGCGGAGGAGGCAGGGCCGCTAGCCCCTGCAACGGAATCGTCGGCAGGCTGGCCACTGGGGCCAGGGTCGACGGGCGGCTCCAGCGCAGCAGGCTCGGCGTGTCGTCGGCGAGGGCGGCACGGCGGGAACGGCGGGCATCGGGCGGCCCCACGGGCGGCGCGGCCAGCACCACCAGCAGCTGGCAGAGCAGAGCGGCCAACAGGGCAGGACCCCAACGGCGCAAGCGGGGATCAGCCAGTAGACGTGGATCAGCCAGCAGACGGGTGAGGCGCAGGAAGCTGGAGCTCAAGGGACAGGGGCAAGGGGTCAAGCTGATCGAGCAGGCGGCGTACATCTCCCCAGGGGGTGTGGGGGTTGGGCACGATTCGCAGGCGCACCGCCCGGCTCCGCAGGTTGGGGGCCGTCAGCAAGCGCTCGAGCTCGCTGGAGGTGATGGGCTGATTCCACAGATGCAGGCCACCATCGGCGGCGAGATGCAGACTGATCACCCCCTGCAACTGGGGACGCTGCAACACCCGCTGAGGCAGCAGCACCAGGCCCA
>JBIPLV010000327.1:0-3410 GCA_044369475.1 Cyanobium sp. | reverse complement strand
TTGGTGATCGCCACGGTGCAAACCCGTGATCTTGCCAATTCCTGGCTGTTCCATTGGCGCGACCGCCTGATCCGGGCCCTGGCACCGCCGCCGGTGCTGCTGCTGCAGTTGGCGTGTGATCTCCAGCTCACCACGCAGCTCGCAGCGGACTCAGAGCAACCGGATGGGCGGCTCTCGGTGCATGGCGTGATGCTGCGGCAGCTGCAGCGGTTGTTGCCCAGCGATGCCCTCTGCCTGCTGATTGATGTGGATGCGTTCCCCCTCAGCCGCCAGGCGATCCAGTTGAGTTTCGTGCTGGCGGCGCGCCATGGCCTGTGTGGCAACGCCCAGCGCACCAACTGCATCAGCAATGGGGAGCATCTGTTTGCCGGACCCTCCTATTGCTGTTTCTCCCAGGGCCTGCTGGAGCCGCTGGGGGATCAGGCCTGGCGCATCAATGGCCGCTCCGATGTGGGGGAGGAGATCTGCTGGCGGTTACCGCTGTCCCTGGAGGCGATCCTGTTTCGGCCCCTGCACACCCGTTTCGCGCCGATCTGGCCCCTTGAGGGGAGCTCGCCCGTGTACGGGGTTGGTACCACCTTTGGCTGCGAAGGGGTACCGGTGAGCTACCACCACTTTTTCGCCCGCAACCTCACCAGCCGCCTGCATTTCTGGTGGATCAGCCTGTTGGCCTATCGCCGGGCCCGGCGGCAGCCACGGCGGCCGGTGGCTCCGCCCTGCAAACAGCGGTTGCGGCAACTGAAGACGGAGCTGGTGTTTGGCCTGCGTTACCTGCGTGGCAACCCCTTCTGATCGGATGCCGCAGCTGCAGGCCTACCTGATCCATCACCACGACCCGGCTCGCCTCGCCGAGCGGCAGGCGATTGGGCTGCTGTTGCAGCAGCTGGGGATCCCCCTCACGGCCATCAGCGAGCAGCCGCCGTTGCAGCCGTTGCCCCCGGGCTGGTGGGCGCGCTGGTGGGTGTTGCGGGGCAACCAGGCGAGGTTGGCAGCGGATTTTGCCCACCGGCGCTTGCGCCAGCCGCAGCGCCGAGCGGAGCTGTTGGCCCGCGAGGCCTGGGTGCGCTGGAAACAGCTGTGGCAGCTGCTGGGCTGCGCCGAGGAGCAGCTGGCCTCCGCCTGGCGGCAGCTTCAGGTGGAGGCCATCGTGAGTGCCAAACATGGGCAGGCCTGGCGGTTGGCGCTGCAGGCGGGGGCGGATGCGGCTCTGGTGTTTGAAGACGACGTGGCCGTGACGGCAGCGTCGCTGCAGCGGCTTGAGGCGTTGATTCAGGCCTTGCCGCCGCTGCTGCAGCGCTATCCCCAGCTCTTCTGCGATCTTGCCGGTGGCTACCCCCTGGAGCAGGTGGTGCCTTTGCCCTTGGCCTTGCCTGCGAGGGCCCCCATCGAGTGGCTGCTGCCGGGGGTGTACACCAACACGGCCTGTGCCTATCTGGTGAGCCGGCCCCTGCTGGAGGCCTGGCAGCGGGTGGAGCAGCGTCGTCCTGGCCTGGCTGGTTTGGCGATCGACCATCGCATCAACCGTGCCAGTGCAGTCGGGGCCGCGGCTGCCGTCAGTGGCCATTGGCGGGAGCCGCCGTTCCGCCATGGCTCTTTCTGCGGCCTGGCCCGCTCGTGGCAGCTGTGATGCGCTGGTGTTTCGCATACCACGATCCTGAGCCGGCCAGCGGGGCCTGGACCCTGCCACGGGGGTTCGCAGCGGCCCTGCGGGCCGAGGGGGTGGAGCTCTGGAGTGTTCCGTTCATCGATCCCAGCCAGGTGGTGTTGCCCAGCTGTGACGAGCTGAACCGCCGCCAGATCAGCGTGTTGCTGGTGTTTTACGCCGGCCGCAGTGAAGCCCTGGAGCGCGAACTGTTGCGGATCCGGCAGGGCACCGATCTGTTGCTGGTGAATGAACTGGGGGATGAACCCCAGACCCGCCACCTCAATGCGGTGCGGGTGCAGCTCTCAGACCTGAGCTTGTCTCCCGATGCCGCCAGCGTGGCCCATTGGCAGGCCCTGGGGGCCCACTGCGTGTGGTTCACCCATTGGGCCGATACGGCGCTGTTTCATCCCGATGCCTCCGTGCCGCGCCAGCGGCGGATCGTGACCACCGCCGGCCGGCGGCGCTACACGCGGCGGCTCCAGGCCCTCTTGGGTCCGTGGTTCGTGAACCGCCGTTGCACGGGTGCGCAGAACACGCAGCTGTACAACAGCGGTTTGATCACGTTTCAGTACGCCCGCTGGCAGGAGGTGACCCGGCGCGTGTTTGAGGCGGCGGCCTGCGGCAGTTGTGTGGTGACCAATCGTTTGCCGGCGGCGGCGGGGCTCGAGCAGTTGTTTGTGGATGGCGAATCGGTCGTGCTGTACGCCAATGGCTGGGAGCTGTTTGGCAGGCTGTTGCAGTTGTTGCGCCACCCTGTTCAGGCGGCGCGCATCGCCGCCTGCGGCCAGGCTTTGGTGTTGCAGGCGCATACGCAGTGCAGCCGTGCCCAGCAATTGATGGCCTTGGTGCAGCACTTACCGATCCGGAAGGGAGCCCGTTGATGCTGCGCATTGCCTTCCACGCCAATCAACTCTCAGAGCGTGGTGGTGAAGTGGCTTTGTACGACTACTGCCACTACAACGAGGCGTTGCTGGGGAACCGTTCGGTGGTGTTCTATCCCCGCCAGGCAACCAGCAATGATGCCTCCGTGGTGGCGCGATTTGCCCAGTCATTTGAACTGGTGGCCTATGACCACTTTGCTGAGGTGGATAGGTCTATCCAGGCGATGCAACTGGATCTTTTCTATGCCATCAAGGGTGGCGAGATTGATGGCATTGTGAGTCGGGTGGTGCCCAGCATGGTCCATGCGGTCTTTGCGCAATCGCCCTTTGAGATTCACGGGTCGGCCTATGCGTTTGTTTCGGAGTGGTTGTCCCGCAAGTGTTCGGCCGGGTTGGTGCCTGCTGTGCCCCATGTGGTGCAGGCGCCCCCTTTGGGGCTGCTTCCGAATTTGCGCGTAGAGCTAGGGATCCCGGAGGGAGCTGTTGTGCTCGGAGGCTATGGCGGAAGCCAGTCGTTTGATCTTGATTTCGTGCGCGATCGGGTGATTCCTGAGGCGCTCGCCCGTCGGCAAGATGTTTATTTCGTGTTTATGAATTTTCGTCCTTTTATCCACCACCCTAGGGTCTTTTTTCTGGAGAGATCTACGGACCCAGTGGTCAAACACTCCTTGATCGCTGCCTGTGATGCCATGTTGCATGCCAGGCGGCAGGGGGAGTCGTTCGGTCTGGCCTGTGCAGAGTTTTCCATGCAAGGCAAACCTGTGTTCACCTATGGCTTGAGCCCCGATCGCCACCACTTGAAAGTGCTGGGTCGATCAGCGGTGGTCTATCGCGATGGGGCTCAGCTCCTGCAGCAGTTGTTGGGGTTTCAGCCTGGTTCCCTA
>JBIPLV010000237.1:0-3413 GCA_044369475.1 Cyanobium sp. | reverse complement strand
GTGGTTGGAGAGATGGTGGGCTCCGATGACATCATGATCAACACCCTGTTTCTTGGCACCTATCCGGGGCTGACGCCAGCAATGCTGGCCCGGGAGGTTGAGGTGATCGATGCGTTCGTGCGCCAACCAGTCCGATGAGCTCCAAGGTTCTGTTGTTTGGCGCCGGAGGCGCACTGGGTGCGGCAATCGCCAGCCATTTGCTGAACGAGGGATGCACCCTGTTCACTGCTGGCACCAGTCCGGTTGCCGATGCCGTGGCGCACTTGCCTCTCGCCTATGAGGATCCCTTAGATGAGTCCTCATTCAGTTCACTTCCTGGCCTGGATGCTGTGGTGTGGGCCCAGGGATTGAACTGCAGCGACACGGTGGAGACCTTTGAGCCTCTTGATCTGCAGAGGCTATTGCAGGGCAATTTGGTCTTCATTGCGTCCAGCCTGCAGGCCTTGCTCACCGCTGGAAAGCTGGTGGCGGGGTGCAAACTTGTCGTGGTGAGTTCGATTTGGCAGTTGGAAACAAGGCCAGGGAAGTTTTCGTACACCATCTCCAAAGCGGCGTTGCAGGGTCTGGTGAAGTCGTGTGCTCTAGATCTTGGTCGCCGCGGCATTCTTATCAATGCGGTGTTGCCAGGTGTGGTTGATACGCCGATGACGCGCACCCATCTCTCGGCTGAGCAGATCACGGAGATCACCTCCCAATCGGCCCTGGGCCGATTACCTGAACCGGCTGATGTCGCTTCGGCAGTTGCCTTTCTGGCATCTTCAGCCAATTGCGCCATCACCGGTCAGTTCCTGGCCATTGACGCTGGCTTCATTGGCCTTAAGCACGCTTGACCTCCCCATGTCCGCTTTGCTTCCCGCTCTTCAGATTCGCAGCTCTTTCGCCGACTACAGCGTTGCTTTCTCGCCTTCTACCGATCTGACGCAATGGAGTCCAAGTGCTGATCTGTTGCTGGTGGACGCCTTTTTCCGTGATCGTCTGCCGCTGTCTGCGGATATCCCTGTGATCTGGATCGAGGCCACTGAGGAGGCTAAGGCCCTGCAGGAGATCCTGCCAATATTTGTGACCCTTAAGCAGGCTGGCTTGGGGCGCTCCTCTTGCATTGCAGCGATCGGAGGGGGTGTGGTTCAAGACATCGCGACGTTTGTGGCATCGCTCTACATGCGCGGGATCACCTGGAGCTATGTGCCCACCACATTTCTTGGTATGGCTGATTCATGTCTGGGCGGAAAAAGCTCGATCAATGTGGGTCCCTACAAGAATCTGATAGGCAATTTTCATCCGCCAATCCGTATCGATATCCTGCCGGTCTTCGCCCGCACTCTTCCGCCTGTCGAGCTGGCTGGCGGTGCTGCGGAAGCCGCCAAGATTGCCTTCTGCCGGGGCGCCTCAGCGTTCGCGGCCTATGAACAGCTTGCTGCACCTGTGCTCCGCGGCGACTGGCGGGAGGAGCAGCTGGCTCAATTGCTGCATGCCACCTTGGCCGTGAAGAAGTGGTTCATTGAAACGGATGAATTTGATCAGGCGGAGCGGCGGCTGCTCAATTTCGGCCATACTTGGGGCCATGCTCTGGAATCGGCCACATCCTTTGCCATCCCGCATGGTTTGGCAGTGGCAATCGGCATGATGGCCTCCATCTGCTTCGCGCAGCATCAGGCTTCTTCCACGTCGTTGTGGAACCACTGCCTGGCATTTCTGTTGCCGGTGCTGGATCCAGCTCAACTGACAGCTTTCGACCCCGAATGTTTTCTCCAGGCCTTCCAGGCCGATAAGAAGCATTCCCCTGGATTCTATCACCTGATTGTGCCCACAGCGAGTCATCCTGAGGGTCTTGGGGTGAAGGAAATGCAAACCCCTGCCAACCAGGACTCTTCTGAGGCCGTGCTGGCAGCGATGCAGCAGGCACTTACCGCGCTGAAACGCGGACTCGCGGCCTCTTCCTCTGGCCAGGTGGCCGCGTGATGAAGTACTCGGATGCCTTGATTGGCTGGCTGAAGGCCAGTGGCTTCACCCACTGCTACTTCGTAGCGGGGGGCAACATCATGCATCTGTTGAATTCAGCCCGTCAGGCGCTGACGTGTGTACCGGTGGTGCATGAGGTCGCTGCCGCCATCGCCACCGAGTATCACAACGCCACGGTGCAAGCTGGAGCCGCCGCACCTGGTACGGGCAAGGCGCTGGCTTTGGTTACCGCAGGCCCGGGCCTCACCAATACCCTCACAGGTCTGGCGGGAGCATGGCTGGAAAGTCGCGAACTGCTTCTGCTTGGTGGGCAGGTAAAGGTGGAGGATCTTGCTCATGCTGGTCTGCGGCAGCTGGGCATTCAGGAGGTGGATGGTGTGGCGATGGCCGCGCCAGTTTGCAAGCGCAGCCACTGCCTCAAGGCACCTCTGGCGGCTCAGTCGCTGATGGCCGAGGTGAGCGAAAGCTGGCGTGCCAGGCAGGGGCCCGTGTTTCTGGAGTTACCGCTGGATGTTCAAGCTGCTCAGGTGCCTGATTCCTGGCTACCCCTGCCGGCGAGGGGGCAAGCAGCTCAGCAGGCAGGTGTTCCAGCTGCTAATTCGCAGCGGATTGCCGAGGTGGCGGCCAGATTTGCGGCGGCTGAGCGTCCGGTTTTGCTCCTGGGAGGCGGGCTCTCGCATCGCCAGGCCCGTGCTTTGCGCGCCCAGCTGGTGGATCTGCGGTTGCCGATCATGACCACCTGGAACGGGGCTGATCGCTATTCAGCCGATCACGCTAATTACGCTGGCCGGCCGAACACCTGGGGGCAGCGATCCAGCAATCTGATCCTGCAGCAGGCTGATCTTGTGCTGGCCATTGGCTCCCGCCTTGGGTTGCAGCAAACGGGCTTCAACTGGCGTGCTTTCGTACCACTGGGTGATGTCATCCAGGTTGATATTGATCCTGCTGAGCTGGCCAAACCCAACCCGCAGACAGCCTTAGCGATTGAGGCCGATGCGGATGAATTTCTTGCTGCGTTGCTGACGCATGCTCTTGGGGATCACCGCGAATGGCTGGCCTTCACGCAACAGGTGTGTGCCCGTCTCCCGCTGTCTGAGCCCTGCAATCAAACCCCCGATGGGTTCCTCAACCCTTACGACATGGTTGCGGACCTGTCTTGCATCTGCGACCCGGAGGATCACATCGTGCCCTGCAGCAGCGGCGGTGCATTCACTGTGATGATGCAAGCCTTTCAGTTGAGAGCTGATCAGACGATGATCACGGATAAAGGCTTGGCTAGCATGGGCTATGGCTTATCCGGCGCCCTTGGGGTAGCGATCGCGGATCCCCATCACCGCACGGTGCTGGTGGAAGGCGATGGCGGCTTCACACAGAATCTCCAGGAACTGGCAACTGTGGCGGTGAATAACCTGAATCTGAAGATGTTTTTGTTCTGCAATGAGGGATACGCCTCA
>JBIPLV010000416.1:0-3416 GCA_044369475.1 Cyanobium sp. | reverse complement strand
CTGCCCTGCTGGATCTGTTGGCTGAGGGGGCCGTTGGCCAGAAACGTGTAGGCACCGTTGGCCTGCACCGTGAGCGTGCCGAATCCGTTGGTGAGGCTGGCGGTGCCGTTGCTGAGTGCAGTGAAGCTGCTGGCGGATGCTGGGTCGGAAATGCCCACCAGTTGCAGGGTGGCACCCTCTGGATCGCGGTCGTTGCTGAGTAGCCCATTGGTAGCCGTTACGCTCAGCAGCTGATCCTCCTGGGCGGCGGTCTGGTCCGCTGTTGGTCGGGGAGCATCGTCTAAGGGATTGATCGCAAGACCCGCTAGGCCTGAGAGTTTGATTTCAGCAATTCCCTTGCCGACCCCGTAAGTTTCACCGTCGTTCCATGTGCCACTCCGGTTGTACGACCAGAGATGCATCAGCACATAGTCGGATGTGGCGGTGTCGCCTGCATTGTTGGGTTCACTCGGTGCCCAGTTGCGATAACTGCTGGTTTCACCTGAACTCCAGCGCCAGTCGCCCTCTGTTTGTGCATCAGTGAGGCCGATGTAGGCGTTGTAGGCGTTGTTGCCGAAGGTGCTCACCAGCCAGGCATTTTCTGCGGCGTCGTTGATGGTCACCAGGTTTCCGCCCAGCCGCATGGCATTCGTTTGCCCCTGATCCCAGCTGGGGGCATTCACGATCACATAGGCCGAATCCCCGCGCCGGATGAAGGGAATCTCTGCTAATCCTGGCGTGTTAAACACACTGCTTGAGAATTCACCCCACAGTCCGCCAGGCAGGAGCGCTGCAAAGTCGCCATCCTGGCCAAGCCATTCGTTGTTCGGCTCCCCCGGATACCAGCGGCTGAAGGTGATCGGCGACCCATCACTCCAGGCCCACTGGCCTTCCTGTTGGCTGTCGTTGAAGCCAATCCATCCCTGGATGTTGACTTGCTCAAGGAATGCTTGTTTGGCACTGCTTCCAATTGAGGCCAGGTTGCCGCCAAGGTTCTGCGCCTCCTGTTGCGCTCCCTGCCAGTTGTTGCCGTTGGTTTGTAGGTAGAGGCGATCGCCTCGAATGGCCAAGCCATTGGCGAGGGTTCGAGGAACGGAGCTGCTGCTGCCATCGCTGATCACATAGCGAATCTCGGCGCTGCCGTTCCAGTCAGCCGCAGGCGTGAACAGCCAAACCCCGGAGCCTGCAGAGCTGATCTGCCCCTGTTGGGGATCAACACTCACCGATTGCACCGTCAAGGACTGACTGGGGCTGTCAACGTCGGCGGCGGTGGCCAACAGCTGCGCCGCGGTGATGGTGAACGTTCCGTCTTCTTGGGTGCTGCCCAGGTTCAGTGCACCATTGATCAGTGGCGCATCGTTGGTGCCGGTGACCGTGAAGGTGAGGGTGCTCATGGCGATGCCACCCATGCTTAAGTCGGTCAATCCATCGTCAACCTGGTAGCTGAAGCTGGTGGTGATGCTCTGGCCAGCGGCCAACGTTTGACTGGCAGACCCATCGGCCACGAAGGAGTAACCCCCATCGGCCCGCATCAGCAGGGTGCCGTAATCGTTGCTGAGGATCGCGAAGTTGGCGCCTCCCAGTTCCACAGCAGGCTGCCCTGTGGTGCTGATCTTGTGAACTCGAAGCACCGCTCCAACATCAGGGTCGATGTCGTTGGCCAACACGCCCTGTTGTGCGGGCACGATGAGCACCGCATCTTCTGCAATGGTGCGTAGATCGGCGTTCACCACCGGAACATCATTGCTGCCGGTGATGGTGAAGGTCACCGTGTTGGTGGAGATCAGGGCTCCATCGGTTGCTTCGTAGGTGAAGGTGGTTTGCGCCTGTTGGCCAACCGCCAGGGTCTGGCTCTGCGCGCCGTCTGCCAAGAAGCTGAAGCTTCCATAGGGTTGGATTCGCAGGGTCCCGTAGGGATTGGACAACGTGGTCGCTGGGCTGTTGGTGTCCTGGTTGATAGGGGTCCAGCTGTTCGACGTGTTGGCCTGTCTGACCCTCACCACGCTGAGGGGGGTGCCTTCAATGTCGAACCCATTCATGAAGGTAGAGATCCAACCATCCTCCGTGCCTGAGCCAAAGCTCGGCGCTAACACCGGCGCGTCATCAACAGCCTGAACCGTGAGATTTCCGGTGTAAGGAATCGTCGGCCCACCCGTGGAGATGTCGTAGTTGAATGCCACCGAGCCATACCAGTTGGCGGCGGGGGTGAAGGTCCAGGTGTTGTTGGCATTGGCCACCAGGTTGCCCTGGCCTTGCGTGAGGCTGAGGTTTGACACCGTGACGCTGTTTACGGAACTCGCCCGGGCCATTTCAAAGGAGCTGCTGCCGCTGCGGCTGGCTCCGGAGGTGTCGCGAACGTTGTAATACAGCTGCACCTGAATGGCAGTCCGTGAGCCACCCAGAAGGTCATCCACTGTGAGGGTTCTGGTGTTGTCCTCTTGGATCTGTCCTAGGTTGATGCTGTTGGAGGCCACTGGGGTGAACGTCCAGGTGCCATTGTTGTTGTTCACCAACGTGCCATTGGTGGCTTGCAGGTTGGTGATGCTGAGCTGATCACCAGCATCAACATCTGAAAAGCCCACCAGCAGATCCTGGGCTCGGATGATGTAGGGGATCGTCTCCTGGCCAGCGGGAAGCACCGGAGTGGTGCTGCTTTGAACAGGTGCATCGTTAACCGAGTTAACGGTGATGGCGAGTGATTGGTTGAGGGTGTCCACACCGCCATTGGCAGTACCCCCGGAGTCGCGAACGGTCCAGGTGAGGTTGCCAGTGCCGTTGGCGTTGGCGATGGTTTTGTAGGTGAGTCCCTGCAGCTGGGTGAGGGTCAGCGTGCTTCCGGCGGTGACGGCTGTGGTGCCATCAGCTTGGAAGACATTGATGAAAGCGGGTATGCCAGTGAGGGTGTAGGTGAAGGTCTGGTTGGATTCGTAACTGCCACCGGCTGGGCCGTAGGTGAGGGAGGAAAGTCCAAGGGTGGTGGCGCTGTCGTTGCTGGAATCTTCTGCAACGGAGATGGCTGAGGGCGCGCTGCTGTTGAGCACCGGCGCATCGTTCACCGGTGTGATGGAGGTGCCGAGGGCAACCGTGGTGGCGGAGATGGCTGTGGTGCCGCCGATATTGCCGCCGGAGGCATTCACGGTGTTCCCGTTGGTGAGTGCTGAACTGCTGTTGTCCACCAGACGGGTGGAGAGCAGACCTGGTGCACCGGTGAAGTCGACCCCTGGACGGAAGCGCAGCCTGGTGCTCGCTTCCAGGTAGAGCCCCGCAGCATCGGTTAAGCCGCTGCCGATGCCGGTCCAGGTGGAGCCGCCGCTGGCTTGCCATTCCCAGGTGCCCTGGGCGGTGGTGGCGGCATTGGCTGTTACCACGATGCCAACGAAGCTGTTGGCCGTGGAGAAGCCAGAGGTGTCGGTGCTGTCGGAGAAGTTGGCGGAAAA
>JBIPLV010000399.1:0-3421 GCA_044369475.1 Cyanobium sp. | reverse complement strand
TGGTGTCGATCGGCTTACCGTCCTGACCCAGGAGCAGCGTGGCCACCGGACTGGTGCCGATGAAGTTGGTGGCGGTCACGGTGAAGGAGACCGGGCCCTTCTTCGGGTCCAGATTGTTGAAGGTGAACGAGCCCGTGGTGGAGCTGCTCGTCTGGCTGGTGGTGCCCTGCCGGGCCGTGGCGGTGTAGCGGCCGACCGGCGTGCCGCCGTCGGTCTTGGGCGGCTTGACCGTCAGCGTCACCCGGCTCGCGGCCAGATCGTAACTGCCGACCAAGTCCGTCGGCGGGGGCGGGTTGGTCCAGAACTGGGTGGCCAGGTTGTTTCCCAAAACCCAGATCGACCCATCCAGGCCCGTGACGGGTTGGTAGCCGGTGTTGTTCGGCTCCCCTTTCACGAACGACACTCCCCGTTCGGTCACGATCCGTTGAACTGAATAATAGTTTCCACTGCCAACCCAAATCGAACCGTCGTGGCCGGTCGTCAGGCTTTGGGGAAATTGGTCGACCGCAATCGCTTGGCCTTTCACAAACCAGGTCCCGTTCTCATTGACGATGTGCTGCACAGAGCCCAGATCCTGTCTTAATCCCCCGGGTTGACAGGAGACCCAGATCGAACCATCCAGACCTGTCGTAAGAGCCATGGGCACGGGGTCTATCTGGATTGCCTGGCCTTGGACAAACCATTTGCCATCCTGGCCCTGCACGATCCGCTGGACGCTGCCGGGGCCACGGGTGCTGCTTCCCGCCAGTGAAACTTGGCATGCAACCCAGATCGCCCCATCCTTGCCCGTCGTCAGGGCCACCGGGCCGTCGTCGACACTGATCCCGGGTCCGGCAACAAACCAGTTGCCATCCTGTCCCTGAACGATCTGCTGAACGGTGCCATATGCCTCGCTTGCCACCCAGATCGACCCGTCCAGCCCGGTGGTCAGCGCCGTAGGGTATTTATCGACCGCGATCGATGGCCGGTCACCGAACCTTCGGACGCCCCAATTTCCATTCTGGTCTTTCACAATCTGCTGCACGGTGCCGTATTCCTTACTCGCGACCCAGATCGACCCGTCCAGGCCGGTGGTCAGAGCCGAGGGCATCTTGTCCACCAGAATCGGCGTTTGCGCTGTCCAGATCCCGTTGACGTTCACGAGCTGCTGGACAGCATCATTGTCACCTAGGACCCAGATCGAGCCATCCAGCCCGACGGTTGATCTTTTTGCCCAGGTTTGTCCGGTGCTCACCTTGTTCGGGCCGAACTCGATCCGTGTCGTTGCCCCGTTGCCAGCGGCGTTTTTCGGCACCACCGTGAAGGTGTACTTCGTGGTGGGGCTCAGGTTGTCGAAATCGATCGATGACCCCTGCTGCACCAGGGAATCCTTCCTGCCATCGCTGACCTGAACGGTGTAGCTCGTCGCGCCGTACGAGGGCTGCCAAGACAGCGTGACCTTGCCGATGTCCACGGTCGTCATCTGCAGGTCCTTCACCGCGGCGGGCGCATCTCCCAGCGCCAGCGTGGCCGCGGGGCTGGGGCCCACAAAGGTGGTGGCGGTCAGCGTGATGAAAACCGCGCCCCGCTTGGGGTCGAAACCTTCGAAGACAACCGGACCAATCGATGACCCGCCAACCGTGGCGGCATTGCCACTGGCGGGGATACGGATCGTCTTGATGGTCGCATCCCAGATGGTCGTGCCCTGCCGGGCCTCGGCGGTGTAGTAAAGGACTGGCATGCCGCCGGTGCCCATCGGCGCCTTGGCCGTCACCGTCACCCGGCCCGTGGCCGTGTCGAAGTTGCCAACAAGGTCCGAAGGGGGGGCGGAGATGTCCAATATCTGCCGGGCAGACGTGCTTCCCGGCACCCAGATCGAACCATCGGGATGGATCGTGATGCTTTTGGGAAAATCGCCAACCGGGATAGCTGGTCTCTCGAGGGACCAATTGCCTCCCCGGTTCACGATCTTCTGAGCGGTGCCGTAGTCGAAACTGGTAACCCAGATGGAGCCATCCTTGCCGGTCGTCAGCGCCGAGGGAGCGTTGTCGACGGCGATCGATGCCCGGTCCCCAAACTGTCGCACGCCCCAGTTGCCATTCTGGTCCTGCACGATCTGCTGGACGGTGCCAAAGCCGCTGCTTGCGACCCAGATCGAGCCGTCCTTGTCGGTTGTCAGCGCCGAGGGGGATTTGTCGACTGCGATCGATGGCTTGTCACCAAACTGTCGCACACCCCACTTGCCATTCTGGTCCTTCACGATCTGCTGGACGGTGCCAAAGCCGCTGCTTGCGACCCAGATCGAGCCGTCCTTTCCGGTTGTCAGCGCCGAGGGGGATTTGTCGACCGGGATCGCCGATCCCGCAACAAACCAGTTGCCATCCTGGCCCTGGATGATCTGTTGGACGGTGCCGAAGTCGGAGCTCGCGACCCAGATCGATCCATCGGTGCCGGTGGTGAGGGCTGACGGAATGTTGTCCACGCTGATTGCCTGGCCTTGGAAGCCCCATGTGCCATCCTGCCCCTTCCCGATCCGCCGGACATGTCCCGTGCCGCCCGCGTGGTAGGTAAGCCAAATGGTTCCGTCGGCGCCCGTCGTTATCGCGCTGGGAGTTTCCAGCAATCGAATCGGCTTTTGAGCCGACCATTGGCCGTTGACGGGAATCAGTTGCTGAACAGTACCCCCCTGACCCACCTGGTTCGCTGACGCGATGGCGACCCAGATCGAGCCGTCGAGTCCGGCCGTCGCCATCTTCGAACTGATGGCATCGATCGGCGGAAACCCGTACTCCACAGTAGCTTCGCCAAACTCGATCCTTGTCTCCGGCCCGCTGCCGAAAGGGTTGTTCGGCACCACCGTGAAGGTGTAACGGGTCTTTTGGTTCAGCGAATCGATGACGCACGATTCTCCCTTTGCCACCACGACATCGGGCCTGCCGTCACTCACCTTGATGGTGTAGCTGGTCGCATCCGTGTAGCGGGTCTCGACGGGGGAAGGCGACCAGGCCAGATTGACCCTGCCGATGTCAACCGACGTCACGGTCAGATTCGGCACCGCCGAGGGCACGCCGCCCAGCAGCAGCGTCGCCGCGGAACTGGTGCCGGCGTAGTTGGTGGCGGTCATCGTAAGCGTGACCGGACCCTTCTTGGGGTCGAGACCGTTGAAGACGAATTGTCCGGTCGGCGACCCGCCAACCGCGTCGGCGCTATCGCTGGCCGGAAGGGAGAGCGTCTGGGTGGTCGTGCCCTGACTCGCCGTGGCGGTGTAGTAGAGCACCGACGTGCCGCCGTCGGTCACAGGCGACTTCCCCGTCAGCGTCAGTCGCCCGGCGGCCAGGTCATAACTGCCGGCCAGGTCTGTCGGGGCGACCGGACTGCTGAACAGCTGCCGAACCACGCTCTGCCTCATGACCCAAATCGAACCGTCGCGGGCAGTGGTGAT
>JBIPLV010000202.1:0-2795 GCA_044369475.1 Cyanobium sp. | reverse complement strand
GTGGCATCGAACTGAAAATCCATGGCCCACACCTGGTGGGGATGCTCAGCCCGGTGCCGCCGCACCGAGCCGTCTGCGGGCCGTGCCAGCTTGCGCTTCCTGGGAGTAGGCCGCTGGAGCCCTTCCTCCCGCCAGAGCCGTTGCACCCGCTTGTGATTGACGGTCCAGCCCTCCCTCCGCAGCAGGCGATAGGCCATTCCGCGTCCCCAGCGGATGTGATCGGCGGCGATCTCGCGGAGACGATGCCGCAGCTTTCCCTCCTCGATCGAGACGACCTTGGGCGAATGGCGCTGGATGCTGCGGTGTTGACCCACCACTCGGCAAACCAGCCGCTCGGATGCCCGGTAACGATCCTGCAGAACCTTGACGCCCCTGCGGCGGCGTTCCGGGCTCAGAAGTTTCCCTCGGCGAGATCCTTGAGCATCGCCTTCTCCAGCTCGGCCTCCGCCAGAAGCTTCTTGAGCCGGGCGTTCTCCTTCTCCAGCTGAGTCAGCCTCCTGGCCTCCTCGGCCTGCATCCCGCCGTATTGCTGCCTCCATCGGTGGTAGGTCGGCTGCGTCACCTCGATGACGCGGCAGACGTCGGCGACGGTCTTGCCCTGGGCGATCAGCTGCTCGGCGGTTTTGAGCTTGCGGATGATCTGCTCGGCTGTGTGCCTGGTGCGTTTCATGGTCGAGTCCCCGGCCCAGTCTGGCCGGCTGAGGACTCTCATTCACCCTGGACCGATCTCCGGGGTCCACGTCATCATCACCAGCCTGCGCACCACCCCAGATGCTCTACTGCGATTGATGCGTCAGCGCTGGAGCATTGAGAACGAATGGCACTGGGTGCAGGACACGCGGCTCGGTGAGGGCGCCCACCGCTACACCCATCGCACCGGTGCCGCCGTGTTCTTCTTCCTGCGAACCGTGGTGATGAACCTGCTGCGCCGTGGTGGCTACCGCTCAATCCGCCAGGGCTTCCGGGAGCTGGCTTACAACATCAAGGGGATCCTGGCGTTGGGCGGAGTTCAGCTCGCGGGAGCGATCACTGAATGACTTTTGGGCAGCCCTGGGGCTTAATGGAGTGAATGGTTACCTCGCAATTATAGTCTTGTAAAAAGATAGATGCTCAAGATGAGTAAAGTGGCTATTGTGCCATAAGAGTGTAAACTCGCCATCCACGGCGCGGCAGCGCTGCTGGAGCTTCTGGATCAGAGCCAGGGCGGCGGGGCCGTAGCCGAGCCCGAGGTAGCGCTCGGCAATCACGCTGCATTCCATCACGACCAGCGGCCGCTGGATCAGCTGCAGCTGGCGCTGAGCCAAGGGATCGAACATCGGGTAGGCGTGGCAGGTGCCGCAGCGGAAGCCGGGACGGTCGGCGTAGCTGAGGGTGGTGTCGTAGTGGAAGCCGGCCTGTTCCCAGCCGTGGGCGGTGGTGGGCCACTGCCAACGCAGGAAATGCATGCGGCCGCCCCATTCCGGCTGCTGGATGCCTTCTTCTGTGGCGATGCGCTGCAGGCGAGCGGCTTCTGAGGCGATGGCGCTGGAGTTGTGGCAGGTGTTGTAGCTGGGGTGCAGGCCGATCTCATGGCCACGCTGATGGATGCGCCGCATCAGGGCGCGGATGGCGGGATGCTCGGGTTCGTACTGCGCATCCAGCCGTGGATCGGTGCGGCCGCAGATGAAATAGAAAGCGCTGCGGATACCGGCGGCGTCGCTCTGATCCATCAGCCACTCAAAGGTGTTGAAGGGATCGGCAGGATGGAGCTGGCGGCGACTGGCCAGTCGGACGCGCGGAGCCATGAGAGCACCAGCAACGTCGCGCTGCTTCAGAAGCCGGACGGCCATGCCGCGCAGCACCGTGCGCTTGCGGCCAAAGCCATAGGCACTGGGAGCATCTACGTCGTGACTCACGACGGTGCGGAACTGGTACTGCTGTAGCGGCAAGCGTGGCCAGAGCCGTTGCACCAGCTGGCGCAACACCCCCAGCCATTCATCCACGATCGGCCGCTCGAGGTATCCGTGGCGCAGGGCGTGGCTGCTGGTGGCCGGAAAGCGGCCATGGCTGTCGAGCAGCTCCGCCGGTGGGTTCACCTCCTCACAGCGGGCCAGCATCCAGTAGGTGAGGCCGAGGATGTCGTAGCCCAGCTGGAAGCCATCAGGGGTTGTCTGCACCAGAGGCTGGGGGATCTGCGCTAGGCCCGGCGCCGGTAGCTGGGGCTCCAAGGCGCTGAAGCCTTCAGAAGCTGGAGACCACTGAGCGCAGGGGAGGTCAGGCTGGGGGCCGAGTCGGTAGAGAGGAGGGATCAGGGGGAGCGCAATCGATGCGCTGTCGGCTGGGCAGCTCAGCTCCCACAGCCCTTCGCTGGCATTGAGGTGAAGACGCAGATCTCGCTGCAACCGCTCCTGCAACAGCCGCTGAAGCCATTCAGTAGCAGCACTGTAGGCTGTTGATGCAAAACTGGTCGTTGTCACAAAATCGGCGGGATGTGTTGGCTCAGCCAGCCGAGCAGGTGGGAAACAGTCCAGCCAGCGCCACTGCGAACGGTGGTCTCCAGGGCGAGCTTGATCAGATGTTCGCGCAGACTGCTGTCAGACGTGGTGGTCCGCTCCTTCCTTAATGTCTGCTGCTGATCCGTTGACAACTCCTTCAGAGCCGCATCCACCAGCTGGAGCGTCAACCCGTGTTGATCAGGAACGTGGGCAATCATCATTTCAACCAGATCAGTCAAGCGCAAGACAACGATGTCGCGATTAAAGCTGGTATCCACCAAACCGCCTTGACCAACCAAAAACGCCTCCAAGGCCTTGCGC
>JBIPLV010000406.1:0-3456 GCA_044369475.1 Cyanobium sp. | reverse complement strand
TCGCAGACCGTGCGGCGCGCACCAGTCGTCAAGGCCTGGCCCTGACGCTGGCCGCCGCAACCCTGGGGCTGCTTGTGCCGATGGGGGCCCAGGCCAACCCAGCAGCCGGCGGCTGGATCGCCATCCCGACCCGGGTCGATGAGCTCAAGGTGCGCTACAGGCCGCTGGGGTGCAAGGACGGCATCTGCGCCATTGAGGTGCAGGGCCTGACCCGGGACGAGGCCATCAGCAAGGAGTCGATTGATTGCAAGGCGATGAAGATCCGCAATGCCACCAGTCCGGTGTCCACGGGTTGGAAAACGATCGCCCCCGGCACCGTGGACATGGAGATGGCCCACAAGGTCTGCCACAGCAGCTCTAGCCACTGATCAGGGCTTGAGGCCGCAGTTGCGTTTCCTTCTGCATGCAGGTGATTCGGGCTTCCTTGCGCTGATTCGACGCACTCGATCAACCTTGCAAAGCCGTGGACCACTCAGCGTTCCACCAGCTGCCAGAAGCTCCAACTGCGGCCAAATTGTTCCCGCAAGCGACCCACAAAACTTGCCTGGCTCTCGAGCCCTTGCCAGTCGTCAATCACTGCGGCAAGTCGCTCACAGCTTTGCAACTGTTCCGCGGCATAGCGATAGCGCTTAGAACGTGCCTTGGAGAGCGCAAACACCACCATCGATCGCAGCAGGATCATTGACGCCAACGGGAAGTCAGCACTAAGACGCTCAGCGACCGACGTGAGCACAGAGAAGTCCTCGCTATCCCACAGCTGACAATTGTTGATCACGTAACGCGAGGCTCGAGGCAGGGCTGGCCATAGGGCCAGAAATTCCAGTGCCAATAGGGGCTTGGAGTGGGCCTCAGCGCTCTGGAGGGCCCGCTCCTCGGCCTCAACGTCAGCAAAGTCATCGAGCCGCTGCAGGTAGGTCCGCAGATGGGGAATCGAGAGGATTGGGCGGCGATGCGGGCATCGCTCCACTCCAGTAGCTGCCAGTCGGTCAGGTTGGCCGCTGCCCGATCCAGAACAACAAGAGCCTGCTCAGCCCGATCGACCTTCAAGAGGTGTAGTGCCACATCAGCGGCGATCGTTGGCCGGCTGAGCTGCTGCACATCGAAGTGAGCCATGTAGGCATCCACGTCGCCACGGACCTCGGCGACCACACTGCTGATCTCAGCAGATCTCAGACCGGCAATCCCTGGAACAAGACGATTTCGTTCAGCGCTTGTCAGACCAGCTAACCGTCGATAAAGTACCTTAAGTGCTATTTTTCTGATAATGAAGAAGGTGTTGAAGCGCGCACTAGGCCTTCTATCGACAGGCTTGACCATGGGACTGACAGCAAGCATCCCTGCTGAGGCTTGTACTCGGATTCTGTATACAGGTTCATCCAATACCGTGATCACCGGTCGTTCGATGGACTGGTATCAAGACAATTCCCCCAACATCTGGAGCATGCCACGAGGCATGAAGCGCGATGGAGCGACAGGGGCCAACACGATTCGCTGGACATCAAAATATGGCAGCGCAGTGGTGTCAATGTATGACATTGGCACGGTCGATGGCATCAACGAAAAGGGATTGGTTGCCAATACCCTCTATCTGGCCGAATCCGACTATGGCCGAGCCAACGGCAAGCCAACGCTCAGCATTGGTGCCTGGGCTCAGTATGTACTCGACAACTATAAGAGCGTTAACGAAGCTGTCGCAGCATTGGGAAAAGAGCCGTTTCGCATTGTGGCGCCGATCCTTCCAGGCGGCAAACCCGCACAGGGACACCTCTCGATCTCAGACTCAACTGGTGATTCAGCCATTTTTGAATACATCAATGGCAAACTCGTCATTCACCACGGCAAGCAGTACAATGTGATGACGAATTCCCCCAGCTACGACCAGCAACTAGCTCTCAACAGTTACTGGCAGCAGATTGGAGGAATGGTCTTTCTACCCGGCACAAGCAGAGCATCTGATCGCTTTGCCCGCGCCTCATTCATGCTGAATGCAATCCCCAAAACGGTTGATCCAGACATCATCACGGCTGTACCAAATCAGTCTTTCGACTTTCAGGCGATGGCATCCGTGTTGGGTGTGATGCGAGCAGTGAGTGTCCCGCTAGGGATCCAAGATCCTAAACTCCCCAACATTTCATCAACTCTCTGGCGGACCACCTACGACCATAAGTTAAAAATTTTGATCTTTGACTCCGCCACATCGCCGACTGCTTTCTGGGTCAAACTTGGTGACCTGAATCTGGCCCAGGGCCAACCTGTTCGCAAACTCACTGTGGCTGGCGGCCGCACTTACAATGGAAATGTCAGCAGTCAGATGGCCCAGTCTGAACCCTTCAAGTTTTTGCCGGGGGTCCACAAGCCCTGAGCTAGGCGATCACCGGCAGATCAAGCCGTGAACACCAGATGCCGCTGTGGTGGATCGTCTGCCGGGCAATCGCCACATTGGCGGTGGTGCCGGGGGAGTCGGCCACGTTCTGGTTGCGGGTGTGGCGGTCCATGTGGCTCGAGGTGACCTCAATGCGGATGCGGTGGCCCTTGAGGAAACTGAAGCTGGTGGGTCTGAAGCTGAGGCGGTACTCGTAGATCTTGCCGGGTTCGATTAGCTTGCGCTCGCCCAGTCCCTCGCGGTAGCTGGCCCGCACCAGCCCCTGGCTGATGTACAGGGTGAGGCCATCGGAATGGACGTCGACCAGGTTGATGATGAAATCGGTGTCGACGGCACTCGAAGTGGCATAAAGGGTCGCCTCGATCGTGCCGGTGACCTCGAGATCTTGCTCGAGCGGCCCTGTTGAGTAAACGAGCACACCGGCACGGCTCTCGATCGCGGCGCGATCGCCCATCTGCCCAACCGTGAAATTCCAGACGCCGAGTCACACGGTCAGCTGCGACGATTGCGGCAGCGCTGGGAGCAGTAGATGACCTGCTCCCAGATGTCAGCCCATTTGCGGCGCCATTGAAAAGGGCGTCCGCAGATCGGACAGATCTTGCTGGGCCGCAGGGTGGGGGGAAGGGCGCGTCGCTGCACTCCCCCCTTCTGATCAGTGCCGCGCTGCCGGCCCATCGGTCAATGCTCAGACCGGACGCACCGGACGCTTGTCGATCACCTTATCGATCAGGCCATAGGCGACAGCCTCGGCCGGTGACATAAAGAAGTCCCGGTCCGTGTCCTCTTCAATGCGTGGCAGGGGCTGGCCGGTGCGATCGGCGAGCTCCTGATTGAGCTTTTTCTTGAGGTAAAGGATCTCATCAGCCTGAATGCGGATGTCACTGGCCTGTCCGCGGGCCCCACCCAAAGGCTGGTGAATCATGATCCGGGAATGGGTCAGGCTGCTGCGCTTTCCCTTGGCACCAGCGCACAACAGAAAGGCACCCATCGAGGCCGCCAGACCCAGACAAACGGTCTGCACATCAGGTTTAATGTGCTGCATGGTGTCAAAAATGCCGAGCCCGTCATAGACC
>JBIPLV010000177.1:0-3465 GCA_044369475.1 Cyanobium sp. | reverse complement strand
ATCATGACCCCGAAGCTCCCTTAGCTCAGCTGGATAGAGCAGCTGCCTTCTAAGCAGCCGGTCGTGTGTTCGAATCACACAGGGGGCGTTTCCAGAAACCAGGCGGGATCTGGGGCCTGGGGCAGTCAGGGCCTGCTTTCTCAGCCCAAAAGCCTCTTTGTCAATGGCTTTTGGGCTGACAGGCTTTGCCGGCTTTTGCGCGCCCGTGCCAGGCATGCCAGGGGTCCCGCAACGGGCTGAGGTCGTCACTGATCGGTCGGTCAAAGTCGGTCGGTCAAAGCTCGTCGGGTTCACCACCAGCGCCGCAGCAGTCAGGGAAAGCGGCAACAGGCGGATTTTGTCAGTAAATTTGTCCTTGATTACTTGGAAGGACGATGATTGTTGGGCGTCGAGTCTTCTTCAGTCTCATCGGTGCGGGTGCGATGGGGACCGTTGTTCTCGCCGGCTTAGGAAAGCCTGTTGATGTCAGCAAGGCCGAAGCGACCACTTCCGGCTCAAAGCTGATGGCGGTGGCGACCGCTAAAACCAAACTACGAAAAGGCCCCTGCTGGATGGCTTGATTATTTTGATGTGGATGTTATTGGATGCGCCTGACTGACCCAAATGCAGCTCTTGGGCCGAGCTCAGCAGTGGCACCCGACCAGCAGCCAGCAGCCCCCAACCGGACTCAGCCTTGCGGGTGGGGCTGAACCCCGCAGGTGCATGTCTAGGGTGAGCAGCACCGGATTGGCACCGCGGCAGCGGCGGCATCCAGCAGGGCGATCAGGGAGGCGATCAACTTTCTTCTGGGGTGACCCTGGCTGCGGCCGCGAACCTTGGGATCGGGCGAAGCGCGGTGGGGAAGCAACAGCCACGAAGGCGCAAGCTCCAGCGCGGCCCGCCAGAGCAGGGTCAGCCCACCAGCGACGAGAGGGCAGAACTGGCCACGCTGCGCAAGGAAAACCGGGAGCTCAGGAGGGAGAAAGTTTTTCAGGCTGGAGGCAGCGCACATCTATTTTCCGTTCTTCTTGATCAGCCCTTTTGTCATTTGATCGACCTTTTTGCCATCATTAGCCCTATCTTTCGCATTCCCTTTCTTCTCCGTCTGACCGCCATCACCTGTGACAGATCCAATGGCAGATTGCAACTTGCTATCGGTATCTTGAGTCGAGGCAGGGACTTTCCTCAATTGCGCTCCGAGAAGCGGCTGGGCCTGGGCCAACGGAATCGCAAGAGCCATCACTGGAGACTGGATCAACATGGACGCCGTGAGCAAGGCCAGCGGAAGAAATGACATCAACAAGGTTTTCACGTCAAAGATTTTCATGTTAACTCTCATGGATGGATTAATCCAACCTTAGCGCCCATTCCATGTCACATTAAATGAAGTGCAAGTGAAGTACAGCGAACCTGCGTCGGCACGCAGCGCCGACTCGTCGATTTTGCCGCCAAGCCCGTTGTTGCAACTGTCTTTTGAGAGGAATGACATCCTTTAAAGATCCGTTGCTTGCCATAGAGCCAGTAGAACTGACATCTCCAGCAATGATGACGCGCACCATCCAGGCACTCGAAACAACACTGGCGTGCCAGGGACGGAATCCCTGATCTGGATGCTGTAGCAGCATTGGCTTTCTCGCTTTCCTATGGCTCCGTGATAAGCCTCAGCAAATTCCGCACCAATCAACAGAATCTGCGTCGAATACACAATCCAGATCAGCAGAACGTCCAGTGAATCGACCGCTACGTATGTCGATGCAAGACTGGAAATCTCTTGGGGCAAAGGCATCACCAAGCGGAGCGCGCCTCAGCGGCATGCCCAACCGCCTCCCGCTCTGGAACACTGCATCAGGCGTTGCGAGGCAGGCTGGCGATGAGGGGCTCGATCGTGCTAGCCGCCGATGATCCGGCCAACCTGGCTCGCTTTTATGCCGCCCTGCTGAACGCCGATCCCCAACAAGGTTGGGGTGCGACCCACTGGCGCGTGCCCTGGCCGGCCGGTGGCTTCCTCGAGCTCTACACACCCTCCAGCAGCCGGCCCCAACCGAGGCAGCCGGGACGACTGGCACTTTGCCTGCAACAGACCGTGGACGCTGGAGACCCGGCCGCCCGGCTCCAAGCCTGGATCCAGCAAGCCACCGCGGAGGGGGGATCGCTACTGGAGCCGGCGCGGCATGAACCGTTTGGGGTGGAAGCCTGGTTGCAGGATCCGGAGGGCAACCGCCTGCTGCTGTTGGTTCAGGCCTGAGCCGCGCTGCGCTGCTGGAGGGTGTAGAGCCCCGCCGCCACAATCACCAAGCTCAGGGCACCACCAGCAGCCAAAAACAGCAGGGTTTGCACCAGCAACAGCACCACCCCAAGGGTGGAGAAGGCCGTGATCCGCACCTTGGCCTTGATCAACAGGGTGAGCAACAGCACCACCGTGGCCTTCAGGGCCAGGATCTTGGCGGCGCCGATCGGGCACAAAGGGTTAGGCAGCATGGCAAAAGCGTGCTCGTGTTTCCATGCTGGTGGGATCACCAAGGGGTCGTGAGCGTCACGCGTGGCGGTAACGGCGCAGCAGCGAGGAATTGACGATCACCGACAGCGAACTCAGGGCCATCGCTGCACCAGCAATCATCGGGTTGAGCCAGCCCAGGGTCGCAATCGGCACGCCGAGGCTGTTGTAGATGAAGGCCCAGAACAGGTTCTGGCGGATTTTGTTCATCGTGGCCCGCGACAGGCCAATGGCCGTCACCACATCGCGCAGGTCGTTGCCGAGCAGCAACAGATCGCCTGCCTCCTTGGCCACATCCGCCCCGGAGCCGATGGCGATGCCGATATCGGCGGTGGCCAAAGCCGGGGCGTCGTTGACACCATCGCCCACCATCGCCACCACCTGGCCGGCCTGCTGCAAAGCGCGAATGGTGTCGGCCTTGTCGGCAGGGCGTACCTCGGCGATCACCACCGAGATGCCCACCTGGGCGGCGATGGCCTCGGCAGTGGTGCGGTTGTCGCCGCTGAGCATCACCACCTGGATCCGCCGCTGCTGCAGCAGCTCTACCGCCTGCCTCGCCTCTGGCCGCACGGTGTCGGCCACCGCCAGCAGCCCCAGCACGGCATCACCCTGGCCCAGCAGCATCACGGTGTTGCCGGCGGTTTCCAGCTGTTGCACAGCGCGTTGCACCGCCTCGGCGAGCTGGGGCACAAAGCGCAGCGCCAGAACGCGGTTGCCCAGCCACAGGGCCTGGCCTCCCACCACAGCCTGCACCCCTTCCCCCACGTGGGCCTGAAACTGCGCGACGGGCAGAAGCGCCTGTCCCTGAGCCGCAGTGGCCTCCAGCAAGGACGCCGCCAGAGGGTGCTCGGAGCCGTGCTCCAGCGAGGCGGCCAACTGCAACACCTTCTGCCTGCTGGGCTCGCCAAACGCCACCACCTGGGTGAGCACGGGCTTGCCCTGGGTGAGGGTGCCGGTTTTGTCGAACACCACGGTGGTGAGCCGCTCGACCC
>JBIPLV010000316.1:0-3472 GCA_044369475.1 Cyanobium sp. | reverse complement strand
GCATCGACAAGGTGCTCAAGCCCACCCGTGGTGAAGGCGAATTGCTCACCCTTACCCGCTGCGACGACGAGATCGCCGAAGCCGAGGCGGTGGTGCACCGCATGCGCACCCTCGAGGCTGCCCACCCTGAGCTCAGCTGGGGCCAGATGGCGGTGCTGTACCGCACCAATGCCCAAAGCCGGGCCATGGAGGAATCTCTGGTGCGCTGGGGGATTCCCTACGTGGTGGTGGGGGGCCTGCGCTTCTACGACCGCCGCGAGATTAAGGATGTGCTCGCCTACCTGCGGTTGCTGATCAACCCGGCCGATTCGGTGAGCCTGCTGCGGGTGCTCAACGTGCCCAAGCGGGGTATCGGCAAAACCACGATTGAGCGGCTCAGTGATGCCGCCAACCAGCTGGGAATTCCACTCTGGGAGGTGGTGAGCGACCCGGAGGCGGTGCGCTCGTTGGGCGGCCGTTCCGCCAAGGGGCTGCTGCAGTTTTGCGAGCTGATCAACGGCCTACAGGCCCGTGCATCCGAGGCGGCCCCCTCGGAGCTGGTGCAGCTGGTGATGGAGCGCAGCGGCTACCTGGCCGAGCTGATTGCCGCCGGCACCGATGAAGCCGAAGACCGTCGCCGCAACCTCAACGAGCTGGTGAATGCGGCCCTTCAGTACCAAGAGGAAAACGAAGAGGGCTCCCTCGACGACTTTCTCGCCTCAGCGGCCTTAGCCAGTGATGCCGACAGCAAGGATACGGAGCAAAACCGGGTGACCCTGATGACTCTGCACGCCAGCAAGGGCCTGGAGTTTCCGGTGGTGTTTCTGGTGGGGATGGAGCAGGGGCTGTTCCCCAGCTACCGCTCCCTGGAGGATCCGGCGGCCATGGAGGAGGAGCGGCGCCTTTGTTACGTGGGCATCACGCGCGCGAAGGAGCGGTTGTTCCTCTCGCATGCCAGTGAGCGGCGGCTCTGGGGGGGCATGCGGGAGCCGGCGGTGCCGTCGCTCTTTCTCTCGGAGCTACCGGAAGAGCTGATCCAGGGGGATGTGCCCCGGAGTGGCGGCGCGGCGATTCGCCGTGAGAATCGGTTGGAGCGGCTTACGCGGGTGGATCGCCCCTCCGCCAGTGAGTCCGCTCAGCCTGCCAATGCCGTGCGCCGCCGCGGCACTTCCAAGACCTGGGCCGTCGGCGATCGCCTCTTGCACAGCTCCTTTGGTGAGGGCCATGTGACCCACCTGTTTGGCAGCGGCGAGAAGATCTCGATTGCGGTGAAGTTCGAGGGCATGGGCCCCAAGATCCTGGATCCGCGCCTGGCGCCGATCGAACCCCTCTGAGGCACAGCGCTGTGCAGATCCCCGACGTGCCCCCCCAGCTGCTGGCCGCCCTGGTGGAGGCCGCGGCAGGTCAGAGGCTGGCTCTGGTGGGGGGCGTGGTGCGGGATCTGCTGCTGCACCGCCACCACCAGGACACCTGGCGCGGGCTACCGGATCTGGATCTGGTGGTGGAGGGCCGTGCTGCCGACCTGGTGGAGCGGTTGCCGCAGGCCCTGGAGCATCATCTGGGCGTGCCGGTGCCGTTGCGGCAGCAGCCCCATGGCCGCTACGGCACCGTGGCGGTGGAGCTGCAGTTGCCCCCGGAGCAGGGGGGCACGTGGCTCCTGGATCTGGCCTCCGCACGCCAGGAGGAGTACTCCAGCCCTGGCGACAATCCCCAGGTGAGCCCAGGCAGCCTCGAGCTGGATCTGGCCCGCCGGGATCTCACGGTGAATTCCATGGCGTTGGTGCTCCCCCGTGGCGGGGCATCGGAGCCGCAGTTGCTGGATCCCTATGGCGGCCAACAAGATCTGGCGGCGCGTCAGCTGCGCTTCCTGCATCCCCACAGCCTGCGTGATGACCCCACCCGCCTGCTGCGCGCCGCCCGCTACGCGGCCCGGCTGGGGTTTGACCTGGCCCCTGACGCGTTGCAGCAGGCCGCCAGCACCCTGGAGGCCTGGCCCTGGCCTTGGCGACCTGGTGATCCCCCCCAGCTAGCCCCTCCGGTTTTGGCCACGCGGCTGCGGATGGAACTGGAGCTGCTCCTAGAGCGGGAACCCTGGCGGCAGGCCCTGGCCGATCTCCAGGCCTGCGGTGGCCTCACCTTGTTGGATTCTGCGTTGCAGGCGGATCACCGTTGGCGTTGGCGCTTGGTGTGGGCCGGGAGGTTCGGGGTGCCTCCGCTATTGACCCTCATCGCCGGGGCGGCCGATCCCCATGCCTTGGCTCAGCGGTTGCAGCTCCCCCATGGTCAACAGGTTCAGCTGCGGCAATGGCTTGGCCTGCGCCAGGCCCTGGCTCGGATGGAGCATGGCGAGTCACCAATGCCGGATCGCCCTTCGGCCTGGTGTGCGTTTTTGGAGCAGCCCGGGTTCAGTCCCCAGGCTGTCGTTCTGGCTTTGCTCACGGGAGTTCAGCCGCGGCGGCCGCTGCTGCGCTGGTGGTTGGCCTGGCGCCATGTGCGCTCACCGCAGGATGGCCTGGCGCTCATGCGTGAGGGGTGGGCGCCTGGTGAGGCGCTGGGGACCGAGATGCGGCGCCGGCGCTCGGAGCTTTTGGATGGTTCAGTTTCGGTCGAGGGTTCAGTTCAGGCATAGGGTCGGATTTGGTGTTTCCCTCACCTGTGGCGATCAATCCGGCGACCTTTGTCTCCCTTGTCCTGGCGCTGTTGTTCGGCCTCGGGGTGCCCAGGTCGTTTTCTCTGCTTTATCTCGTGCTGGCGGTCACAGCCTGGGTGGGTTTGAAGCGGCCTGGTCAGCGGCCATCGGTGTTGTTGCTTTGGTCGGCCCTGTGGCTGTTGTTGTTTGGGGTGAGTTATGCGGTGTTTCAGGTGGCTTGGCAGGTGTGGTCACCCGTGCGGGCGTTTGTGCCCGAGATCCTGGCGGTAGTGGTGTTGCCATCAGCAGGCTTGGTGGCGGGCTGGTTGCTGCAACGCTTTGGTCGCCCCCTCGGCACACGCTTGACCTTGGCGTACGTATTCGGGGCGCTGATTTACGCCTTACTTGCCCTGGCCCTGTCGCGAACTCCGTGGTGGAATCTTGCTCAAACCTTTCCTCATGTGTTGCGGGTGCCTTGGGGGCCTGAGCAGTGGATGAGCACCCGCGCCGTTGAGCAACGCTCGTTTTTGGCGCTCACCCTGTTGCCCGTGGGGATTCCTCTGCTGCTGCAGCCACAGGCTCGGCTGCGCTGGTGGGGCGTTGTGTGTGTGGTGATGGCGGGCGTGTCCATGCATGTCGCGTGGGCTCTTCAGGGGCGCATTGGCTGGGCTGCCTTGCTCTTGGCGGCTCTGCCATGGCTGTGTTGGCTCCGGCGCTCTTCGCTCCGTTGGCTCGTGGCTGGGCTGGCGGGAACGGTGCTCAGCCTGGCGATTGGCAGTGGCAGGCTTTGTGATGAGCGCTGGTGGCTCGTGGGCGGCTTCTTGCAACACCTGGGTGATGCCCCCTGGGGTGGGCGTTTGATTC
>JBIPLV010000262.1:0-3474 GCA_044369475.1 Cyanobium sp. | reverse complement strand
CTCAACAACGACACGCAGCGCACCCTCACCCTGAGCGTGAGCGATCAGGGCAACACCGGCAGCGGTGGCCCCCTGAGCGCCACAGCCACATCAACGATCCTCGTGCAGGCCGTCAGCGACGACCCCACGATCACATCCACCAATGTGATCAAGATCGACCTCTCCAACGTCGGCGACGCTGATGGTGGTTCCCTCAGCGATTGGAACACCCTCAACAACGGTGGCAGCAGCAACAGCGTTAAGCGACACATCGATGGGGTGGCCATCAGTGGCGTCAGCATCAGTGTCAACGGATCGGGCGCCAACAACGACCCCAATGCCGCCAACTGGCCTGGCGCGGACAGTGATCCCTACTACATCAAGGCCAGCGATGACCTGGTGTACTCCACTAGCGGTGGTCTCGGTCTATCGGGCAAGAGCAACGAGCTCAACATCACCACCAGTGGCCTCGACATCGCACGCCGATACACCGTTCGGGTGTACAGCCTCATCAACGAAAGCCTGGCCAACATCGATGTGGGTGTGACCAACGGTTCCTCCACCACCTGGAATCGCAACCTCAACCGCCAGACCCTCTTCAACACCGTTCCCCTCAGCGAAAGCCTGATCTTCCGCAACGTCGCCCCCGACAGCACCGGCAAGATCATCGTCACCATTGGCTCAACCCAAGCCGTATCGGCCGAGGCGGTGGTGATCGAGCCGGTGGCCACTGAAGCGATCGGCCTTGCAGAAACCAATTCGGGCCTGAGCACCAGCGGAAGCTTCCGCATCAACGATCCCGACCGCGCAGACACCGTCAAGGCAACGCGCACACTGGCCGTCTCCGGAACCTCCAACCGCAGCGACCCAGCTGCACCCAGCGATGCTGCGCTGCTGGCGATGTTCAGCATCAACCCAGTGGATCCAGCCGCTGTTCTGGACAGCACTGAAACCACCGACATCCTCACTTGGAGTTTCAACTCCGGCTCAGAGGTCTTCAATTACCTCCGCAAGGGTGAAACCCTGGTGCTCACCTACACGGTGACGGCCACCGACAACAATGCAACTCCGCTCAGTGACAGCGAGACCGTCACGATCACGGTCACCGGCACCAACGACACTGCCGTGATCAGCGGTGGTGCGGATGTCGCAGCACTCAGTGAAACAGACACCACCCTCACCAGCAGCGGCTCGATCACCGTCACCGATGTCGACACCACCGACACGGTGACGGCCGCCGTCTCATCCGTTGCCCTGACGGGCACGTTCATGAGCTCGGGCAGCACCCTGCCAGCCAGCCTCAGTGCCAGCAGCTACCAGGCACTTAAGGACATGCTGCTGCTCAGTAACCCCAGTGCCGGCACGGCCATGACCGCCAACACCACGGGCGGCGGCAGCACCTTCGATTGGACCTTCACCTCCGGCAGCACAGGAGACGCTGCCTTCGACTTCCTGCGCGAGGGCGAAACACTCACCCTCACCTACACCGTCACCCTTACCGACAACAGCGGCGCCTCAGGTTCTGAGGCCTCTGCTTTCACCACCACCACCGTTGCCGTCACCCTCACCGGCACCAACGACACGGTGGTGATCAGCAACGCACCTGATACGGCTTCCATCCCAGAAACCAACACCACACTCTCCGCCTCAGGCTCGATGACCGTCACGGACATCGACCTCACTGACACCGTCGCCGCGACAGTCGCTGATGTGGTGATCAGTGGTGGATCCTTTAGCGGCAACGTACCTACGGCACTCACCGCCTCCAGCAATGCTGCCCTCAAGGCGATGCTGGCCCTCTCCGCAACTGGCGGCACCTCAGCGCTGCCCGCCAACCCCGCCGCTGGATCCAACTTCACCTGGACCTTCACCTCTGGCAGCGTCGGTGACAGCGCCTTCCAATTCCTGGCCGCAGGTGAAACCCTCGAGCTCACCTACACCATCAAGGCCCAAGACAACTCCCCCGATCGCGCAGGGCAGAAGTCAGACAGCGACACATCCACTGTGCGCGTCACGATCACGGGCACCAATGACGCGCCCACGATCACCATTGTGGATGTCCAAGGTGCCGTCACCGAAGACACGGCGACGACAACGGTTGGGGGTACCTCTAGCCAGGTGAGTTCGGTCACCCTTGCAGGCACCTACGAACTGGGCGACACCCTGATCGCCACGGTCAATGATGTAGCGGTGTCGTACACCGTTGCCGCTGCAGACATCACCGCCGGCAACAACAACGCCACCATGGCCGCCATTGCCGCCCAACTGGCGGCGGCGATCAACGTGCACCCCAGCTTGATCGGTTCGGTCACAGCCTCCAGCTCCGGCACCACGCTCTCGATCAACTCGAGCACCGCTGCGATTCCGTTCACCCTCACCAGCAGCACCACCAACACTGGCGCCACAGCCCTCGAAGATTTCGAACAGGGCACACCAACCGGCTGGCTGCTCAATGGCTCGCCTTACACCACGCTCAACGGCGGCGATACCCAGGCTCCCTGGTATCAGGCCATCGGCGACGCTTTCTTCAGCAAGTTCCTCGGGCGCTTCGGCGACAACGCCGCCCTCACGAAAACCTTTGCCCTCTCCGGCAATGGCGGCAGCCTCGAATTCGACGTCTACCGGCTTGATTCCTGGGATGGGGAGTCGGTCAAGGTGTCGATCAACAACGTGGAGATCTTCAGCCAGCCCTTTGCCCAATGGGGCAGCAGCATGCTCGCCTCCAGCATCAGTGGCACCAAAACCATTGCCACAGGACAAACGGTGCTCTGGGAGCTCACCCCCAAGGGTGATTTCGGCAACCACGGGTTCTGGTATCGCGGCAATCCCGATTGGGACAACGACGAAAGCTTCCACGTGAAGCTCACCTTGCCGGTGGGCATCACCAACTTCGACTTCGGTGTCACCACCACCCTGAATCAATCCGCCAGCGACGAATCCTGGGGGATCGACAACGTGAAGTTGACGGCCACCAGCAATGCCGACAACACCCAGACCAGCACCGTTGCCAGCCAAACCGCCTACAGCTCGGGAGTTCAGCTGCGCGACACCGGCTCCATCAGCTTCAACGATCTCGACCTCACCAACGCCTCCTCAGTGACGGCGACATTCATCTCAGCCACAGCCTCGGGCAGCGCGATCGTCTCCTCCTCCCTCGACGCAGCACTGCGGGCAGCCAGCACCTTCAGCCTCAATGGTGCCGGTGTGAACGCTCCCGCCCACGATGGAACGGTGGGCTGGACCTTCGTCCTCGACAACGCCCTGGTTCAATACCTCGCCGCTGGAGACACAGTCACAACGGTCTATCGCATCAGCGTCACCGACACCTCCGGCAGCACCACAAATCAAGACGTCACCGTGTCGATCAACGGCACCAACGACAACCCGAGCATCAGTGTTTCCACTGGCAGCAGCAACAGCGCCAGCCTGATTGAAACCAACAGCTTCCTCAACGCCAAAGGCAGCTTCACGGTGAGCGACATCGATCGCTCCAAC
>JBIPLV010000064.1:0-12136 GCA_044369475.1 Cyanobium sp. | reverse complement strand
CCTGGCGATCGACCACCGCAACCTGCTCTTCTGGCACGAAGTGGGCCGCATCCAGAACGACACCGTGCCCCGCGACGGTTGGGAGATGGCGGCCCTGGCCATCGGCCTTGGTGGGGCCATTGGTGAGCTATGGGTGCAGGACGGTCTGTTGCTGGTGATGGCCCTGGGGCTCTCCGGCTTTGCCGGCTACCGCCTCTACCTCAAGAACAACTCGGAGAAGCGCCTGCAGGACGCCATCGCCGCCGATGAGCGGGCGATCGACCTGGCCAGCCGCTTCGGCTACAGCCTGCCCAATGCCTACAAGAGCCTGGGCGGCGCCCTCAAGGAGCTGGTGGAGCAGACCCGCAAGAAGAAAAAGCGCACCTTCTACGAAGACCGGCTCGAGGCCCTGCGCAAGAGTGCAGGCAAAGCCCGCGCTGAAATGGCCCAGCAGCAGGGCTCCCGCCAATCGGTCACCAGCGAGAACGTCTATGGCTGATCTGACGAGCGAACAGTTGGCCCGGCTTGCCGCTGAAGCCTGCGACGACCGCAAAGCCGTCGACATTCGATTAATCCGGGTGGATGAGGTCAGTTCCCTGGCCGACTGGTTTGTGATCTGCAGCGGCCTCTCTGACGTGCAGGTGCGCGCCATCGCCCGCTCGGCTGAGGATCAAATCGAAGCGACCACAGGCAGGCTGCCCCTGCGCCGAGAGGGCCAGAAGGAGGGCCGCTGGATGCTGCTCGATTACGGCGAGGTGATCGTGCACGTGCTGACCCCCAGCGAACGCACCTATTACGACCTTGAATCCTTCTGGGGCCACGGTGAACAAGTGCGCTTCGTATCGTCAACGCCAGCCGTTTCGCCCTGACCGCCATGCCTTGCCCGGTGCCGCCCGAGCAACGGCCCCTGCAGGAATACGAGCAGTTGCTGGCGTCCTGGTTTTTCGCCTGGCCGGCCAAGAACCTCGCCGGGCTGCTGCGTCCCCTGACCACCAGCTGGCTTCTTCTGTTGCCGGTCACCGTGCTTGTGGCGAGTGGCAGCTGGGTGCTTCGCCACCACCCGGCCCAGCTGGTGCTTGCGGGAATGGTGGCCGCCGTGGCCCTGCCGATCCTGCTGCTGGTGCGCCAGTGGCTGGGCTGGACCTACGTCCACCGGCGCCTGATCTCCGAGCGGGTGGAGTACGAAGAATCGGGCTGGTACGACGGCCAGGTGTGGGAGAAGCCCCTGGCCTGGCGCCAACAGGACCTGCTCGTCGCCCAGCACCAGGTGCAACCCGTGCTGCGGCGGCTGCAGCAGGGTGCGGCACTGGCGGTGATCCTGGCCTTGGCGGGGGCCAGCCTCTGTCAGGCTCTATGAGATCGGTTCCCGGGCTTCTGTGACCCTGTCCTCCAGTTTTGGTGGCACTGCCCGCGGGGGCATCCCTCCCCTGGAGGTGCGCCTGCTGCGCAACGGCATCGTCGAATCCCGCCATCGGGTCCACGCCGTGGTGTGCGATGGCCGGGGCCGCGTGTTGATGCGTTCGGGCGATCCCCAGCAATTGAGCTTTGTGCGCTCCGCCCTCAAGCCCTTCCAAGCCACCGTGTTTGTGTCGAGTGGCGCAGCCGAGCAGTGCAACTGCGGCGAGCGGGGCCTGGCCATCGCCTGCGCCAGCCACGCCGGCACGGCGATGCATGCCCGCGAGGCCTTCAAGCTGCTCTGGGGGTCTGAGATCGAAGCCGAGCAGCTGCAGTGCCCCGTGCCCGACTGCGGTAGCAGCCCCCTGGAGCACAACTGCTCCGGCAAGCACGCCGCCTTTCTGGCCACCTGCCGCCGGCTGGGCTGGAGCACCGAGAGCTACCTCCAGAAGGAGCACCCCCTGCAGCAGGAGGTGCTCAAGCGCGTCGGTGATCTGCTCGCCCAGCCCGCCGCCGAGCTGCTCACCGCGCGCGACGACTGCGGCGCGCCCACCCTTCAGCTGCAACTGGCGCAGATGGCTCTGCTCTATGCCCACTTGGGGGCCGGCAGCCAGGCCGACCTGGAGCGGCTCAGCCGGGCGATGCTGGCCCACCCGGAGCTGGTGGCGGGCGAGGGGCGCTTCGACACCGAATTGATGCGCCGCGGGCACGGCCAGGTGGTGAGCAAAGGCGGTGCCGAGGGCATCCAGTGCCTCAGCCGCGTGGGCGAGGGGCTCGGGGTCGCGATCAAGGTGGAGGACGGCTCTGCTCGGGCCAAACATGCGGTGGCCCTGCACTTGCTCGAGCAACTCGACTGGCTGACGCCGATGACCTTGGAGGAGCTGCGCAGCCAGTTCTTGCAGCCCGCGCCCCATCTGCGCCTCGAGGTGCTCGGGGAGCTGCGCTTCGACTGAGCAACGCATCTGACCAGCTGGACGGGCCACCCCGACTGGTATGGTTGGGAAGTCGACGCGGGGTAGAGCAGTCTGGTAGCTCGTCGGGCTCATAACCCGAAGGTCGCGAGTTCAAATCTCGCCCCCGCCACCACATCCTCGAAACCCCGGCAGTCCCCTGTCGGGGTTTTGTTTTGGTCGGGGTTTTGTTTTGGTCGGAGTTTCGTTTTGGTCGTGTTTTTGTTTCGCTTGGGCGTTGTGCTTGGCCCGGGCATGGCCCATGCCCCAATCCAACTCTTGAAGTGCCCCGCCTGATGAAGGCTTCCGCCCCGACGAGCCAACCGGACGCGATCGTGGTGGGCTCCGGTGCCACCGGCGGCGTGGCAGCAATGGTGCTGGCGGAAGCGGGGTTGCAGGTGCTGGTGCTGGAGGCAGGCCCCGACCTGTCCTCCCGCCAGGCCTTCGGGAGTGAGCCACTCAACACGGCGCGGCGCGTGGCCCAAATCGCCAGCGGCAAGAAGCGCCTGCAACGCCACCACCCGGGGTTCTGGAAACACAACCCCAGCCTGTTCGTCGATGAGCAGCGCAACCCCTACTCCACCCCCGACGATGCACCGTTTCTGTGGAGTCGCGGGCGACAGGTGGGGGGCAAAAGCCTCACCTGGGGGGGCATTACCCTGCGCCTCTCCGACTACGAATTTCAGGCAGCAGAACGCGATGGCCAAGGGCCCGGCTGGCCCATCGGCAGCGCCGACCTCGCCCCCTACTACACCCGTCTCGAGCAACTGCTGGAGGTGCATGGCGCCTGCGACGGCCTGCCGCAGTTGCCCGATGGCCACTTTCTGCCGCCCCTGCCCCTCACCCCGGGAGAGCAGCATCTGCAGGAGTGCATCGGCCGCGATCTGGGTCTGCCCCTGATCTCTTCCAGGGGCTTCAACCTGCACCGCGGCCCGGGCTGGCCCCGCTCCTCCAGCCAGGGATGCACCCTGGCCCGGGCCCGGGCCACCGGCCGCACCCAGGTGCGCAGCAACGCCGTGGTGAGCCATCTGCTGCTCGACGGCGACCAAGCCAAGGGTGTGGTGCTGGTGGATAGCCGCACCGGATCCCAGGAGCGGATCGACGCGCCCCTGGTGGTGCTCTGCGCCTCGACGATCGAAACGCTGCGGATCCTGCTGCACTCCAGCGAGACCCATCAGCGCGGGGGATTGATCGACCCCTCGGGGAGCCTCGGCCGCTATCTCATGGACCACATCTCCAGCAGCCGCTTCTTCTCGATCCCCGATGTGGCCGCCCCCGGCGTGGCACCGGAGCTTTCAGGGGCCGGTAGCTGCTTCATTCCCAACACCGTCAACCTGGAGCCCGGCAGCGAGGTCGACTTCCAGGGTGGCTACGGCCTCTGGACGGCGCTGCAACGCTTTGATCCGCCCGCCCTGCTGCAACGCCGCCGCGGCGAGGCGGTGGGCTTCCTGATCGGCCACGGCGACGTGCTGCCCAACGCCGACAACCGGGTCACGCTGAACACCGAACAGCGCGATGCCTGGGGGCTACCGACCGCCCACATCGCCTGCCGCTGGGGCGAGAACGAGCGTCGCCTGGTGGCCCACATGCACCAGCGCATGGCGGCCGTGGTGGCCGCCGGTGGAGGCCAAATCCGGCCGATTGAAGACCTGTTCGTGCTGCCCCTGCTCGAGCCCTGGATCCGCAGCAGCCTGGCGGTCAGCCCCGATGCCCCACCCCCCGGCTACTACATCCACGAACTGGGCGGCGCCCGCATGGCCGCCTGCGCCGAAGATGGCGTCGTGAACGCCCTCAACCAGTGCTGGGGGGCGCCCAACGTTCTGGTGGTGGATGGCGCCTGCTGGCCCCGTGCCGGCTGGCAGAGCCCCACACTCACCGAGATGGCCATCACCTGGCGAGCCTGTGAGGCTGCTGCAAGCCGGTTGCGCCGGGGCGATTAGCCCCCTTGCTGCCCCAAAAGGCGAAGCGATCTTGCGGCTCAGGACTCGGCTCAGTCCTCGTCTCAACATCCGGTGTCGATCGCCACAAACGACGCTGGGCAGGTTGGGCACAATGAATCAGCGACCTGTCACAGGGTCGGGCAAGGGAAATGCAGGCGGAGGTTGGCGCCTCCGCTTTTTTTTGCGCCATTGCCGGTCAACCGCTCAGAGGCGCCGGAACAGCCCATTGAGGTAGTGCTGGGTGACGCCCTGGTCGCTGCAGCCGTTCTGGAACAGGAAGCTGGCCAGGGCAGAAGAAATCAGACGGTATTGGTCCCAGTTGGGATGGTCATTGAGGAACTCACGCATGCCCTCAAACAGCACCTCCGGCACCTCGGCTTCCAAGCTGATGCAACACGCCTCCGGCTCCATGCGGCACACCTCCGGCTCCATGCAGCGCTGGAAGTGATTGCGCTCGGTGCTCACGGAAGGCGTCCAATGGTTGGGGATGCCCCCAGTACGCCACACCAACGGCGGGTGCGTCAAAACGCTGCAGCTGGCTCGCTCCTGCGCCAATCCAGCCTGAGATTGACAGTGCTGACGGATACCTGAAGCGTCCAACCACCACCCCCATGTGGAGCGGGCCCCTTCGCGCTGGAGCTGTCAAGGCTGGCTTGAACAAAAGCAGACATTCCCCAGGACCATGGCCATCACGGGCTCCACAACCCGATTTCTGGGGAAAAACCCCACGAAAACGGGGGAAAACAGGCGCCAGATGGGGAAAGCGACAACCAATCAGCAGATCTGATGCAAGCAAGTCTCGCGAGACCCTGGCCGCGTTTAGACGCATGAGCTGCGTCAAACAACACGGATATCTTTTGAATTGGTGCGCTCGATCACCAATCCCGCATTGATCAGGTGGCACTGCCTGAGCGGAGGGTCCGGGGGCCGAGGGGATGGTCGGCGTGGGGATAGGGCGGATGGTGATGGCTGTGGCTGTGGTCGTGGCTGTGGTCGTGGGCATGGCCACCGAGGGGAATGGGCACCCCATCGGGCTGGCAAGCGCCGGTGCATTCCCGCTCGCAGAGGTCACAGCCGTCGGTGAGCCCCTCCACGTGATGGTGGTGGCTGTGCTGCGGCGCCCCCACTTCGGTTTCGAAGCCCAGCACCTGGGCGCGGTACTTGCACAGGGAACAATTCATGTTGGTGTCACCCCGCACCACCTCGGCCACCCGTTCCACGAAAGTGTCAAGCACCAGGGGGTGATCGGCCAGGTACGACGCCTTCACAAACTCCACGTCGGGATGGTCCTCGGCTACCCGGTCGGTGTGCTGCTGAATCCGGCTCACCAACACCCCCGAGAAAAGGAAATAGGGGAACACCACCACCCGCCGGTAGCCAAGCCGCACCACATGGCGCAGCCCAGGCTCCACCAGCGGAAAGGTGACACCGGAATACACGGTCTCGCCCCAGCCGAACCCGAGCCCCTCCACCAGCATCCGCGTCACCTTGGCGACGTTGGAGTTGGCATCAGGATCGGATGATCCCCGTCCCACCACCACCAGCAGGGTGTCGTGCAGAGGCACAGCATCGCCGGCCAGCTCAAGAGCGTCGCGGATCCGGGCTCCAGCCGCCTGAATCATCTTCAGATCAACCCCGAGCTCCCGGCCGTAGTCGATGCGCAGCCCGGTCTCCGCGGCATAGGTATTCAGCACCGACGGGATGTCGTTCTTGGCATGCCCCGCGGCAAACAGCATGGCCGGCACCGCCAACACGTGGGTCACGCCTTTGGCCCGCAGCGCCTCCAGGCCATCGCGCAGGATCGGTCGAGCAAATTCCAGGTAGCCGTACTCCACCGGCACCGCTGGCAGAAGTGCTTGCAGGCCTTGGGCCAACTGGGCAAATTCGGCCACCGCCAGCCGGTTGCGGCTGCCATGGCCGCACACCAACACCCCAATCGGCCCATGGGGGCCAGCACTGAGGTCGGGACGGGGTAGGGAAGCCATGGCCGATCACACCTGCTCCGACCCTATTCCGGCAGGCCATCCCGGGCTGCAACGGGCAGGATGGGGGCTATTCAGGCCGCCCACGCCGCCATGGCACTGCGCCTCCCCCCCTACCAGCCGTTGCCGGCTCCCACGCCGGGTTCGGCCCTGGTGGAGGTGCCGATCGCCCAGCTGCGGCCCACCCAGCTGTGTGTGGGACTGGCGGAGGTGCACAGCCGGCTGCGGGATTTCAGCGCGGAAAATGCCCGAGAACGGCGCTCCTATCTGGGCAGCAAGCCGGTGCCCCTGGTGCGCAACCGCCGCGGTGACGTGTGGATGATCGACCGCCACCACCGCCTGCGGGCGCTGATCGACATCGAGCCGGCGGCCAACGCATTCGGCTATTTGGTGCTCGACCTGGACACCGACGACCAACAGGACGTGCTGGAGGCCCTGCTCCAGCGCGGCTGGCTCTACCTCTATGACGGACGCGGACTGGGGCCCCTGGCCCCTTCCGCCCTGCCGGAGAGGCTCACCGGTCTGCAGGACGACCCCTACCGCAGCCTGGTGTGGAAGTTGAAGCAGGAAGGTGTGCTGGCGCCTGCCCCGCTGATTCCCTTCCACGAATTCCGCTGGGGAGCCTGGTTGCGCAGCCGCCCCCTGCCGCCCTTCAGCTCCGAACAGCTCGAGCCCGCACTACCCCGTGCCCGGGCCCTAGCCCGCTCCAGTGCCGCCTCCCACCTGGCCGGCTGGAAAGGAACGCCTTAATCCACGCGCCCCGTGATCGCAAGCGGGCTCACCGAGATCCCCCTGGCGGTGTTTGCCCTGCTGCTGGGGCTCGGCTTTGGCTACTCCCTGCTGAGTGCCATGCTGCAGCCGAGCATGCCATCGAAGCAGATCTGCTGGCTGCCAGCGCCAGCCACGATCTGGTGATCCTGCGCTCCCAGCGGCGGGTTGTGGCTGGTCTGCCCAGTGCCGCCAGCGACCGAGTGGGTCGGTTGCTGCACCGCCTGAACTGCTCCACGCTGGTGATCAGCGATCCCTTGCGCAGCTGATGCCCTACCGCCACCTGCTCGTGCCCACCGACGGCTCCGAGCTCTCCGGCAAAGCCGTGCAGCAGGCCGTGGGGCTGAGCCAAAGCCTCGGGGCGCGACTGACCGTCTTCCACGTGCAGACCAACTTCCCGATCTCCCTGGTGGGAGTCGGGGAACTGGTGGCTCCCCACACCGTGGATGCGCTGGTGACGGCGGCGCGGGACAACGCCCAGCAGATCCTGGCGGAAGCCGCGGCCGTGGCCAGGGCCGCGGGGGTGCCCTGCACCCAGGACACCGTTGTGCACGCCCTGCCCTATGCGGCAATCGTGGAGGCGGCCAGCCGCCACGGCGCCGATCTGATCGTGATGGCCTCCCACGGCCGCCGCGGGCTGGAGGGGGTTCTGCTGGGCAGCGAAACCCACCGGGTGCTCACCCACAGCGCTTGCCCGGTGCTGGTGGTGCGCTGAGCCCGCCCGGGGATCGCTCTGGGCCTGCCTCTACGCTGCCCCCCAGTGCAGTAGGCGAGCCGGTGGCCAAGGACGAAACAAGCAGGGGCGAGGACTTGCGGGCCCTGGGCTGGACCGCCGAAGAGGTACGTCAGTACGAAGAGCTCTGGGAGTACCGCCAGCGTTGGGGAGCGATCAACCTGGAGCCGGAGGACCGGGTGTTTCTGCGCCGGGCGGAGGCGGCCCTGCCCAAGCGGGCAGCCAGCGGCAAGGGCTCACTGAAAAAGTCGCTGAAGGAGAAGTCGCACTACCGCTGGCTGCGCTTCTACAGGGACGCCCTCCAGTCCGAGGCGGAGCAGCTGGGGCTGCAGCCCGGGGAAGAGGCGGCCTGGGTGATCCTGCTGGAGGAGGAGCTGCGCGCCCTCGACCATTACGAGCCCGTGCTTGGGCTGCCCGATACCCTCAAAGCAAAGGACCTGGCGCCCGCCCGGGAGGCCTGGATCGAGGCCGTTGCGGCGCAGGGACGGGAGCTGAGCGTCGATTTCGACGCGCCGCTGCAGGCGCTCAAGCAACAGGAGACCACCAGCTGGAAGCCGCTGCGCAGCGAAGGAGCGCGCTCCTATCCGGTGCTTGACGCCGAAGCCGCCGCCGCCTTCCGCACCACGGTGCGCCGCGAGGTGGCCCAGACGATCCGAGCCACCTTCCCCTCGCTCCAGGACAGCGACAAGCCCGAACCCCCCAGCGACTAGGGCGCCGGGGCGCTGGCGCTGGCCTGCACCCGCACCGGCGGCACCTTCCAGATCCGCTCGGCGTAATCGCGGATCGAGCGATCGCTGCTGAAGAAGCCGCAGCGCATCGTGTTGTGCAGGGACATCCGGGCCCAGCGTCCGCGATCCAGCCAGGCTTCATCCACGGCGTTCTGGGCACGGCGATAGTCAGCCACATCGGCCATCACCCGGAAGGGATCGTGGCTGGTGAGGCTGGCCAGCAGCGGGTGGAACAGTTCGCCATCCCCCTCGCTGAAATAACCCGAGCCGATCAGCTCCAGGGCCTGACGGACCAGGGGATCCTGCTCGATCCAGGGCATCGGGTGGTAGCCGCTGCGGCCCAGCTGCTCGATCTGCTCGGCGGTGTGGCCAAACAGGAAGAAGTTTTCGGCGCCAACACAATCGCGGATCTCGATGTTGGCGCCATCGAGGGTGCCGATCGTGACCGCACCATTGAGCGCCATCTTCATGTTGCCGGTGCCGGAGGCCTCCTTGCCCGCGGTGGAGATCTGCTCGGAGAGATCCACGGCTGGATACACCAGCTGGCCCAGGCTGACGCTGAAGTTGGGCAGGAACACCACCTTGAGGCGGCCCTCCATGGCGGGGTCGATGTTGACCACATCGGCAATGCCCACCAGCAGGCGGATGATGAGCTTGGCGAGGGCGTAGCCCGGCGCCGCCTTGCCGCCGAATACGAAGGTGCGGGGCGGTAGATCTTCACCGGCCCGCAGCCGCAGGTAGCGCTCCACGATCTGCAAGGCCGCCAAGTGCTGGCGTTTGTATTCGTGGATGCGCTTCACCTGCACGTCAAACAGGGAGGTGTGGTCGACCAGCACGCCCAACTCCTGGCGCATGTGCTGGGCCAGACGCTGCTTGCCGAGGTCGCGCACGGCCTGCCAGCGCTCCAGGAAGGCCGGATCATCGGCATGGGGTGCCAACCCCTCCAGCGCCTCCAAGTGCGTGCGCCAACGGTCGCCGATCACCTCATCGAGCAGGGCCGCCAGGGGCGGGTTCGCCACCGCCAGCCAGCGTCGCGGAGTCACGCCGTTGGTGACGTTGGTGAAGCGCTCCGGCCAGATCTGGGCCAGATCGGCGAACAGGTGCTGCTTCAGCAGGGTGCTGTGCAGCTCGGCGACCCCGTTGACGTGGTGGCTGCCCACCACCGCCAGGTGGGCCATGCGCACGCGCCGCTGAGGCCCCTCCTCGATCAAGGAAATCCGCTGCAGGATTTGGGGATCACCGGGATAGCGAATCCGGGCCATGCGCAAGAAGCGCGTGTTGATCTCGTAGATGATCTCCAACTGACGCGGCAGCAGCTGTTCGAACAACTCCACCCCCCAGGTTTCCAGCGCCTCGGGCAGCAGGGTGTGGTTGGTGTAGCTGATGCTGGCGGTGGTGATCGACCAGGCGGTGTCCCAGTCGACGCCGTGCACATCCATCAGCAGCCGCATCAGCTCGGCCACGGCGATGGCCGGATGGGTGTCGTTGAGCTGCACCGCAAATTTGCGGTGGAAGTCGGTCACCGCCAACCCCTGGCCGCGCAGGATGCGGAACATGTCCTGCAGAGAGCAGCTCACGAAGAAGATCTGCTGCGACAGGCGCAACCGCTTGCCCTGCTCCAGCTCGTCGTTGGGATAGAGCACCTTGGAGAGCGTCTCCGCCTGCATCTTGCGCAGCACGGCCCGGGTGTAATTGCCGGCGTTGAAGGAGGCGAAATCGAAAGCCTCGGGCGCCACCGCCGACCACAGCCGCAGGGTGTTGGCGGTGTTGACGCCGTAGCCCAGGATCGGCGTGTCGTAAGCCACGCCGATCACCGTGTGCTCGCCGATCTGCACCGGATAGCTCCACTCCGGCCGGATCACCTCCCAGGGATTGCCCCGGGCCAGCCAGGGATCGGTGCTCTCCACTTGCCCGTGGGGCGTGATCTGCTGGCGGAAGATGCCGAATTCGTAGCGGATGCCGTAGCCGATCGCCGGCAACTCCAGCGTCGCCATCGACTCCTGGAAGCAAGCTGCCAGCCGTCCCAGACCGCCATTGCCCAGGCCGGGTTCAGGCTCTTCAGCGATCAGCGCTTCGAGATCGAGCCCGAGGGTGCGGCAGGCCTCTCGAGCCGCATCCACCAGGCCCAGGTTGACCAGGTTGTTTTCCAGGTGGGGCCCGAGCAGGTATTCGGCCGAGAGATAGGTGGCCGTGCGCACGCCCTCACGGGTGTAGGTATCGGCGGTGTCGACCCAGTTCTTGAGCAGGCGGTCGCGCACGGCCAGCGCCAGGCAGCGGTAGTGGTCGTGGCGGGTGGCCAGGGAACTGGATTTGGCCTGGCTGAAGAAGAGATGCCGCTGGATCGCTTCCACCAGGGCCTGGCTATCGGCTGAGGCCATCGCCGGCTCCCCACAAAGTGAAAGTCTGCAGGCGGTGGCTGACATCCGCAGGGGCGTGGTCACGGAGTCCGGACACGGGGTTGGGCACGAATTGCATCAGCGGTATCAACCGCAGCAAAGCCGGGGGGGGTAACAGCTTTGGTTGGGTGGATGTGACGTTCAATGGTGCCCACTCCATGCCTTCCCAGCCCCGTCTTCAGGCCCTCGACAAGATTCTCAGCCGCCCCATCGCCAGCACCGCTCCAATCCAGTCGCTCGATGAGCTCTGGGCCAGCGACGTCTTCACCCTCGACAAGATGAAGGCGGCGCTGCCGAAGGAAATTTTTAAGTCGGTGCAGCGCACCATCAAGGAGGGCAGCAAGCTCGACGTGACGGTGGCCAATGTGGTGGCCCAGGCGATGAAGGAATGGGCCACGGCCCGCGGCGCCCTCTATTACTCCCACGTTTTTTATCCGCTCACCAACTCCACCGCCGAGAAGCACGACGGCTTCATTTCGCCCCAGGGTGACGGCTCGATCATCACTGAGTTCACCGGCAAGGTGCTGGTGCAGGGTGAGCCCGATGGCTCCTCCTTCCCCAACGGCGGCATCCGCTCCACCTTCGAGGCCCGCGGCTACACCGCGTGGGACATCACCAGCCCCGCTTGGCTGATGGAGACGCCCAACGGCGTCACCCTCTGCATCCCCACGGTGTTCGTGTCATGGACGGGCGAGGCCCTCGACAAGAAAACCCCCCTGCTGCGCTCGATCGCCGCGGTCAACAAACAGGCCCAGAGGCTGCTCAGCCTGCTGGGGGAAACCAGCATCGCCCCAATCAGCTCCAGCTGCGGCGCCGAGCAGGAATACTTCCTGATCGACAACGCCTACGTGCCCCTGCGCCCCGACCTGCTGCTGGCCGGCCGCACCCTGTTCGGGCGCCCCTCCGCCAAGGGCCAACAGTTCGACGACCACTACTTCGGCGCCATCCCGGAGCGGGTGCAGGTGTTCATGCAGGAGGTGGAGCGGCAGATGTACCGCCTGGGGATTCCGGCCAAAACCCGCCACAACGAGGTCGCCCCATCCCAGTTTGAGATTGCGCCCTTCTTCGAGGCGGCCAACGTCGCCACCGACCACCAGCAGCTCACGATGACCATCCTTCGCAGCACGGCGAAGAAACATGGTCTGGCCTGTCTGCTGCACGAGAAACCCTTCGCCGGCATCAACGGCTCCGGCAAGCACGTCAACTGGTCGATCGGCAACGCCACCCAAGGGAACCTGCTCGATCCGGGCAAGACGCCCCATGAA
>JBIPLV010000063.1:0-12144 GCA_044369475.1 Cyanobium sp. | reverse complement strand
GACGGCACGGGGCGCAGCGGTTGTCTGCGCCTGTGGCCGCAGCGGCAGATCAATGAGCTGGTGCCAGGCATGGCCGTGGGGCACGACGGGCCCCTTGCCCTCTCGCTCTGGACCGCTCCCTGGGTGGATGTGGCCCCCCAGGCCGGGCTGCTGCTGCTGTTCCCCAGCTGTCTGGATCACGCCGTGCTGCCCAATGAGGACCCCGACGATCTGCGCTGCTCCCTCAGCATCGACTTCGCCCTGAGCGCACCTGCCGCGGCGGCCGGAGCCACACCGCCGGAATACCTGGCTCCCCACCCCAGCCAGTGGCAGGAGTTGTGAGCACTGAAGCGGGGCGCGTGGAGGCGGACTGGGAAGATGGGGCATCGCTGTTCCGATCCGGCCCCTCCCGTGACCGATCCCCAAACTTTCACGATCACCGCCGCATTTGAAGGCGCCCAGCACACCTTCCCCTGCCGCAGCGACCAGACCGTGCTGTCCGCTGCGGAGGCTGCCGGGGTGCTCCTGCCGAGCTCCTGCTGTTCAGGGGTGTGCACCACCTGTGCGGCGCTGATCAGCGAGGGCAGCGTGCACCAGCCCGACGCCATGGGCGTCAAGGCCGAGCTGCAGCAGCAGGGGTATGCCTTGCTCTGCGTGTCTTTCCCCCTGGCGGATCTCAAGCTCCAGGCGGGGATGGAGGATGCCCTCTACGAAGCCCAGTTCGGCCAATATCAGAAGTGAGCAGATCGGCGCTCAGGCTGCGCCCCGTCACCTTGCGTCTCCCCCGCGGGCCGGGGTCGTTGCGGGCCCAGATCGAAACCGCCCTGGCGATCGAGGGGCCGCCGTTGCGCTGGGCGATCACCGCGGTGGAGCCGGCCGCCGATCCCGAGGCGGGCCCCAGGGGTGCGTTGCTGACCCTGGATGTCGTGCTGACGATTGAAGCGGTGGTGCTGGCATGACGGCCTCCCGGCCCCTGCCCACCCTGCTGGTGATTCCCACCGGCATCGGTTGTGAGCTCGGCGGCTACGCGGGCGATGCTCTACCCGTCGCCAGGTTGCTGGCGGCCGCCAGTGGCTGCCTGATCACCCACCCCAACGTGATGAACGGGGCGGCGCTCTACTGGAGCGACCCGCGCATCCACTACGTGGAGGGATCGGCGCTGGATCGGTTCGCCGCTGGCGCGCTGGCGTTGCAGCCGGTGCGCCGGCAGCGGGTGGGTCTGCTGCTCGATGCCGGTATCGAGGAGGAGTTGCGCTGGCGCCACCTGCAGGTGGCCGAGGGCTGTCGCGCCAGCCTCGGATTGGAGATCGGCCCGGTGGTCACCACCGATGCACCCCTCCAGGTCTCCTTGCGCCAGGGGGCCAGTGGCGTCAGCTGGGGCCAGCTCGGCCGCCCCGACGCCCTGCTGCGGGCTGGCCGGCAGCTGCAGGCGGCTGGGGCCACGGCCATCGCCGTGGTGGCCCGCTTTCCGGAGGATCCCGGCAGTGCGGCCCTGGTGGCCTACCGCCAGGGCTCTGGCGTGGATGCGCTGGCTGGCGCCGAAGCGGTGATCAGCCATCTGCTCAGCCGGGAGCTGGGGATCCCCTGCGCCCATGCCCCTGCCCTCAGCCCGCTGCCCCTGGATCCAGATCTTGATCCGCGGGCGGCGGGGGAGGAGCTGGGCTACACGTTTCTGGCCTGCGTGCTGGTGGGGCTGAGCCGGGCGCCCGATCTGGTGCCAGTCGCTGCTGGTGCTTCCGCCCCCTGGGCAGCGGGTGCAGATCAGATCCAGATCGGCCAGGTGGGGGCTGTGGTGGCACCCGCAGGAGCCCTCGGCGGTGCCGCTGTGCTGGCCTGCGCGGAGCGGGGCATTCCTGTGATTGCCGTGCACAACCCTTGTGTGCTGGCCGTGTCGGCGGAGGCCCTGGGGCTGGAGGTGCTGATGGCGGGCAGCTATGCGGCAGCGGCGGGGTTGGTGGTGGCCCTGCGGGAAGGGATCAGTCCTGCTTCCCTGGAGCGGCCCCTGCCCCGTCTGCGCTAGTCACTGCAGGCAGGCCATCGGGTGCCTGGGTGTCACCCCCAGGGCCCGGGCGACGCCCGGGTGGCACACGGCACCTGCCGCGGTGTTGAGGCCTGAGAGCAGCTCGGGGCGATCGGTGACGGCCTCCACAAGGCCCCGCCCGGCCATCACCAGGATGTAGGGCAAGGTGACGCTCACCAGCGCTTCGGTGGAGGTGTAGGGCACTGCGCCGGGCATGTTGCCGACCGCGTAGTGCTGCACGCCGTGGAGGGTGTGCACCGGATTGGTGTGGGTGGTTTCGCGGCTGGTGGCAATGCAGCCTCCCTGATCGATCGCCACATCGACGATCACCGAGCCAGGCTGCATCTGCCGCACCAGCGCTTCGCTCACCAGGGTGGGAGCCCGGCCGCCGGCCGTAAGCACGGCTCCGATCAGCAGGTCGGCCTCCGGCACCAGGCGTTCGATCAGGCTGCGGTTGCTCACCAGGCTCACCAGGCGCCCGCGGCGGTGGGCCTCCAGGTTGCGCAATTTCTGGGGCGAGCGGTCCAGCAGAAACACCTCCGCGTCCATGGCCGCGGCAATCCGGGCCGCATTCCAGCCCACACAGCCTGCCCCCAACACGACCACCCGGGCCGGTCGCACCCCGGTGCAGCCGCCCATCAGGATGCCTCGCCCGCCGTGGGGTTTTTCCAGCAGGTGGGCCCCCACCTGGGCGGCCAGGCGGCCGGCGATTTCGCTCATCGGTGCCAGCAGGGGCAGGGAGCCGTCGTCGAGCTGCACTGTTTCGTAGGCCACCGCTGTGGTGCCGGCCGCCAGCAGGGCCCGGCCGACATCGGGATAGGCCGCCAGGTGCAGGTAGGTGAACAGCACCAGGTCGGGGCGCAGGAAGGCAAATTCCTCCGGCTGGGGCTCCTTCACTTTCACCACCAGATGGGCAGCCCAGGCCTCCTCAGCGCTCACCAGCCGGGCGCCGGCGGCGGCAAACTGCGCATCGCTGAATCCCGCCCCCAGGCCAGCGTCCGCCTGGATCAGCACCTTCATGCCCTGGTTCACCAGGTCGCCGACGGCGTCGGGGGTGAGGGCCACCCGCTGCTCATCGCGTTTGATTTCCGCTGGCACGCCGATGCTGGCCATCGGTGCCGTGAGGCCCTGGCCGGGGCTTGGGGCTGCCATTGATCAGCTGGGGAGATGTTCCTCCAGGTTGGCGGCCGCGATCGGCATGCGCCAGCCACTGCCAAACGACCGGCTGCCAACCTTGAGCAGGGGCGGGGCCTGGCGCCGTTTGAATTCGGCCCGGCGCAGTAGCGCCATCACCCGGTGGGCCAGCGCGGCTGGGGTGCCGTCGGAGATCAGCTCCTCCGGGCTTTGCAAGTTTTCGATGTAGCTGCGCAGAATCGGATCGAGCACGGCGTAATCCGGCAGCGAATCGCTGTCGCGCTGATCGGGCCTTAGCTCGGCGCTGGGGGGCTTCTCGCGGATGACGTGCCCCACCAGCTCGCCATCGGCCGGCAGCCCCAGCCCGCGGCGGCAGGGGCTGGCGGCCGGGCTGTCGAGCCAAGCGCAGAGGGCAAATACGGTGGTCTTGTAGAGGTCGCCAATCACCGCCAGGCCGCCGTTCATGTCGCCGTAGAGGGTGCAGTAGCCCACGGCCAGCTCGCTTTTGTTGCCGGTGGAGAGCAGCAGCTGGCCCTGCTGGTTGGCCGCCGCCATCAGCAGGGTGCCGCGGATGCGCGACTGCAGGTTTTCGGCGCCGAGCCCGGCGGGTGGGCCGCCCAGCACCGGCCTGAGGGTGGCATCAAAGCCAGCCATCAGCGGGGCGATGGGTGCGATCTGGGTGGTCAGCCCCAGCCGGGCGGCCAGGGCCTGGGCGTCGCGCAGCGACCCTTCCGAGCTCCAGGGGGAGGGCATCAGCAGCGCCTGCACTCGCTCGGCCCCCAGGGCGGCGGCGGCGATCACCGCCACAAGAGCCGAATCGATGCCGCCGCTCAGGCCCAGCAGCGCAGCGTGAAAGCCGCATTTGCGGGCGTAGTCACCCACGCCCAGCACCAGGGTGCGGAACAGCTGCTCGAGCGGCTCGGGCACCGGGGTGAGCAGAAGTGCGTCCGGGTAGGGGGAGGCTTGGCGGCAGGATGCGGGATCCCAGGTCACCACCTGCTCGCGGCCACAGGCCAGCTGGCACACCACTCCGCTACCCGCATCCACTCCGCCATCGGCTTCCACCACGAAGCTGGCACCGTCGAAGACCAGCTCGTCGTTGCCGCCCACCTGGTTGACGTAGACCACTGGGCAGCCGAGTCGGCTGGCGGCACGGCGGGCCAGGCTCTGGCGCAGGGCCACTTTGGCCTGGCCAAAGGGGGACGCCGAGAGGTTGAGCAGCAGGTCGACGTGGTGCGGGAGCAATTCGGCGACGGGATCGGCTCCAGCCAGGCGGTGGCCCTGCAGCTCCTCCTCCACCCAGAGGTCTTCGCAGATCGTCAGCCCGAGCCGCCAGCGGCGGCCCCCTTGCTCCAGCTCGAGCAGGCTCGGCTCGTGGGCGGCGCAGAAGTAGCGCTGTTCGTCGAAAACGTCGTAGGTGGGCAGCAGCCGCTTGCGGGCCACCACCCGCCAGCTGCCGGCTTCCACGAGGGCCAAGGCGTTGAACAGATTGGGCAACGCCGCCGCGCCATTGGGTTCGGCGATGCCCACCAGCACGGCCAGCTGAGGAAGTTCCTCCGCCAGGGCGTCGGCCAGTTGCTGCAGCACATTGCTTTGCTGGGCGATCAGGCTCGGGCGCAGCAGTAGGTCGCGCGGCGGGTAGCCCCAGAGGGAGAGCTCGGGGGTGAGCACCAGGCTGGCGCCCTGGGTGGCGGCCTGGCGGCAGGCCGCCAAAATCCTCGCGCCGTTGCCCGCCAGGTCGCCCACCAGCGGATTGAGTTGGGCCAGGGCGAGGCGCATCAGGGGCGTTCGAGGCGGCGTTCGAGGCGTTGGTCGAGGCGGCGGTTGTGGCGCGAGCGGGTCAGCCCGTAGAGATTGTGCTCTAGGAGCAGCGGCACCAGGGCGGCGGGGATCTGGCTGGGGTCTGGGTTTTCGCGCACCGCCGAGCTCGCGGTGGCGGGCACCTCCAGGTTGAGGCTGATCACCCGGCCGCCGAGGGCCTCGAGCGCCTCCACGCTGCCGGGTTGGAGGGGCCAGCCGGTCCGGGGGGCGATGGCCAGCAGGCAGCGCTCCAGCACCGCCTGGGCCTGCTTCCAGCTGGGGATCTGGGGAGCCAGATCGCTTCCCACCACAAACACCAGCTCGCGGCCGGGCCAGCACGCCGCCGCCCGCTCCAGGGTGGTGATCGCCCAGGTGCTGCTCAGCTCCTGCCGGTGGCTGAGTCTCGGGTTGTCGATGGCGGCTACCAGCTGGCGGAGCAGGGCCGCCCGCTGCTCCAGGGGCGCGCCGTGTTGCTTGAGGGGGTTGTCGCTGGCCCAGGTGGCCACCGTGGGATAGAGCTGCAGCAGGCCCTCCAGCAGGGCTTGGTGGCCGCGGGTGGGGGGATCGGCGCTGGTGCCGAATAGGGCAACCGGGCCCGCGTCTGTCTGGACGGCCCCAGTGCTCACGACCCCAGTGCTCACGGCAGCAGGGCCTGGAGGTTGGCCGGCGGTTCGAGCCGATCGCCCAGCCACAGGCGCACCTGGGGATCGGTGCGGGCCAGGCGGCGCAGCAGGGCCCCGGGGCGGCCGCCCCGTTGGGCGCCTCGCAGCAGCTCGGCCGCGGCCAGCCGGCCCGTGAGCCGGGTGGTGTGCACGGCCAGGGCGGCCTGGGCCAGGGCCACCGGCGCGGCTGGCGCCAGGCTGAGCCCGCCGGTGAGTGGCACCGCCAGCAGCAGCAGCTGGCGCAGCGCTCCCAGAGCCAGCTGGATGCCGAGCTGGGCCCCCCCCAGCAGGGCGTTGTGGCCTGACAGCCGTCGCAGCAACTGGCGGGCACCGGCGCCGTGCATGGGCAGGCCATAGAGCTGGCAGAGCTGCAGCACCAGGGCCGTGTCGCAGGCCAGGCCGCCGGCCAGATCCAGCAGCACCAACGGGTTGGCGGCCACGCCCGTGGCCTTGAGGGCGGCGAAGCGGCCGATCAGGGATTGGGCGGCCTGGCGGCTGGCCCCCAGGCGCCAGCGCTCCAGGGCCTGGTGGAAGCGGTTGGCGGAGCCGAGGGCATTGAGGGCCAGCAGCAGCGGCCCGTGCTGCTCTAGTAGCTGCACCAAGGCCTGGCGCAGCGGCGCCACCCGGGGCGGCTGGGCGATGCTGCGCACCCGGCCATCGGTCAGGAGTTGGGGCTGGCGTGGCGCGGCGGCCACCGGGATCAGCTCCAGGTGCCGGGCCGCGGCGGGCAGGCGCCGCTGGATGCTGGCGATCAGGTCGGCCTGCTCCGCGGCCGTCCAGCAGTCGCAGCGGTTGAGCACCAGCAGCAGCGGCTTGCCACTGTCCAGCAGCGGCTCGAGGGCGTCGTGCTCGACGCTGGTGAGGTCGCCATCAAGCACCAGCAGAACCAGGTCGGCACCCAGGGCCACCCGGGCCGCCAGCCGGGCCCGGGCCGCGGCGGCGATCTCGTCGATGCCGGGGGTGTCCACCAGCTCCACCCGCTCCAGGCCTGCAATCGGCTGATCCCAGGCCCGGGCGGCCTGGTGGCGGGTGCAGCCATGGGCCACGTCGGTGGCGAAGGCCGCCTCCCCCAGCAGGGCATTGAGCAGGCTCGACTTGCCCACCCCCACCCGGCCGAACACGGCCACCCGCAAGCAGCGTTGGTGCAGGCGCTCCAGCTGGCGATGGAGGGCCTGGCGCTGGCCGGCCAGCTGGCTCTGTTCGCGGCCACTCAGCGTCAGCTGGCGGAGCCACTCCTCCAGCAGCTGTTGACAGCGCTCCGGGGTGGCGGGCACCGGGGTCGCGCCAGCGGTGGGCTTCATGGCCGGCCTCCCTCGGCGGCGGATTGGGGCCGGCGCCACCAGCCCGCCAGCACCGCCAGAACGGCCTCGGCACCGATCACGCCCACAAAGCCGCCGAATTCATCCACCACCACCCGCACGCCGGTGCTGTTGTGGCGAAAGCCGGTGAGTAGTCGGTCGGCGCGAATCATCTCGGGCACGTAATCGACCGGCTCGCTCAGGGAGGCGGCGCTGCGGGCTCCATCGCCCTGGAGCAGGGCCGTGAGCAGCTTCTCGCGGCTGGCCACCCCCAGCACCTCATCCACCTCCTCGCCCAGCACCACCCACCACTCGGCGTTCTGCGCCAGCAAGGCATCGCGCAGCTGCTCGAGGCTGGCGGCACCTTCGAGGGTGGGGGCCGCCACCCGTGGCGTCATCAGGTCGCGGGCGGTGAGGTCGTTGAGCTGAAACACCTTGGCGATCATGGCCGCTTCATCGGCTTCGATCTGGCCCTTCTGGGAGCCCAGCCGGGCCAGCAGGCGAATTTCTTCCTCGTCGGTGCTGATCTCGTTTTCGGCAGTGATCGCCGGTAGCAGCCGCTCCAGCAGCAGCACGAGGGGCAGCATCAGCTGCGCGATCACCGCCAGGGTCGGTGCACTGCCCAGGGCCACAGGCAGGGCCAGCCGGCTGCCCAGGGCTTTGGGCAGGATTTCGCCCAGCAGGATCACCAGCACGGTGAGCCCCACCGAAAACAGTGGCAGGGCAATGCCTTCAATGCCGTGGTGGCTGAACACGGTGGCGGCATAGCCGCCCAGCATCAGGCTGCCGAAGATGTTGAAGCCGTTGTTGGCGATCACCAGCACCGACAGGGTTCGGCCCAGCCGTTGCCGCAGTTGCTCCAGACGCCGGGCGCCGCGCACGGGGCGGCTGCGGGCCGCCAATTCATGCACGCGCACGGGGTTGACCGTGAGCAGGGCTGCTTCCACCCCCGAGCACACGGCCGATCCAGCGATCACCACCACCACCAGCAGCGCCAGGGCGATCAGGTCGTTCATTCCGCCGCGTGACTGCTGGTCATGCCCCTATTCAATCGTCCCTGCCAACGCCTATCGCGACGACTGTTCCAGACTGGCGCCCAGCCAGGGCCTCCAGGCCACCCCCCCCCCCATGCTCGACCCGTCGACCTTTGCCCAGCGGCGCGCGCGCTTCTTCGAGCTGCTCGGGGGAGCGGCGGCGGTGATTCCGGCGGCGCCGCTGGTCACCCACCATGCCGACTGCGAGTGGCCCTTTCGCCAGAACAGCGACTTCTGGTATCTCACCGGTTTCGATGAACCGGATGCGGTGGCGCTGTTTCTGCCGCACCGGCCTGAGGGCGAACGCTTCGTGTTGTTTGTGGCCCCCAAGGAGCCCAGCGCCGAGGTGTGGAACGGTTTCCGTTGGGGCACCGAAGGGGCGGTGGCCGCGTTTGGCGCCGATCTGGCCCATCCCCGCAACGAACTTGAGCAGCGGCTGCCCCACTACCTGAAGGGCGCTGAAGGCATCGCCTTCCGCGTGGGCCGGCACCCCAAGGTGGAGCCATTGGTGCTGGCCGCCTGGGCCGGCCAGCTCGATCGGGCCCCCCGCAGCGGCTCGGCCGCTTTGGGCCTGGTGGCCCCTTGCCCGCTGCTGCACGATCTGCGGCTGCGCAAGGGGCCCGAGGAGCTGGAGCGGATGCGGGAGGCGGCGCGCATCTCGGCTGAGGCCCATGAGCTGGCCCGTCAGGTGGTGCGGCCCGGCCTCAACGAGTGCCAGGTGCAGGCGGTGATTGAGCAGCACTTCCTCGAGCAGAGGGCCCGCGGGCCGGCCTACGGCACGATCGTGGCCGGGGGCGACAACGCCTGCGTGCTGCACTACACCGCCAACAACGCCCCCTTGCGCGACGGCGACCTGCTGCTGATTGACGCCGGGTGTTCGCTTTCCGATTACTACAACGGCGACATCACCCGCACCTTCCCGGTGGGCGGCCGCTTCAGCGGTGAGCAGCGGGCCCTCTATGAGCTGGTGCTCGCGGCCCAGGAGGCGGCGGTGGCCTCGGTGGCGCCGGGGTTCACCGCCGAGGGGGTGCACGACACGGCCGTGCGGGTGCTGGTGGCCGGACTGCTCGACCTGGGTCTCTTGGCCGGCTCGGTGGATGGCGTGATCGAGCAGGGGGCCTACCGCCACCTCTACATGCACCGAACGGGCCACTGGCTGGGGCTCGACGTCCACGACGTGGGCGCCTATCGGCTGGGCGAGCACCACGTGGAGCTGGAGCCGGGCATGGTGCTCACCGTCGAGCCGGGCCTGTACGTGAGCGATCGGCTGCCGGTGCCCGAGGGTCAGCCCGCCATCGAGGAGCGCTGGAAGGGGATCGGCATCCGCATCGAAGACGACGTGGCGGTCACCGAGCACGGCCACGAGAACCTCACCGCCGCGGCGCTTAAGGTTCCGGCAGCCTTGGAGCGCTGAGCCTGCTCAGGGCAGGGTTTCAAGCCAGCAGCAGCTTCAGGTGCTGCTGCAGGGCACCGGTGGCTGGGATCACCGCATCGGCGCCGGACTCCAGCAGATTGGCTTCGTAGGCGGTTCGGGCCTCGGGCTGCCCGTGCAGGTGTGGTGGCGCAACGGCCAGGCAGAGGAAGCGCTGTTCTGGGCACGCCGCGCGCGCTCGCTGCACCGTGAGCACATCGGCCACGGTGTCACCCAGGTAAACCACCGGCGGTGCCCCAACGCCGAGGGGCCCGCCCGCCAGCGGGGCGGCTAGCCGCAGCAGGCCGGTGGGATCCGGCTTGTCGGGCGCATCCCCCATGGCGATCAGGGGCGGATTTGTGAGCCCCAGCTGGGTTTCCAGCACATAGCGGCAGGAGGGGGGTTCGGCACCGCTGACGAAGCCGTAGGCCAGATCGGCCGCCGTTAGCGCGGCAAAAAAGGACGGCTGCACCAGCAGCGGCTCGTCGCCGATGAACCCCCGCCATTGGCTGGGGTCGCCCTCGGGATCGCCGCCGAAATAGAAGGTTTCGAACACGGCCACCAGCGCTTCAAAAGCCGGCAGGGGTGTGTGGCCCGCCCGCCGCAGCAGTTCCAGAGAGGCCTCCCAGTCGTTGTTCCAGCAGCCCTCGCGCTTGAGGGCGTCGATGGCGGCGGGCCCAGGCCGCTGCCCGGCGTAGTGGTGCACCGTTTCCACGATCGCCCGGCGGTAGCTGCGGCTCACATCGCGGATCACGCCGTCGATGTCGAACAGCACAACGGCCTCTGGGCGGGTGGTCATCAGTGTCGGCGTGGAGGGGTGTGCTGAGCGCTCTCAGGCTTGGGCGTCGCGCTCGAACGCGGCACTGGCGGCCGCGGTGGCCTCGCAGCTGAACAGGGCGCCGGCCAGCTCTGGACTGATTGTGAAGGTGTTCAGGCCGGCGCCCGCCAGCCGGGTGAGCTCGTGAGGCTGGCGCAGGCTGGCCACCAGCAGACGCACGCTCGCCCCAACCCCCGCAAGGCTGCGTTGCATGGCGATCACCTCCGCCACGCCGTCGCGGCCTTGATCGTTGATCCGGCCCAGATAGGGGGCGATGTAGGCGGCCCCCAGGGCGGCAGCGATCAACACCTGGTGGGGCTCGTAGCAGGCCGTGAAGGTCACGGGGATGCCAGCGCGGCTCAGATCGCGGGCAACGCCCGCGCCCTGCTCGGTTACTGGCAGTTTCACGGCGATGCGGCCGGGGGCCAGCGCCGCCAGGGCCTGGCCGCACTCCAGCATGTCTGCAGCGGTGGTGCCCCAGGCCTGTAGGTGCAGTTCGGCGATGCCATGGGCCAGGGCCACGCGGCTGAGTTCAGCCAGGCCGTGCAGGCTGCAGGGCTGGTTGGCCCGCCGCACCAGGGTGGGATTGGTGGTGACGCCGTGGAACAGGCCGCTGGGCAGCCACTGCTCCCAGACTTGCGGGTCGGCCGAATCGAGGAACAGGCGCAGGGCCATATGGCCGGAGAGCAGGCCGGTGGCCGGCAGGGCGGCTGGTAGGTTAGTTGTTTGACGTGTTGCCTTGAGCGCCGACCCCATGACAGCCACCGAAAGCGCTCCAGGCGCTGATGTGACCGATGCGCCCGAAGTGGTCACGGCCGCTGAAGACACCACTACCCAGGGGCGTCCGGTGATGCGTGGTGGCAGTGCTGCTCTGGCCACCGCCACCATCGACGAAGACGGCGTTCCTTCCGGTTACACCCCGAAGGCCGATGAAGGTCGCTTCCTGCTCAAGATCCTCTGGCTGCCCGACAACGTGGCTCTGGCCGTTGATCAGATCGTGGGTGGAGGCCCCAGCCCGCTGACCTCCTACTTCTTCTGGCCCCGGGAAGATGCCTGGGAAACCCTTAAGACAGAACTGGAGGGCAAGAGCTGGATCACCGACAACGAGCGCGTTGAGGTGCTCAACAAGGCTACCGAGGTGATCAACTACTGGCAGGAAGAGGGCAAGGGCAAGAGCCTCGATGAGGCCAAGCTCAAGTTCCCTGATGTCACCTTCTGCGGTACCGCCTGATCTTTAGATCTTGGCTGGGCCACATCGCCAGAGGCCAACACACCCCGCGCCCCTCAGGGGGCGCTTTTTTAGTGGTTCTTTTTCTGGTTGTCGTATTGGCTCGCGCGTGCCTGCTCTGTGGTCTCACCTGCCTCCCCAGCACCCATGAAAATGGGTCCATAAAAAAGCGCCCTGGGGAGGGCGCTCCGTGGAGATGGGAAACGTGCTTCGGCTGAACTAGCCCACCTTGGTCGCCTGAAAACGGGCGCGGGCCGTGGCCAGGGCCTGCAGGGCTTTCACTTTGTTGGCACTGCTGGCTTGGCCTTCAAACGCAGCTGAAGCGCTCTTGGCAGCCTCGAAGGCTGCTTCAGCGGCGGCGGCATCAATGCCGCTACCGAGCTCAGCACCGTTGACAAGCACGGTCACCTCATCAGCTTCCACCTCGGCGAATCCGCCCATCAGGGCGATCGTCGACCAGGCACCGCCGGAGCGCAGCCGCATCACACCGGTGTCCAGTGCGGCCAGCATGGTGACGTGGCCCGGCAGGATGCCCACCTGTCCAGTGGTGCTGGGCAGGATCACCTCTTCGGCGGTTCCATCAAAAACGCTCTGATCGGGGGCCAGAACGCGCAGGGTGAGACTCATGGGTAGGGGTCCTCAGGGGGGAGAGGGGATCAACCCTTGGCTTCGGCGAGGATCTTGGCGGCCTTGGCCTTCACCTGGTCGATGTTGCCAACCAGATAGAAGGAGGCCTCCGGCAGGTCGTCGAGTTCGCCGGC
>JBIPLV010000380.1:0-3481 GCA_044369475.1 Cyanobium sp. | reverse complement strand
GAGCGGTTATCTGGCTACACCAACAGACAGCGCCAGTATGCAGATCGTTCGCGCGATTCTGGCGAACACTGGCACCTATGACGCCTGGGCGGGCGCACGGCAGATCAACTCGAGTAATGAGCCTGCAGGCAACTTCTTCTGGGCGACGGGCCCGAAAGCGGGACAACCCTTCACCGGCGCCTGGAACAGTGACGAGCCAAACAACTCGTCGGGCAGTGAACATCACGTTGCCATTACCCAATACAATTACAACGACAACAGCGGCAGCAACGCATTCCGCTATCTGATCGAATTTGGCGACAGCAAGCTGGCTCTACCAGCGGAATTAACCGCAAACCTGTCACCATCGCGTGATCCCGGCAACGCCATGCTGTTCAAAGACAGCAATGTGGCTTACAGCGCTCGTAGCGGCCATTACTACAGGATTGAGACAAGTGCCAAAACCTGGAGTGACGCGGGGACCTATGCAGAATCAACCACATACGAGAGTCAAAAGGGCTACCTAGCACGCATCACCGATCTCAATGAACTGCGTATCGCCGGTTGGTTTAACCGTCTACAAAACCAACTCGCTGAATGGCTTGGTTTGTTGCAGACCAACAACAGCAGTGAACCCAGTGGCGGTTGGCAGTGGGTCACTGGTGATGCCGCCGGCATGACATCTGACGTCAATTTCAGTACGCCAACATTCTGGATTCCAGGGGAACCCAATGATAGCGGTGGCAACGAAGACCATGGCGGGATGTATTTCTATGGCCTCGGATTCAATGATTCCAATGCCAATTCAACACAAGCCTCGTTGATCGAATACGGCATCGACGGCCAGGTGCTCTCCAGCCCACTGTTTGGCCCGGCCCCTAACCAGACCGGCAGTATCAAGTTTGTCTCGTCAACCGCTCTGGTTGCCGTGCGGGTTGGCAACACCGCCCCCTCGGTTTCCAACTGGTCGGCCAGCACCCCGGAAGACACCACGCTGTCATTCACCGCAGGTCAATTCAGTGCTGGTTTCAGCGATCCGGAACTCGATACGCTCGCTTCGATCACGATCATGGCCCTGCCCGCCAGCTCGGCTGGGCTACTCAAGTTCAAGGGGACCAACGTCACCGCCAACCAGGTGGTGCTGGCCGGAGAGCTCAACCAGCTGACCTTTGTACCAACAGCCAACCTCAATGGCTCGGCCAGCTTCAGCTACACCGCCAGCGATGGCTACCTGACCAGTGGCACGGCCACCGTGAGCCTCACGGTCAATGCCACCAACGACCAGCCGGTGCTCGACACCACCGGCTCACCAGCCCTCACTGCCATCGCCGAAGACGTGGCCGATGGCTCCAACGCCGGCACCACCGTGGCCGACATCGTCGTCGCGGGCAGCATCACCGACGCCGACGTGGTGTCGCCGGCCACGGTGCCGGCGGCGATCGCCGTCACCGGCGTCGACAACACCAACGGCATCTGGCAGTACAAGGTGGGCAGCGGCAGCTGGACCGCCTTTAGCGCCACCCGCGACGTCGTGGCGCTGGGGGCTTCCGCCGTGCTGCTCGATGCCACCGACCGGCTGCGGTTCGTGCCTGATGCCAACGTCAGCGGGACGGCCAGCTTCACCTACCGCGCCTGGGACAAGAGCACGGGCACAGCCGGTGGCACCACCAACCCGTTTGCCCTCGGCGGCAACACGGCCCTGAGCACGGCTGAAGAAACGGCGACGGTCACCGTCAGTGCTGTCAATGACGCACCCACCACCGCCGGCAAAACCATCAGCTTCAACGAAGACACCACCTATGTCTTCACAGCAGCCGACTTCGCCTTTGCCGATGTCGATGCGGGCAACACGCTGCAGTCGGTGACAATCACCGCCTTGCCCGCCAGTGGCAAGGGCAGCCTCACGCTCAACAACGGTTCAGCCGATGTCGCTGTCACGGCCAACCAGGTGGTCAGCCTGGCCGACATCACGGCCGGCAAGCTCAAGTACACCCCTCCTGCTGACGCCTTCGGCAGCGCCTATGCATCGCTGAGCTTCACGGTGAGTGATGGCATCGCTTCCTCCAGCAGCGCCACCCTCAGCTTCACCATCGCCGACACCAACGACGCCCCCACGGCGATCACCTGGGCGAGCGGCGGCACTGTGGCCGAAAACTCCTCCGCCGGCACCACGGTCGGCACCCTGAGCGCCACTGACCCCAACACCGGCGATGTGCTGCGCTTCCGGCGCACCACCAACAACAACTTCACCATTAGCCCTGATGGCACCGTCAAGGTCGCCGACAACGCCACCCTCGACTACGAGGCGGGCACCACCCAGACCATCGGCGTCGAAGTTAGTGACTCAGGCGGGCTCACCTACGTCCAGATCCTGACGGTCACCCTCACTGACGTCACCGAAACCGACCCGGCGGTGTTTGCCACACCGCTCTATGTCGCCCTGGGCAGCACGGTCACCATCACCAACGCCAACCTCAAGGCCGTCGATGCCCAGCAGAGCGCCAGCCAGCTCGCTTACACCATCGCCAGCCCACCCACGGGCGGCAGCTTCTGGATCGACAGCGATGGCAGCGGCACCATCAATGGCGCCGAGCAGGCCCTGGGGTATCGCTCCAGCAGCAACCCCAATGCGGTCAACACCTTCACCCAGGCCGACGTTGATGCCGGCAAACTGAAGTTCAGCAAAGACAACACCCAGACCAGCGGCCAGCTGGTGGTCACGGTGAGCGATGGCACGGGCGGCGGCACCCCCGGAGCCACGTTGTTGCTGATCCCCAGCAGCCCACCGGTGCTGAGCCCGATCGCCGATCAGCAGTGGAGCACCAGCGGTGCCCAGAGTTTCAAGCTGCCGCCCAACACCTTCAGCGACCCCGACCAGGACGATCTCACCTTGACGGCGCAGCTGGTCAGCGGTGGCAGCGCCACGGCGCTGCCCGGATGGCTGAGCTTTGACGCCAGCACCTGGACGTTCAGCGGTACGCCCAGTGGTCAGGCCGATGGCAGCTTGCTGACGCTGCGGGTAACCGCCAGCGATGGCCGCAGCACGGCGGTGAGCGATGACTTCACGATCAGCTTCGTCGCCACGCGCACGGCGCCGTCTGTGGCCAACCCAATCGCCAACCAGGTGTGGGACGGCGCGGGCGACAAGAGCTTCATTGTTCCCGCCAACAGCTTCAGCGACCCCAACAGCGCGGCGATCACCTACACCGCCAGCCTGGCCAATGGCAGCAACCTGCCCAGCTGGCTGAGCTTTGACGCCAGCACCCGCACCCTCAGCGGCAATCCGCCCGCATCGGCCCAACCAGCACCGCTGTGGCTCAAGGTCACCGCCACCAGCGGCGGCGGCAGCGCCAGCAGCACCTTCCGGCTCGATGTTCGCAATGCCAATGACGATCCGGCCGAGAGCCCCGTGGGTGCCCTGCCGGATCGCACCATCAGCGGCAATGGCAGTTTCACGATCAGCCGCAGCGCCTTTGCCGATGCCGATGGCGGCGCCATCACC
>JBIPLV010000176.1:0-3486 GCA_044369475.1 Cyanobium sp. | reverse complement strand
GTGGGGGAGGGCTGAGCCATGCCTGCTTCTCTCCCCCGCAACCTGATCACCGGCGGCGCCGGTTTTGTGGGCTCGCACTTGGTGGACCGGCTGATGCAGGCCGGCGAGGAGGTGATCTGCCTCGACAACTTCTTCACCGGCCGCAAGGTCAACATCGCCCCGTGGATCGGCCATCCGCGCTTTGAGCTGATCCGCCACGACGTCACCGAGCCGATCAAGCTCGAGGTGGACCGGATCTGGCACCTGGCCTGTCCGGCCTCACCGGTGCACTACCAGCACAACCCGATCAAAACGGCCAAAACCAGCTTCCTGGGCACCTACAACATGCTGGGCCTGGCGCGGCGGGTGGGGGCGCGGCTGCTGCTGGCGAGCACCAGCGAGGTGTATGGCGACCCGGAGGTGCACCCCCAGCCGGAGAGCTACCGGGGCTGTGTCAACACCATTGGATTGCGCAGCTGCTACGATGAGGGCAAGCGCATCGCCGAGACGCTCTGCTTCGACTACCGGCGCATGCATGGCACCGAGATCCGCGTGGCGCGGATCTTCAACACCTACGGACCACGCATGCTCCCCGACGACGGTCGGGTGGTGAGCAACTTCATCGTGCAGGCCCTTAAAGGCGAACCGCTCACCCTCTATGGCGATGGCAGCCAAACCCGCAGCTTTTGCTATGTGGATGACTTGGTGGAGGGGCTGATCAGGTTGATGAACGGCAGCCACACCGGCCCGATCAACATTGGCAACCCGGGAGAGTTCACGATCCGACAGCTGGCTGAGTTGGTGCGCTCTCGGATCAACCCGGAACTGCTGCTGATCGAACAACCGCTGCCGGCTGACGACCCGCTGCAACGGCAACCGGTGATCGAGCTGGCCACCCGCGAGCTGGGCTGGCAGCCCACCATCCCCCTGGAGCAGGGGCTGGAGCCCACGATCTCTTACTTCCGCGAGGCGATCGGCTGAATGCCCCAGGCCGTTCTGGTGACTGGTGCCGCTGGCTTCATCGGTGCAGCGGTTTGCGAGCGCTTGCTAGCCCGCGGTCAGCGGGTGCTGGGGTTTGACAACTTCAATCCCTATTACGACCCCGCCCTGAAGCGGGCGCGGATCGCCCAGCTGCAGGCCACGGCGGCCCGCACGGGCACCTCCGGCACGTCCTGGGCGCTGATCGAAGCCGATCTGGAGGATCGGGCGGCGGTGGAAGCGGCCTTCGCCCAGCACAAGCCCACCACGGTGATCCATCTGGCGGCGCAGGCGGGGGTTCGCTACTCGCTGGAAAACCCGGCGGTCTACATCCAGAGCAATCTGGTGGGGTTTGGCCACATTCTTGAGGGATGCCGCCACCACGGCGTCGAGCATCTCGTTTACGCCTCCAGCAGCTCGGTGTATGGCGGCAACACCAACCTGCCGTTTGCGGAGCACCAGCCCGTGAACCATCCGGTGAGCCTCTATGCGGCCACCAAGAAGGCCAATGAATTGATGGCCCACACCTACAGCCACCTTTATGGGCTACCGGCCACGGGGCTGCGCTTTTTCACCGTGTACGGCCCCTGGGGCCGGCCCGACATGGCGCCGATGCTGTTTGCCAAGGCGATCCTCGCTGGGAAGCCGATCCGGGTGTTCAACCAGGGGCGCATGCGCCGGGATTTCACCTACATCGATGACATCGTCTCCGGCGTGATCGCCTGCGCCGACAAGCCCGCCACCCCCAATCCCGCCTTCGACGCCGCGGTGCCCGACCCAGCCACCAGCTGGGCGCCCCACCGCCTGTTCAACATCGGCAACAGCGAGCCGGTGGAGCTGCTGCGCTTCATTGAGCTGCTGGAGCAGGCCCTGGGCCGGCCCGCCATCCGCGATCTGCAGCCCATGCAGCCTGGTGATGTGGAGGCCACCGCCGCTGACACGGCTCTGTTGGAGGCCTGGGTCGGTTTTCGGCCTTCGACGCCGATCGCCGTGGGGGTGGAGCGCTTCGCCCGCTGGTACCGCGCCACCAACGCCGCCTCCGACGGCTGAGCGCCGGCAGGCAGACTCATCCAACTCGCTCCTTTCGCCTTGGCGTCGCTGCAGAGCCTGCGTGGCATGGTCGATCTGCTGCCGGAGCAGATCGACCTGTGGCAGCACGTGGAGGCCACGGCCCGGGAGCAGTTCCGCCGCGCGGGGATCGCCGAGATCCGCACGCCGCTGCTGGAGGTCACTGAGCTGTTTGCCCGCGGCATCGGCGAGGCCACCGATGTGGTGGGCAAGGAGATGTACACCTTTCTCGACCGCGGTGAGCGCAGCTGCACTCTGCGGCCGGAGGGCACCGCCTCGGTGGTGCGGGCGGCGATCCAGCATGGTCTGTTCAGCCAGGGGCCCCAGCGCCTTTGGTACGGCGGGCCGATGTTCCGCTACGAGCGTCCCCAGGCGGGCCGCCAGCGCCAGTTTCACCAGATCGGCCTCGAGTTGCTGGGCTTTGCCGATGCCTGCAGCGATGCGGAGGCCGTCGCCGTGGCCTGGGATCTGTTGGCCGCGCTCGACGTGGGCGGTCTGGCCCTGGAACTCAATTCCCTTGGCAGCGCCGAGGATCGGGCCCGCTACCGCGAGCTGCTGGTGGTTTGGCTGGAGCAGCGGCGTGAGCTGCTCGATGCCGATTCCCAGGCCCGCATCCAGAGCAATCCCCTGCGGGTGCTGGATTCCAAGCACCCCGGCACCCAGGCGCTGCTGGCGGAGGCCCCCAGCCTGGCGTCAGCCCTCAGCGACGAGAGCCAGGCCCGCTTTGCCGCCGTGCAGCAGGCTCTCGCGGCCCTGGGCATTCCCTTCGTACTCAACCCCCGCTTGGTGCGGGGTCTCGACTACTACAGCCATACGGCCTTCGAGATCACCAGCAGTCAGCTGGGCGCCCAGGCCACCGTGTGTGGCGGCGGCCGTTACGACGGCCTGGTGCAGCAGCTGGGCGGTCCCGCCACGCCGGCGATCGGCTGGGCCCTGGGTATGGAGCGGCTGGTGCTGCTGCTCAGCCAACTCGAGCGGCCGGTGGCGGCCGCTCCGGCGCTGGATCTCTATGTGGTGAGCCGCGGCGAGGCGGCGGCCACGCAGGCGCTGGCGCTGGCGCGGCTCTGCCGCCAGGCCGGGCTGGCGGTAGAGCGCGATGCCAGTGGCGCTGCCTTTGGCAAGCAGTTCAAACGGGCCGATCGCTCCGGCGCCCGCTGGGCGGCCGTGATTGGTGAACAGGAGGCGATCGATGGCGTGGTGGGCCTCAAAGATCTGCGCGCCGGCGGCGACCAGCCGAATCAACAGCTCAGCCCCGCGGGCCTGCTCCAGGCGCTGCAGGCTGCCCTGGCGGGGCCATGACGCCGCAGGACCTGTCCACCACAGCCAGCCACTTCAGGGTGTTGGGCCTTTGACTGCTCATACCACTGAGCGCGGAGAAGTTTCGGCCCTGATGGGTGATCCGACCCTCGCGATCATTGCCGGTGAGGGCGCGCTGCCGAGGATGCTCTCGCAGGCCCTCAC
>JBIPLV010000423.1:0-3487 GCA_044369475.1 Cyanobium sp. | reverse complement strand
GCAGGCAGTAATGCTGAATGCCCTTGAAAATCAGCAGACCCAGCAAGGCCAGGCCAAAGGCCGCCGCCGGCGGGCCATGCAGCTCGGTGTTGATCACGCTGAGCTCAGGCAGCAGCAGCAGCAGCACATAGGCGGCCGCCAGACCGCCTGAAAACGAACGCAAGGCCGTGGGCCAGCGCAGCGCCTTGGGCTGTTGACGGTTATCGCTGTGCTCGAGCAGTTCGAGGATCGGCCGGGCGCGCAGCACCACCGCCAGCACCGCCAGCAGCAGCAGCAGCACCCCCAGCTCCTGGGGCAGGCTGGGGGCGGCGTGGCTGGCTGCCGCCGCGTGGGTTGTGGCCGCAGCCTCCTTGTGGGGTGCTTCAGCAGCACTGGGGGCTGCGGCCAAGAGAGCGGGCAGGATCGTCATGGTCAAGAACGCAGAGCGGCAATCGACTGGGCCACTTCCCGCAGGGCCACCGAGAGGGGATGGTCGGGCTGCTGCAGGCAGAACAGACCGTTGCCGCCGTACCGCATGATCTCGTCGGACTGGGGCAGGATCGCCAGGCACTGGTCGCCGTAGGTCTGTTCGATCGTGGTCTTGAGGTTGGGCCAATCGAGGCTGGTGATCGCCTTGTTGACCACAAACCGCAGGGCCGGCACACCCAGCTTGCGCGCCACATCAACGGTGACAGCGGTGCCCTGGTAGTCCTGACGGTCAGGGCGCAGCAGCATCAGCAGCAGATCGGCGACCGTGATCGACATCAATGTCGTCTCGTTGATGCCCGGGTGGGTGTCGACAAACAGGAAATCGAGCGCCGCCGCCTTGCAGAAGTCGCGGTAGATGTCGATCAGCTGCTCGAGGGCGTAGCCCTCCTTAACGATCTGGGCGATGTCACCGGGCTTGGGACTGCCGGCCAACAGCCAGATGCGACCGTCACCCCCGAGCTCCGCAGGTGTGACATCGATCATCGCCTTGTCGACGCCGTAGTGGCGATAGAGCACCCCATTGACGGTGGTCGGGGGTTGATCCTGGGCGAACAGGATGTGGACCCCCGGCGACGGCAGATCGGTGTCGACCACACCGACCCGATGGCCGCTGCGGGCCAGCTCGAGCGCCAGATTGGCGCTCACGTTGGACTTGCCGGTGCCACCCCGGTAGCTGTGGGTGGCGATGATCATCGGTTGCGCCATGGCCTCGATGCTGAAGCTGCGGGCGGGCCGTGTCAACGCGGTCGTTACCGAGATGTCGTTACCAAAAACATTGCCGCGCAGGGCGTGCCCAGCCAGGGTGTGAACGATGTTGTTGGGCTCCGCCGTGACACGACCCACCTGGTTGAGCCGCCCGCGGGCTGTCGGCCTGGGGCGGGTCCTGGCCTCCTATGGGGCCGCAGCCCTGGTGCTGTGGGGCCTCGAGCGCAGCCATCTGACCGAATCGGTGAACCTGCTCGTCTACGACCTGATGACCCATCTGCGGCCGGCGCCGTCGGGTCAAAGTCAGCCGATCGCGATCATTGCGATCAGCGAGCGCGACATCAAAACCTATGGCTTCCCGATCGACGACAGCCTGATCTGCAGGGCGATCACCCGCCTCAGCAACGACGGCGTTGTGGCGATCGGTCTCGATCTCTACCGCGACAAGGGCGTGGGGCCCCAGCAGCAGTGCCTGCGGGAGACGGTGCGCACCAACCCGAAACTGGTGTCGATCTTCAACGCCGCCGAAGGCATCGACCCCATCCCGGGAACGCCGATCCGGCAGCAGGGTTACAACGACCTGCCGCTCGATGTCGACGGTGTGGTGCGCCGTGACCTGGTGCACGTCGGCGGGCAGGGCGAGGCGGTGGTCAGCCTGCCGATGCGCCTGCTCGAGGTGGGCAGCGGCACCAGCGCACTGCGCCGCCGGGTTGAGGCAGACCAACCGCCCTTGCAGTGGCTCGGCCCCGACGCGGGCGGCTACTACAACACCGATGCGGCGGGGTTCCAGCAGATGCTGCCCTTTGCCAGGCCGGGCAGCTTCCGCCAGTGGACCCTGCAGCAGCTGCTGAACGGCCAGGTGCCGGCCGCCGAGCTGCGGGGCACCACGGTGCTGATCGGCAGCACGGCACCGTCGCTGCGGGATCTGTTTCAGGTGCCCCAGACCCGCTTTCGCGCTGGCGCCTCCCAGCAGCTGATGCCGGGGGTCGAGATCCATGCCAACCGGCTGGCGTCGCTGCAGGAGCGGCAACGCCAGATCGCCCAGGGCCGGCCGGGCCAGAGCCGGATCTGGACTGCCGATGGGGCGCTCACCGATGCCATCGTGCTGCTGGCAGCCCTGCTGGGGGCCCTGGTGACCGAGCGGGTCTCACCGATCCGCCGCGGCCTGCTGCTGCTGGTGCTGCTGCTGCTGGCCTGGAGCGCGGTGGCCGTGGGCCTGCTGCTGGTGCAGGTGTGGATTGAGCTGAGCGAGCCCCTGGCCGCCCTGCTGCTGTTCGGCGGCACCGGCCTGCTGCGGCGCGGCGCCCTGGCCCAGCAGCAACGCCAGCAGATTCAGCGGCTGCTGGGCCAGACCACGTCGCCGGCAGTGGCCAACCAGCTCTGGAACCAGCGCGAAGCCCTGCTCAGCGACGGCCGCTTCGAGGGACGCCAGCTGGAGGTGACCGCCATCTTCTCGGACACGCGCAACTTCACGACGGTGTCTGAAGGGCTGGCACCGGCCGAACTGCTCAACTGGCTCAACCGCGGCATGGCCTACTGCGTGCCAGCGATCAGCCGCCGGGGCGGCATGGTGAACAAGTTCACCGGCGATGGCTTTCTGGCGGTGTTCGGCGCACCGGTGGGTGTGAGCCCCGCCGCCGACGCCCGGGCCGCGGTGCAGACCGTGCTCGAGATCCAGCAGGGCATGGAGCAGCTCAACGCCGAGCTGGAGGCCGACGGTGAGCCGGCCATGGCCCTGCGCATCGGTGTGCATTCGGGCCCGGTGCTGGCCGGATCGATGGGCAGCAGCGAACGGCTCGAATATGCCGTGATCGGTGACACGGTCAACTGCGCCTCAAGGCTGGAGAGCATCGACAAGACCCGCCACGACAACCTCTGCCGGGTGCTGGTCTCCAGCGCCACCCGCGACCTGCTGCTCGAGCAGGCCAGTGCCGAGGAGCGGCTCTGGTGCGAACGCCTGATCTGGCTCGACTGGGGCAGCCTTCAGGTCAAAGGGCGCCAGGTGCCGCTGCAGATCTGGGAGCTCAGGGGCATCGCACCGGCAGCTGCTGGGGCCACTCGGGCGTGATCGCATCGCCCAGGTCGAAGGTCTTGGCCAGCGCCGCCGTGGCGACGGTCTTGCCGCACTGGCTGCGCAGCTGCCGCAGGGCCGCAGCCAGGGTTTTGTCGACCGGCTGGGCATCGGGCACCAGCAGACTGACTGCCGGCGGCGAAGCCGTCTCCACAAAACTGAGTGCATCAGCGGCGCCGCCGGGCTTGCCCTCGTCGCAGCGGTAGCCCGACTCCCAGATCGTGGCTGTCTTGACCGCCGGAA
>JBIPLV010000413.1:0-3505 GCA_044369475.1 Cyanobium sp. | reverse complement strand
ATCGATGCCTGAGCCGGCACCGGGTGGCCCAGCAGACGGGCAGCGGTCTCCAGCGCATCACGAGCGCGCTCCAGTTCGCCAAGGTCATAACAGGCCTGTCCGAGATGCAATTGCCAGCGCGCCCGCTGCTCCACGCTGGCCTCGGCAGGCGCCGTAGCCCCCTCGCCGAAGCCGACGGTGCAGATGTCGATCAATCGACTGAAGATCGACTGGGCTTCACGGTAGGCACCCGTGCGCAAGGCATGATTTCCAGCCAGTTCCATGGCGCGTACCGCCCGCACGGCGTCCTGGGCCTGCTCCCAGTGCAGCGCAATGCGCGAGAGCATGAGCGGGCTATCCCCACCGTGCCGCTCATACCACCCACCCAATGAGGCGTGAAGTTCGCGTCTGTGGCCCAGCGGAAGCAGTCCGTATAGCGCATCGCAAATCAGCGCGTGGCTGAAGCGAAACTGCAAGTGGTCCGATTCCCGCTCCACCAGTCCCAGGTCGACCAGCACCGCCAGATCAGCGCGTAAATCCTGGGCATCCCACTGCCCCGCATTGAGGTTGCACAGCGCGTCGAACGCGAAGGAGCGTCCGATCACGCTGGCGGTCTTGAGCGTGTGCTGCTGCCGGGGCGTCAGGCGGTCGATACGGGAGACCACCGCCCCCTGGAGGGTGTCGGGAATCGACAACGCCGCCAGGGCACGGGCATCAAAGCTCACCACGCCATGTGAACATTGCACCACCTTCCCGGCCACCAGAGCCGCCACAACCTGCCGAACGAACAGCGGGAGCCCTTGCGTCTTGTCGGCGACGGCGCGAAGCAGGGGTTCGGGTACGGTTTGGGCGCCGAGCTCAGAGGCAATGACATCGCGCACAGCCGCCTCGCCCAGCGGCTGCAAGCGGATGCGAACGGCGTCCAGTTCTCGCAGCGAAGCGTTCAATGCACTGTCGACGTCCAAGGGGCGGGTATTCAGAACAAGCAGCAGGCCGTGACAGCGCCGTGCTGCCGCTTCCAGCACGGACCAGGATGCGGAGTCCAGCCACTGCAGGTCTTCCAGCATCAACACGCGTGTCGAACCTCTGTGCGTAGCCCGCAACAAATCCAGCAGCAGATCGGTGGTGGCCTCGATGCGGCCGCGCCCGCTCATCTGCTGTTCTGTGGGCGTGGGTGCGAGATCCAGGTCCAACACGTTTGACAGCAGACTGGCACGCTCTTGCACGGCGTCGCCGTCGCCGAGCATGGCCAGCACCGCATCACGCCTGGCCACAGTCCCTGCGGCCATCTCAAGGCCCAGCAGCGTGTCGAACAGGCGACGCAATGGGCGGTATGCGGCGGAGTTGTCCAGGGGATCGCCAGCACCCTGCGCCACCACGAGCCCGCGATCAACTGCAGCACGTACAAACGCCTCGCACAGGTGCGATTTCCCGATGCCGGCTTCGCCCTCTATCACCACCACCAGGCTGCGGCGCGAAGCAGCGTCCAGGTCCTGCAGCAAACCCAGCAACTGCGCTTGCTCCACCTCCCGCCCGACCAGGGTGCCGACATTGACCCCCGCGGCTCGGCGATGGCCGAGGGACTCATGAGCCGTCACACCGCTGATGCCCTTGAGCATGAGCTCCGGAAGGGCCTCGAACGCGATCGCCGGCACCGCGCGCGCCGTGGTGGCATCGCACAGGACACGGCCATGGGCCGACTGCGCCAGGCGCGCCGCCAGATTCACCACCGCACCGATCAGCGCGTACTCCGCGCGCGTCGTGCTTCCGCGCAAGCCGGCAAACGTCCGACCGCTGGCAACCCCGACGGAAACGGCGCCGGCCGCCTGCGGTCTTGCCGCAGCCAGGGCATGGGCCGCCCGCACCGCCCGTTCGGCATCGTCTGGATAGCTGCTGCCCGGGACTCCCCACGCGGCAACCATCACGAAGTCGGCCTTGTCGTCCACCAGGCACTGCAGCACGCTACCGCCTGTGCCGTACACCGCCTCTTGCATGGCAGCCGTCGTGTCCTGCAGTGCCTTCAATTCGGCTGGCAGCCGGGTGATGGCAAACACCACCGACGCGGATCGAAGTTCCGCCCACGCTTGGGGCTGGCCGTTGGCATCTGAAGCAAGGAGGTGACGTTGCACCAGCGGTGCCAGTTGTTCACTGCTGGCACCGGTCATTGACGACGCCGGGGCCAGCGCGACTGGCGCCGACACCCCCTGCACGGCAAAACCCCCGCCTGCCAGGGGTTCAGCGCTGCAATCCGACCCGATCAGACGCCAAGCCTCCTCAGACAGCGCCACTTGTCCAGACGGCACCGCCTGCAGACGGGCCGCCTGGTCCAGGGCCTCCCCCCCAAGCACCACTTCCCATCGATTCAGCGTACCCCCAAGCAGGGCCGTGTACAGGGGCCCCGCGCCTATGCCGATGCGCAGGCTCAGCGGGGCCCCGATCTGACGCGCGATCTCGGGCACCAGGGCCTGCAGACGCAGCGCAGTGGCCGCGGCCGCCAACGTCATGTCGCGCAACCGGCCGTCCGCCGCTGGCCACCAGGCCATGGTGGCGTCTCCAGCGAACTTGTATACCTCCCCACCGCCGTCCTCGATGGTGGAAACGATGCGCTCGAAGCAGGCGTTCAGAATCGCCTGCAGTTCCTCAATGCCCGCCTGCCCCGACTTCGCCAGGCGCTCCGTCAACACCGAAAAGCCCGCGATGTCCGCCACGAACACCACCCCTGACACGGCGCCGTCGAACTCGGCGTCCAGGGGTTGCCCGGTCGCGGCCCGGCGGCTTGCGAAAGCCGGCACGAAACGATGCAAGCCCCTGACAGCCCGAGGTGTCTGAACCGCAGAAGATGAGTCGAGGCTTGTCATTGAATTGTTTGCCTTCGCTACCGCTTATACCCTGCCCCCGGAGGTGCGTGTGGTCCACCCTTTTCCGCCGAATGGGATTCCCATGGCGGCGACACGCGAATGCTAGCTTTGTAGCTTTACTCATAATCAAGCGCAACCCTTACCTGCCGTGCCGCCGCAGATGGGCGTGCGCAGGAGTCGAGCAACATCATGGACGCGCCCTCCCGATTCACCCGCGAGTTGTTCGATGGTCAAGCCACCATCTTTCGCGCGGGAGACCCCGGAGACTCGGCTTATCTGATCGAGTCTGGTCAGGTGGAGGTGCTGCTGGAGGTCGGCGGCGAAGTTCGGCGGGTGGATGTGATGGGGCCTGGGTCCCTCTTCGGGGAGATCGCTCTGCTGGACAGGCTGCCGCGCTCCGGCACGGTGCGTACTTTGGAGCCTACGTCGCTCATGCGCATCGACCGCAGCTTCGTCGATGAGTTGCTGCGCACGACAGACCCGCTCATCCAGTACCTGATGCAACTGCTGCTGGAACGCATCCGCCGCGAGCGCAGCTACAAGCCCGCAACAGCAGACCCGCAGCCGAGTGCACCGACCTCCGCCGCACCCGTACGGATGGCGTATCCGGAGCCAATGCCAGCCGCAGATTCGCGGGCGCTTCACGGCGCCATGCTGCGAACCTTGGC
>JBIPLV010000233.1:0-3514 GCA_044369475.1 Cyanobium sp. | reverse complement strand
TTCAGCGGCGAGGATGGCCGTGAATGGATGCTGCAGCAAGAGCTGCTGCTGGCCCTCGACAGCCTGGCCCGGCTTGAACCGGATCTGCTCAGCGGCAGTCTCACGCTGCAGTTGGGCCAGCTGCTGCTGCTGCTCACCGGCGAGTTGGCCGCCGCCGCCGACCTCAGTCCGAGCGACGCCTTCGAAGCGCTCTGTCGCCAGCCTCCCCATCGCATCCGCCGCGAGCTGAGGGCCGTGTTGGCCGATGTGGACCATGCTCGGGCCGCCTTGGAACGCAAGGAGCAGCTGCACCTGCGCGGCCGGGTGCGCTGGGAGGTGCCCGACCCCCTGGCGGAGCTGCCGAACGGCTCCGATTGGTTGCTGCATCGCAAACGCCTGGGGGCGCTGCAGCGGGTGCCCCGCGATTTCTATCCAGGCATTTGGGATCTGCTGCATCATTGCCGCGGCTTGGTGATCGGCGACAAGTTGGAGCGCCGCAACCGTCTGGCCAGCACCCTGCTGCGGCAGAGCACGCCTGGTGAGCGCAACTTCGCGGCCCGAGTGGAGCACCTGCTCGGCAAGATCGAGGCTCCGGAATACCGCCAGCTCTGCACCGAAACCCTGCTGACGCTGATCGCGTTTGTCACCGCCAACCCCCATGTGCAGATTGAGGACGACCTGGCCCTCGATGTGGCGATCGGTCATGCCGTGCGGGTGGGCTGGCAAGAACTGCACCCCGCGGTCCCCAGTGCCGATTACGGCCTGCACAAGGCCAAAGCCTGGGAGGCCTTCTATCGCGCCTCCCCGGCCGCCTGCCGCCGCTGGCAGTTGCTGGCCCTGCAGCAGCTGACCGCGGCGGGTTGATGGTCGGCAAGCGACATCCCGTCGCGCCTCGACCAGCGGCTTGGACCGAGCGCTGTGTGCATGGGCTGCCTCAAATCGCCCTGGCCCTCCAGAGGCGCGTGGATGTCTTTTGCTCGCACTTCGGTGTGCCGAAGCGGCTCAGTTTACGCAAGTTTGTGTAGGGGTGGCCCACAGCGTTGGCCGGTCCGCAGGCAATCCCGGAAGCATTGCTGCGGCCTGTTGGGTATCGGCCCATGGGGGCTGATTTTGCTTGACTTCAGGGAGGCAAGGGGTGGCTCCGCCGAGGGCCGGTGCTGGATCTATTTGGGTGGAAGATTGGCTTGAAGGTTTAGAGATCGGTCGTCTGCGTGTTGCCGCGCGGCCGCCTCAGCGATGGCGATTCTTTGCGGTCCTATCTTTAGACTAACTGTATCCTATATGTGTCCTGTCTTTGGCTTGGCAGACAAGGATGGGTCCTGGCTGCTGGTCTGGGCTGTGCTCAGATCGGAGCGTCCAGCGCCATGCACAGATTGGGTTGTTCGACACACTGCTCAATGAGGTCGGCCAGCTGCAGGGCGCGGGAGGCCTGTAGGCCATCCACCGCTGGTGTCTCTTCGCCGCGCACGCAGCGCAGGAAGTGTTCCAGTTCGGCGTAAAGGGGTTCGATCGAGGTTGTGCTTACCTCTTCAATGAAGCCATCATTTCGATAGACTAGTTCGCCGTGATCAGCGCTGAAGGATCCATGGGAGCGGCGGTGGATGCGGAGATTGTGATTGAGGAAATCGGTCTCCATCAGGCTGTTGCGACAATGGGTGTAAAGGCGCCGCACCTTGCGATGGGCCATCTTGCTGGCCGTCAGGCTGGCCACGACGCCATTGGCGAAGGCGAGGGTGGCGTTTACATAGTCAATCGGCCCCTCGGAGCTGCGGCCTCCGGCGGCGGCCAGGCGCACCACCGGAGCAGCGGCCAGCTCCAGCACCAGGTCGATGTCGTGGATCATCAGATCCAGCACCACCGATACATCGTTGGCCCTGTCCGGATTGGGGCTGTGTCGGCGGGCCTCCAGCACCACGATCTCCTCGCCTTGGACCACCTTGAGGAGCTCCCGGAAGGCGGGATTAAATCGCTCGATGTGGCCCACCTGCAGCAGGCGGCCGGCCGTCTCTGCGGCCCGAATCAGGTCGGCGGCCTCCTCCTGGGTGGCGGCGATCGGCTTCTCGATCAGCACATGGGAGCCCGCCTCCAGGCAGGCCAGACCAATGCGATGGTGCAGCAGCGTCGGCACGGCCACGCAGACGGCCTCCACCTCTCCCAGCATCTCCTGATGGTCGGCGAACCAGCGGCAGCCGAACTGCTCAACCGCCAGCTGGCCGCGAGCCGAATCCGGATCCGCCACCCCCACCAGTTCCGCATCGCGCAGCAGGCTGAGCACCCGCGCGTGGTGCCAGCCCATGTTGCCGATGCCGATGACCCCCACACGCACCGGGTTCATGGCAGGGGGGCAAGGCGGATCAGCAGATTATCGGTGATCACCGCCCCGGTCCCGGCCGGTCGGGCGCCCCAGCGCGGCGAGGCATCGTCGCCGGCGGTGGTCCTGGAGGCCGGCCCCTAGGGTGCCTGGATCCACACCTCGGCCATGGAGCCGCAACATCCCGATGCCGGCGCGCCGGCGGGGTCCGAGGAATCGCCTCCGCCGTTGGTGGCCCTGCTGGCCCCCGCCACCACGATCGACAGCCTGACGGGATCCCCGCTTTCGATCGACTCGGCTCCAGATACGGAGGCCGCAGGCGCCCCACCGACCGCTGCCGCCGCCGCCCTGGTCCAGGAGGGCGCGCAGGCCTTGGACTCCAGCCCTGGGCCGCTGCTGCCTCCTGCCGCGGTAGCTCCCGTTGAATTCAGCCCTGGGCTGGACCCCCTGTTTGCCGAGTCGGCCCCGACGCTGCTCACGATCGCTGGCCGTCGCTACGCGGTGGCGGATCTGCCGCCCGATGCCCAGGAGTTGTTCGACGGGATCCGCCTGGCCGATCTGCTGTTGGCCGAGAAGGGCGAGACCTGTCAGTTGCTGCGTTGGGGCCTGGACGCCCTGGTGCGCGAGCTGGGCCAACAGCTCAAGGCGGTGGAGCCGTTGCCAGAGCGGCAGGCTGTGCCCGCTCCCCAGCCACCGTGGGGCGACGGCGCTGCCTGAAGCCGCCCCTCGCGGCGGAGTGCCTGGTCTCTCCTGCCAACCCGGTGAGCCCGCGCAGGGCCGGATGGGGTTGGCAGGCCTGCGGGCTGCTCAGCCGTCGCCGGCAGCCGCTTGGGTTGAAGCACCGTCGCTCGCCAGGCGATCGGGCATGGAGGCCAACCGCCAGAGCGCCAAACCGCCACCGCGGCCCCTGGCCGCCAGCCAGCCTTCGGGGCCGCGAGCGATCAGGGCAAAAAAGGGCAGGCGCTGGGGCTTTGGTGGCGGCAGGGAGCGGCGCAGCAGGGGGCGATCCGCCAGGGAGAGCACCAGCGCATCGAACTGGAACTGCAGCAGTGGCCGGGATCCCACCAGCCGACCGCGGCCGTGGAAGCGCAACTCCAGCGCCCCGATGCGCACGGCGTTGCTCAGCGCCAACTCCTCCGCTTGGTCGCTGGGGCGAATCTCGAGCCGCGCCCCAAGGCCGCGCAGCATCGCATTGCTGAACGGGGCCGGGCGTTCGCCCCGTTT
>JBIPLV010000339.1:0-3515 GCA_044369475.1 Cyanobium sp. | reverse complement strand
CCGGTGACACCGTTGCCAACCTCTTCTCCGGCAACTTCAACGACACGCTCGATTCCGGCTCCATCGGCGGCGTCGCCATCACCGCCAATGCCGCCACCTCCACGCAAGGCAAATGGCAATGGCAGGCCAGTGGCTCCTCCTCCTGGACCGATATCGCCACATCTGGCCTTTCAGATTCTGCTGCACTGTTCCTCGCTTCCACCACCAAGGTCCGCTTCCTCCCCAACGTTGTCGACTGGAACGGCACTCCCGGCTCACTCACCACACGCCTGGTTGACAACACCGCCGCACTCACCAACGGCAACAGCATCAACGTCTCCACAAACGGAGGTACCACCGCCTACAGCGCTGCAACCGTTTCCCTCGGCACCTCCGTCACCCCGGTCAACGATGCGCCGGTGCGCACCAGCTCAGCCCCCGCCGCCATTTCCGTCAACGAGGACTCCAACAACACAACCGCCGTCTCCCTTGGACTCTCCTCTCTCGCCTACGGCGTCGGCGGTGGTTCCGATGAAAGCATCCAAACCATCCTCACCTACACCATCACGGGCATCCCGACCTTCATCTGCGTCTTTAAGGCCGATGGCACCACACAGGTCAGCGCCAATGACACCCTCAGCCTGAGCGAACTCCAGGGCCTCACATACAAAACCATCGCCAATGGCTACGGCACCGGCAACCTCACCTGGACCGTTCAAGACTCCGGCGGCACCGCCAACGGCGGCGTTGACACCCTCAGCCAATCCCTCGCCATCACGGTTTCCGCCGTCAACGACGCGCCCATCGCCTCAGGCTCCGCATCCTTGGATGCCGTTCTGGAAGACGCCACCAACCCCGCCGGTGACACCGTTGCCAACCTCTTCTCCGGCAACTTCAACGACACGCTCGATTCCGGCTCCATCGGCGGCGTCGCCATCACCGCCAATGCCGCCACCTCCACGCAAGGCAAATGGCAATGGCAGGCAAATGGCTCCTCCTCCTGGACCGATATCGCCACATCTGGCCTCTCCGATTCCGCGGCATTGTTGCTGCCATCAACGGCAAAAATTCGTTTCTTACCTAGCGGCGACTACAACGGCACTCCGGGTGCCCTGACCACACGCCTGGTTGACAACAGCACCAACACAACCGCAGTGGGCGCTGTGAGCTTCGACGGCGTCAACGATTACATCTCGATACCCAGAAGTATTCAAGATTCGTTCTCGATCAGCTTCTGGTTCAAGCCGGAAGCCAATGGAAGCGGTTCAGACGGCAGCCAATGGTATGGGGGCACTGGCCTGGTTGATGGCGAAGTCGCCGGAGTCACCAATGACTTTGGCATTTCATGGTCTTCAGGGACTGTGCACTTTGGGGTAGGCAACCCAGATGCAACCCTTCACGCCACCGGTGTATCCCTAAACGAGTGGCACCAAGTCACGGCGACACGAGACAAAGCGAGTGGGACCATCGCTCTGTATATCGATGGCACACTCAAGGCGACAGGAACCGGTGGAACCCAAACACTCAACAGCCCAAGCGTTATCAACATTGGCCGTCTACAGACAGGCGTCAATGGATATTTCAAAGGCCAGATCAACGAGGTACAGCTTTGGTCAAAGGCTCTGTCGAGCCAAGAAGTATCGACTTATCTAAACAACAAGCCTGCATCAACAGCGGCAGGCCTAGTCGCCTACTACGAATTTAACGAGGGTACTGGAACAACCATTGACGCATTGGGGGACACGAGCGGGACTCTCAGGGGCAGCCTGCTCAACGGCCCAAGCTGGACGAATGAACGAGTCAACGTCTCCACCAACGGCGGAACCACCCCCTACAGCTCAGCAACCGTTGTCCTGGGGACCTCGATCACCGCCGTCAACGACGCCCCTGTCGCCAGCGGAACCGATCCAACGCTGGCAACCATCTCCGAAGACCCAGGCCCCGTGGCCCAGGTGAGCACGCTCACCCTGAGCGGCACCTACGAAACCGGCGACAGTGTCAGCGCCACCATCGGCGGCACACCCGTGAGCTACACGGTGGTAGCCAATGATCTGACGGTCAACGGCAATGGCGGTGGCGGACCCGCGAGCGCGGCCCAGATCCAGCTGAACGTGGCAGGCAAGTTAGCGGCAGCGATCAACGCCAACAGCAGTACTGCTGCTTTGGTGAGCGCCACATCCACAAACGGTGTAGTGACCCTGACGGCAACCACACCAAACTCACCCTTCACACTCAGCAGCACCACCAGCAATGGCGGTAGCAACACCAGCCAGGCCGTCAGCCAGGCCACCACCACCGCGGCCAGTGATTACTCCACAGGCCAAAGCATCAGCAGCCTGATATCAGCCACGTTCTCGGATGGCAGCGATCTGGTGAGCGGTGGGTCGAGCTCCAACACACTTGCCGGCATTGCGATCATCAGTTATGCGGCTAACACTGCAAAAGGGAATTGGCAATACTCCAATGATGGTGGTAGCACTTGGACCACCATCGGCAGTATCAACGGTGGGAGCAACGCGTTGACCCTGGCTGCCAGCGACAAGCTGCGCTTCATACCGGCAGCCGACTTCTTTGGCACCACACCCATCCTCACCTACGCCCTGATCGATAGCTCCACCACTGTCGCCAGCGGCGCAGTGGTGGATGCAAGCACCCGGGGAGGCACAACCGCCTACAGCAACGACACCAAAACAATCAGCCAAAACGTGGCAGGCGTTGTCGACACCGTTGCAGACACATTCACCACCAACGAAGACACAGCCGTGAGCGGCACCGTTGCCACCAACGATCTGTTTGAAAGCAACTCGCTCACCTACAGCCTGGGCACAAATCCAAGCAATGGCACGGTGACCATGGCCTCCGATGGCAGCTTCACCTACACCCCAACGGCCAACTTCAACGGAACCGACAGCTTCACCTACACGGTGCGCAGCGGAGGGGTGGATGAAACAGGCACCGTTTCAGTAACGGTGAATGCCGTCAACGACACACCATCAATCAGCACCAGCACCAGCGGGAACAGCGATACACAAACACTCACTGAAAGCGATGCGGCTCTGACCACATCAGGCACCCTGACCGTGACGGACCCTGACATACCCAACAACCTCAGCATGAGTGTTGTGTCGGTGAGCGCCAGCGGAACGACCAATGGTCTGAGCTCCAGCAACAGCGCTCTGCTGGCCATGCTCAGCCTGTCTCCAGCGTCATTGACCAGCCGCACCAGCAGCTCGAGCCAGGTGACGTGGAACTTCAGCTCCACACCACAAACATTCGACTATCTGGCCAAGGGTGAGCAGCTGGTGCTCACCTATACAATCCGTGCCACGGATAACAACAGCGCCCCCACCAGCGATGATCACACCGTCACCGTGACCATCGATGGTAGCAATGACACGCCGACCGTGTCAGGACTTGCGCCGCACGTGATTCTCTACGACGGCCCAAATGGCACGGGCAACGTTCTCTACACCGCCGCCACAGCTGGCGATGTTCATTTTGGGTGGTTTAGCAACGACGCTACACAATCAGTTCGT
>JBIPLV010000175.1:0-3526 GCA_044369475.1 Cyanobium sp. | reverse complement strand
CCACGCCGTGCTGATCAACCGCCAGAACCGCCGCGGCTCCATGATCCAGGCCGGGATGAGCATGTTCATCCTGGAAACCGAGCCCGCCGGCTATGTGCTGATCGCTGCCAATGAGGCCGAGAAGGCGGCCAATATCACGGTGGTGGATGTCAAGGCGGTGGGTGCCTTTGGACGCCTCACCCTGGCGGGGAAGGAAGGGGATGTGGAGGAGGCTGCCGCCGCTGCCATGCGGGCGATCAACCACATCAACAGCAGCGCGCGCTGAGCGTCAACGGCAAGCCGGTCGCCGGTTCAAGGGCTGATCTGAAGCAGCCGCCGGAGCTCGGGGGCCAGCTGGCGTGCCGCTTTGCCGCGGCTGCCCAACTTCGCCTTGAGGTGTGCTCCCATCACGGCATAGGAGCTGCCGGCCTCGCGCACATGGAAGAGGCTGTCGTAGCCGGGGCCATGGCCCTGGGGTTCCCGCAGGATCAGCCCCCGGCAGATCCCCTCCGCCTCGGCCCTGATGGTGCCTGAAGGATCGGCCAGCACCATGGCGCTGCGGAAGCTGGCCCCTCGGTAGAGCGAATCCCCCAGCTCCTTGAGCAGCCTGTGGATGCGCTCGTGGTCGGTTGGGGCATAGCGGGCCGAATACACGCCGGGGGCACCGTTCAGGGCATCCACCTCGATGCCGGAGTCGTCGGCCAGGGCCCAGGCTCCGGTGAGCCGGGCCACCGTTTCAGCCTTGAGGCGGGCGTTCTCCAGATAGGTGGAGCCGGTCTCCTCGATCTCCAGCCCATCGGGCTGCTGGCGCACCTGAAGATCGATCACATCGAGCATGGCGCTGATCTCCGCCACTTTGTGGGGGTTGCCACTGGCGATGACCAACTCCGGCATCCACGGGCTACGGGGGAGAGCCATTGTGTCGCAACCCCTGACCGGAGGCGCCAAGAGGCTGCACCCCGTTACGGGGAGAAGGCTGGCGACCAGGTTGTGGGGAACCGGCTGGGTTGAACATTCCACCCCCCGGATCACTCCAGGGGTGCCGGTTCCGCGATGACGGTAGGCAGAAATGCCTGCTTTCTTGCTTCTGGAGCCGAATTTTGAGCGGCCGCTGACAGCGCATTCGCACGACCGACCTACGGTTGCGGCAGGCCCGAGGCGATCGCGCTGGAGTTTGAACCCATGGACTCAAGCCTGATCCTGCAGAACCTGCTCTCCCCTCCAGTTCTGTTTTTTTTTCTGGGGGTGATCGCTGTGCTGGTGGGCTCCGATCTGGAGATTCCATCGCCCCTCCCCAAACTCTTCTCGCTCTATCTACTGCTGGCCATCGGCTTCAAGGGGGGACTGGAGCTTCAGCACAGCGGCCTCGGCGGACAGGTGCTTCCGACCATCGGCGCGGCGATTGCCATGTCGCTGTTGGTGCCGCTTTACAGCTTTCTGGTGCTGAAGACCCGGTTTGATGGGTTTAATGCCGCCGCTATTGCGGCCACCTACGGCTCGATCAGTGCGGTCACGTTCATCACCGCCGAGAGCTTTCTGGACACCCAGAGCCTGCCCTTCGATGGCTTCATGGTGGCGGCGCTGGCTCTGATGGAGTCGCCCGCGATCATCGTGGGCCTGTTGCTGGTGACTCTGGCAGCACCCCAGAAGCGACCGGACATTGCAGGGATGCGCTGGGGAGTGGTGTTGCGTGAAGCCTTTCTCAACAGCTCGGTGTTTCTGCTGGTTGGCAGTCTGGTGATCGGACTGTTGGTGGCGGCCTACAGCCCCGGCGGCATCGACAAGATGGAGCCCTTCAGCGACAAGTTGTTCTACGGGGCTCTGAGCTTCTTTCTGCTCGACATGGGCATCGTGGCGGCCCAGCGGATCCGGGATCTGCGGCAGGCCGGGGTCTTCCTGATCGCCTTTTCGGTGCTGATGCCCCTCTTCAACGCGTCGCTCGGGGCACTGATCGCCCGGGGGTTGGGGCTGGGGCCCGGCAATGCCCTGCTGTTCGTGGTGCTGTGTGCCAGCGCTTCCTACATCGCTGTGCCGGCAGCCATGCGCATGACGGTGCCCGAGGCCAATCCCAGCCTCTACATCTCCACGGCCCTGGGGGTCACCTTTCCCTTCAACATCATCGTGGGTATCCCGCTTTACATGGTGCTGGTCAACGCCGTCCTTCCCGCCGCTGCCCAACCATGAAACGCCTCGATCTGATCCTGAGCGAACGGGAACTGGAGGCTGTGCTCAAGGCCGTGAATGCGGCCGGAGCGCCGGGCTACTCCGTGATCAAGCACGTCACGGGCAAGGGCCCCCACGGATGCGTTTCGGATGCCATGGATTTCAGCGGTTTGGGAGCCAACGCCCACGTGATCGTCTTCTGTGAGGCTGCGATCCTGTCCAACCTGCGTGAAGCGATCCAGCCCTTGTTGGATTACTACGGCGGTGTGGCCTATGTGGCCGACGCCGAGCTGCTCTGACGCGCTGCCCGCAAAACCCAGGCCAGCACTGCACTGGCAAGCATTGCCTAACGTTTTGTGATGCACTGATCAGGTTGCCTTATCTGAAGGCGAGGTAACGGTGATGGGCAGAGCGGGCGAAATGGCTTGACGGGGGGTTTCCCTGCCGACCATGGTTGCGAGCGAACATTCCACCCCCCTCCTCCAGGAGCAGGTAATGGCAACTGAAACCATGGGCATCGCCCTCGGCATGATCGAAACCCGGGGCCTGGTCCCCGCGATCGAAGCGGCTGACGCCATGACCAAGGCCGCCGAAGTGCGCCTGATCGCCCGCGAATTCGTCGGCGGCGGTTACGTCACCGTCATGGTGCGCGGTGAAACCGGCGCCGTGAACGCAGCTGTGCGCGCTGGCGCCGATGCCTGCGAGCGCGTTGGCGATGGCCTCGTGGCCGCTCACATCATCGCTCGCCCCCATCGTGAGGTGGAGCCTGCTCTGAACGGCAGCGCCGGTTTCACGGGTTCCAAGGACTGAGTGGATTGAGGCTTGAGCGCTGAAACGCTCTGCCCCCGCAACCATTCACCTTTTTCGACCCAACCGGAGAATCACTCATGGCTAAGAAGTACGACGCCGGGGTCAAGGAGTACCGCGACACGTATTGGACTCCTGATTACGTCCCCCTCGACACCGACCTGCTGGCTTGCTTCAAGTGCACCGGCCAGGAAGGTGTTCCTAAGGAGGAAGTGGCCGCTGCTGTGGCTGCTGAATCCTCCACCGGCACCTGGTCCACTGTGTGGTCCGAGCTCCTCACCGATCTCGACTTCTACAAAGGCCGCTGCTACCGCATCGAAGACGTTCCTGGCGACAAGGACGCCTTTTACGCCTTCATCGCCTATCCCCTCGACCTGTTCGAGGAAGGCTCCATCACCAACGTGCTGACCTCCCTGGTCGGCAACGTGTTTGGCTTCAAGGCTCTGCGCAACCTGCGTCTGGAAGACATCCGCTTCCCGATGGCGTTCATCAAGACCTGCATGGGTCCCCCGAACGGCATCGTGGTCGAGCGCGACCGGATGAACAAGTACGGCCGTCCCCTGCTGGGTTGCACCAT
>JBIPLV010000347.1:0-12298 GCA_044369475.1 Cyanobium sp. | reverse complement strand
GTGCAGCAGCAGAACGCGCAAGGCAGAGAAGTTGGCGGAGGCGCTCAGCGCATGCCCTGAAGCGAGCGGGTTGCCTTGGAGATGCTGCTGAAGTAGAGCTCAAGCAGCGTGCGTTTCTCGAGTTTCAGATCGGCGGTCACCGCCATGCCGGCCTGCAGCGGGAAAGACTGGCCCGCCCGCCTGAGCACCTGGGAGCTGAGCTTGAGACTGACCGGAAAGCGCGGATAGGGATACTGTTGATCCGGTGGAATCGAATCCGTGCCGATAGTGTTCACCCGGGCCGGCAGATAGCCATATCGACTGGGATCATAGGAATCCACGGCGATCTCCGCCTGCTGGCCCGGCCTGATGAAGGCGAGATCCTGGCTGGGGACAAATACCTTCACCTGAAGATTCTCGGAGGGCACCAGCTGCAGAAGCGGGTCTCCCGCGGCATTCACCACACTGCCGGTTTTCGCCTTGAGGCTGAGCACGGTGCCGCGCACAGGAGCCCGCAGGGTCACCCGTTCCAGGCGTGTTTCAGTTTCCACCTTGTTGGCGCGGTTCTCCGCCTGCTGCGTGCTGAGCTCTGCGCGTTTCTGGGCCGATTCCGCCACCAGCTTGCGCTGTTCCTGGCTGTTGGCCAGCAGCTGGGCATTCAGATCCGAGAGCTGCTTCTCATAATCCAGCACCTGGAAACGGGAGGCGGCACCCTGGCTCTGCAGGCGGCGCAGCTCGTTCAGCTGCTGCTCAAGGATCTCGCGGTTCCGCTCAAGGCCCTGGCGTGCCGCCTCGGCCTCTCCGAGCGCGCCCTGGAGGCGCTCCAGCTCCTGGCTGGTGCTCACGCCGAGTTGCTGCTGCTGATCGCTCAAGGCCCGCTCGCGGCTGCGCAGGATGGTGGGATCCAGCAGGACCAGGGGCTGGCCGGCTTGCACGAGCTGCCCCTCCTTCACATACACCGCGATAACCACACCCTCCTCTGGAGGCTTGAGATCCTGTGTGGAGCGGATCGGCTCCAGTTTTCCCGGGGCCCGCACAAGCTGATCCACTTTCACCACGGAGCTGAGCACCAGACCAACCACAACCAGACCCGCCACGCTGCTGCCCAGCAGGATCGGCACCCACGGGGTGGGCCTGCTTTCGAGGCGGCTGTCGGTGGGAACGTGCTTGGCCTGGGTTGCGGCCGCCGCCGGAGGCTGCCGCAACCAACGCATCAGGGAGTGTTCGGATGGCCTGCGCATCATTCCCCCTTCTGAACCTGTTGGTTGTACAGCGTGGCGTAAGCCCCGGAGAGAGCCATCAGCTGCTGGTGATTGCCATCCTCTCGGATCCTTCCCTTCTCCATGAACAGGATGCGATCAGCCTGCCGGAGCGTGGTGAGCCGGTGTGTGATGAACAGTACCGTGGCCGAAGCGAACCGTGCGGCCAGATTGCGGCACACCTGTTGTTCGGTTTCGGCATCCAGGGCCGACGTGGCCTCATCGAGGATCAGCAGGCTGGGATCCTGAAGCACGCTGCGGGCCAGGCAGAGCCGCTGGCGTTGGCCACCACTCAGCCCTGAGCCCTTTTCACCCAGCCGGGTGGCATAGCCATTCTCCAGGCCGAGGATGAACTCATGGGCCACAGCCACCTTGGCCGCCTCCATCACCGCTTCGATGTCCGCATCGGGTGTGTTCAGACGGATATTGTCGAGCACAGTTCCCTCGAACAGCAGGCTGTCCTGAGGGACGTAGCCGATGCGGCGGCGCAGGCTGGCGATCTGCAGCTTCTCCAGATCGTATCCATCGAGATACACCCGGCCATCCTTGGGGCGATAGAGCCGATCCACCAGCTGCACCAGTGTGCTCTTGCCGCTGCCGCTGAGGCCCACAAGGCCAACGAACTGGCCAGGTTCAATCTCTAGATTCACATGATCGAGAATCAGCGGCCCTCTCGGGCCATAGCGGAAGGTGACCTCCTCGAACCGCAGATGCCCCTGAATCGGAGGCAGTGGAATCGCCTGCAGATCCTCTTCGCCAACCTCGGGCATCGCCAGCATGATGTCTGACAGGCAGGACACAGCCATGCGCATCTCCTGGAATCCCTGGTAAAGCGAGGAAAGCCGCAGCAGCGGATTGACCACCTGACCCGAGAGGATCTTGACGGCGAACAACGCACCCAGGCTGAGCTTGTTATCCAGAATCAACGCAGCACCGACAACAATCAGCGCAATATCGGAGAGGTTGGAAATCAGCCGCGAACCCTCACCGATCAGGCTGGCGAGGCGGGTGAGGCGGAAGCGGCTGCTGGTGTATTTGCGATAGCGCTCGAGCCACTGCCAGCGCGCCTCCACCTCGAAGTTCTGGCTCTTCACCGTGCGGATGCCACTCACCACCTCATAGAGAAAGGCGCCGGCCGAAGAAGCAAAGCCATTGCTCTCCTTGATCAGCCGGATCAGGATCGGGCTCGCCACCACGTTGATCAGCATCAGAATGGGCGCCACAGCCACCACGATCAGCGTGAGCACGGGGCTGATCAGCAGCAGCACCACCAGGAACACCACAGCGAACAGCACATCCAGGCCAACGCCGAGAAGCTGATCAACGATGAACTGGCGAACGTTATAGAGCTGGTTAACGTTGTAAAGAATGCTGCCAACCTGGCGCCGATCAAAATACGGAAGCGGCAAGCGCAGCAGATGCTCCACTACCGAGGAGCCGAGCCTCACATCAACCCTGTCGGAAAGATCGGCCGTCACGATCGCGCGCATGGCGCTCACCACCCCCGCAGCCAGAGCCGCCATCAGCAGAATGGCCGTGAGCGGTGCCAGCAGCGAGATGTTGTTGCGGCTGATCACCTGATCCATCACCGCCAGAACCCCGAGTGGGAACACGGCGCTGAGCAGCTGCGAGGTGAACGCAGCCACCAGGGTCATCGTGAGCAGCAGCGGATAGCGCAGGAACGCGGTGATAAACCAGCTGAAGCCGAACTGTTCGCCAGCCCGGCGCTCCGTACGCCCCTCACGCACCACCAACAGCTCCACCCCTTCCGGCACCCGCTCCTGCAGGCGCTGCAGACTCCAGCGCTGCAACCCCTGGCGCGGATCACCGATCAGCACGCCGCCGCCATCACCGGCCACCAGCAGCAGCACGAAGCTGCCATCGAGATCCAGCAGCGCGGGAGGCTCCAGCCGGGTGAGATCCTGGGGTCGCACCCGCATCGGTCGCGTCTCGAATCCGAGCGCTTCGAGCTGCAGGCCGAGCTGCGGAAGCTTCAGGGAACCGAGGCGCTGCTCCACATCAGCGAGATTCCTGCGCACCAGATCGTCCGAGAAGGCCAGCCGGCGCGCCTGGGCCAGGTGGCGGATGCAGGCCAGCGCTTGGTCGAGCCGATCGTTGATGCCACCGGCGAAGGCGGAGGTGCCACTGAAACCGGCCACATCGGCATCACGCCGGTGGAAGCCGAGCTGTTGCGGATCCACCGACTCGCCGTTGTTGAACGCCACCGGCAGCTGCTCCGGCCGAACGGCCAGAGCAGCTGCCTCAGGGGCAGACTCAGCCTGTACAGGCTCGCCCAGGGCCTCATCAAGCCGCCGATCGCGGATGCACAGGGCGCGCACAGGCAGACCGTTCACCGCGACGGGCAGGCTGCCCCAGCTGGCGGCCTCCAGCTCCTGCCCGGGTTCCACACCCCCATTGGGCGGCCTCGGCCCGCTGAACAGCAGCCGACCCTCCAGTGGGAAGCTGCTGCCAGCCTGCACCAGCTCCCAGCTCGAAGCCAGCGCATCAGCCAGCTGGCGCGGTTCAGCCACCAGACGGCCGCTGGCCGCTAGCAGGGTCAGCAGCAGCACATCAGCCTCCTCACGGAAGGGCTGCGCCAGGACCTGGAGCAGGCTGGCGTGGGTCTGAGCGGCCGCGAGGGCATCCTGGAACGGCACGCGCACCAGCACGCTGCGCTCAGAGGCCGTCACGGTGAGATCGGGCTCACCGCGCACCACAGCAGCCCAGCCCAGCCATTCCCCAGGGCCCGCGTGTCCGAGGCTCAGCGGCCCCCCGTTGGGGCTCTGAGAGAGCCGCCGCAGCCGACCCTCCACCACGAGGGCAACGCTCGAGGGCATCTGGCCAGCCCGCTGCAATGGCTTGCCCACCCCCAGCTCCACCAGCTCCGCGCGCAGACCCAGGGCTTCGATCGCCTCAGCACTCACACCCCGCAGCAGGGGGCTGTTCTGGAGAAGGTCGCGAATGGTCATGGTTGGGCGTCAGCGGAGGCTGGAGGGGCGCTGGTCTCATCGGCCAGACGCTCCAGCAGACCTTGCAACTGCTGGTCCAGCCACTGCTGACGCAGCTCGAGCAGGAGCCGCTGCCGCATGGTGCCATCCAGGCTGGCCTTCTGCAGGGCTTCCACGCGCAGCAGGTGCACGCGACCGTTGAGATCCAGAGGCGGAATCAGCACCCCCGGGCCATAGCGCTCGGCGACCCGGGCCAGAACGGGGTGCAGTTGATCGAAACTCACGGGCCCCACCATGGCCCGTGGGGGCTGTTCGGGCTGGCTGCCGTACCGCTCGATCAGCTGAGCGAAGGAGGTTTCCCCCTCCAGCAGCTGGAAGTACAGCTCCTGAGCCAGATCCGCATCCTCGAACCGCAGCACACTCAAGGTGACCTGATCAAGGCTGCTGCGGCGTTCCAGAAACCGCCCCGGCACCTGATCGCCCCAGATGGTCTCCGTGGCGGCCTGAAGTCGGTCCTTGAAGCTGGCGACAGCCTGCAGGCTCGCGAGAGCGATGCCGTGTCGCTGGCACCAGCGATCCAGCCCATCCACACCCGCCAGCCTCAGCTGACCGGCCAGGCGCAGCAGCTGCTGATCCGGCACATCGGAGAACGATTCAGCAGTTGCCTGCTCTGCCAGAGCCTCGAGAAGACGCCTCTGCAACCAGGGCAGCAGGAACTCATCGCGGAACAGAGACTGCAGCTCAGCACCCTCGGGCAGAGCCATGGTGCTGCCGATCCGCAGCAGGCCATCGGGGATGATGGTCATGGGGTCTGCTGCGGTGCCGCAGCCTGCTGGGGCTGCAGGAGAAGCCGGTAGACCTGTGCCGCAGCCTGATAATCACCGCGGCGCTCCAGCAACGCAGCCAGCGGACGCCAGACCTGCTCTCCGCCGTTGTGGGCACTCAGCCACTGCAGCAGTTCAATCGCGCCTGGTTCTTCAGCCATCTCCTGCAAGACCCCGGCGGCCCGCAACAGCCGCTCGTGGCGCAGGTGGCCTGGCTTCAAGCGGTGGATCCGGAGCACCAGCAGCGCTTCCTCCATCGAACGACCGGCAGCCTGATGCACCAGGGAGAGGTTGGTGAGCGCCGGCACAGCCAGATCTGAATCGGGATTCACCTGCTCCAGTGCTTTCTGAAGCAGTGCCTGGGCTTCCTCCAGCCTTCCCTGACCCACCAGCAGACCAGCCAGATTCACCAGGCTGCGGTAATGCCCGGGGGCTTGGGCGATCGCCATGCGGAAGTTCTCGGCGGCCGCAGCACTCTCACCCTTGAGCACATGCACCAGTCCGTGCAGATGATCCAGTTCCGGGTGGCGGATCCCCTGCTCACGCAGTCGGGTGGCCTCACGGCCAACGGCATCGGCGGTTTCAGCGCTGAGCTGAGACTGGAGGGTCCGGATGATCTGCTCCACATCCGGAGCCGGAGTCGCAACCGGAACCGGTTCCGGTTGCGACTGCAGGGACAGCGCCTCGGGCTGAGGCGGTCCAAGATCAATCACGGTGTTCATGATCATCTCGGTGTCGGCAGGATTCGATCGGCCGCTCTCCGCTTGCTGGGCCTGGCTCGCGTTCAGCATCACGTAGGCCTGGCGGTAGAACGGGGCCGCCAGCTCAGCTGCCCCGATCCGGATCAGCTCTTCGGCATGGGCGTAATACGTGCCTGCGAGCACGGCCTGCTTCGCAACATCCTGAACAGGCATCCGCAACTGGATCTGGCCGCCACCCCTTGCGGTTGCATCGGGTGTGGCTGGATCGCTGGAGCGACTGTCGGGTGTGGCTCCGTCCGGTGAGGCTCCGTCCGGTCCTTGCTGATGGACGGGGTCTCCTTCCGTCCCACCAAGCCAGCGGATCAGACGCCGACGGAGACGGCTGCGAAGGGACATGGCTGTACTCAGTTGAGTGAACGGAAATGGCAGCCCGCAACAAGGCAGACAAGGATGGTGTGACAGCCCAGCCCTTGTATCTCGTTGATGTTGCCACAGGTTTCGGTGGTGGTTCCCTGCAGGGATGCCGGATCCTGGCTGTCAGCGAGCCTCGCCAGCCTGCGCCATCAGCAGGGGGTTGAACTGGAGCTTGTGCTGGTGGACGACGGCTCCGGCGATGACAGCCCGCAGCTGGCACGCACCGCCTGGCAGAGCAGCAGCTGGCCGCTGCGCCTGCTGCAGTCAGGCGGCCAGGGTGTATCAGCAGCACGCAATCTCGGTTGGCGGGCCGCCCGGCACCCCCTGGTTGCCTTTCTCGACGCCGACGATCTGGCCCTGCCGGGACGATTGCGACGCCAGGCCGACCTGCTGCTAGCGAATCGATCCCTGCAGCAGGTGCTGTGCGGCTGGCAGCGAATCGACCCGAGCGGGACGCCGCTGACCGAGGTTCGCCCCTGGCAGGAGGGTGCCGGCTTCTCCCTTCGCGAAGCTCTGCGCCACAAGGCCGTGCTGCCGAGCGCCTGGATGCTGCGGCGCGAGGCGCTGGAAGCCGTGGGTGGCTTCGATGCCACGCTCTCCCAGGCGGAAGACGTGGATCTGCTGCTGCGCCTGGCCCGCGCCGGCGCCCCAGGGGCCTGGCTGGAGGAAATTCTGTGCAGCTACCGGGTTCATCCCGGGGCAGCCAGCCGGCGGGCACGGCCGCAGGCACGCGGCCTCTCCTATGTGGTGGAACGCCAGTTGAAGGCCCTGCCCGCAACACCCGAAGACCAGAGACTGACGGCTGAAGTGCGCTATGGCACCCGGGCCTGGCTGGGCTGGTATGCCTGGATCTGCGGGGATCAACCTCTGGCCCTGGAGCTCTGGACCACAGCGCTGGGCCTGAGTCCGTTCCCGCCAGGTCTCACCTGGGTGCATCTGGCAGAGAACGTGGTCCGCAGTGCCGCGCGCATCGGCGTGCCGGCCCAGCTCGACAGGCTTCTGGCCTCGCCGCTATGGCGCGAACTCGAGCAGAGCTGGTGGCGCTCCCGCCAGCAACCCTGCCTGGGCATCGGCTTTGCCGACACTCCGGAGCTGAACTGGCAGGGGATTCACCGGGGCCAGCAGCACACAGCCCTGCTGACCTGGAGCCGGCAATTCCGCGCAGACCTGCGGGCCAGCGCCGGAGCATCCGCCGGGATGAGCTGGGAACCGGTCGCCATGGCGGCGTGGTGCCTGCCGGAAGGCCCTCTGGGTGCGCTGCGCCGTGAGGTCCTGCACTGGAGCGCTGAGCTGCTGGCACTGCAGGTGCCCGAGCAGGACGGCATGGGGCCCACGGCGGAGCGACTTCAGGATCAACGGAACCTCCTGCTGCGCGATCTGGCCCGGATCGTGCGTCGGTGGGCAACCCTGACCTGGCAGGAAGATCGGCGACCCACCCAGCAGCGGCTGGAGCAGTGGGTGGCGCTGCTGGCTTCCCCAGCGGCACTCGCCGCCCTGGCCCGCCTGCAGAGCACCAGCAGCCCGGCGGGTCGGCAGGCTCTGCTCCAGCTCGCAGCCGCCAGGCCATTCCATCCTGATGGCAACGATCCGGGCTCGGAACCCTCAGGGCTGCCTGCGGCACCGGAGACGGCCTTCTGGGAGATCGCCGGCACAGCGGCCGACCACTGCCATGGGCCCCAGTGCCCGCCCTGCATCCAGCAGCTGATCGGCGGCTGGCAGGCAACCGCTCAACCCCACAACCTCGTGGCGTGGCGGCCACCATCACAACCCTCGAAGCAAACCCTGGCGGACGCCCAGGGCATGCAACGGCAGCTGGCTGTGCTGCCGGGGGGGGAGGCCTGGCTGCGCCCTCCAAGCCGGAACGCCTGGCATTCCACCCACGCCTTCACCATCGCCGAGCACACCGAAGCGCCGCTGGCGGAATTCAGCCGGCGTTACCCGCAGCCCTGGCCAGGAATTTGCCCGAACCCGCAGCCTGCGCCCCAGCCGCCGCCGCCTGGTGAGCCGCACTGGATCGAGGCCACCGTGATCGTCCTGGTCGGTCTCAGCGCCGAAACCTATTACCACTGGCTTCTGGAAACGCTCCCGACCCTGGGCTGGCTGGCAACGCATCACCCCGAATGGCTGGGCCGCGACGTGCGGATCTGGCACAACGGCGGGTCGGCGCCCTACGTACGTGAGACGCTGCAACAGTGCTGCGGAATCCGGCCGGAGCAGCTGCTGGATGCGCGGGAGCTGCCCTGGATCCGGGCCCGTCGCCTGATTGCCGTCAGCCCGGCCCCGTTCGGCCAACCATCCACGGCAGCCCAAGCCTGGCTGCGCCGTGCCCTGCTGCCAGCGGAGGCTGCGGAGGGCGCTGCGGCGGCACAACGCGTGATCTGGCTGCGGCGCGGCGCCTCTGCCCGGCGGCCTGTATTCGGAGAAGACGCGGCTCTGAAGCTGCTGCTGGAGGATGGGGTCGTGCCGGTGGATTGCGCGAGACTGACTGTCCTGGAGCAGGCAAGCCTTCTGGCCGAGGCGTCCATGGTGATCACACCCCACGGCGGAGCCATGGCCAATCTGGTGTTCGCGGCTGCAGGCACAACAGTTCTGGAGCTGCACCACCCCGACTACCGGCCGCCGTACTATCAAATTCTTGCTGGCGAAAGGGATCTGCTCTACTTCTCACAATCACAGCGCCAGCGGCCGCCCGCCCTTTATCGCGACCTGCTCTTCGAGAGTCCGGCCACTGAGCCGATCGTGCTCGAGACCGAGCTTGTTGTCGATGCCGTTCGATCCCTGTTGTGACGTGCGGTCTGAACGATGACACCACCAACAGCCAGCACAGCACCATCCCAGCGCAACGACCAGAGCATTGAGGGGCTTCTGCAGGGCGATCCACCTGATTTTCAAGCCTTGGCCGAGGCCTTCATGGGCATGGGCATGGCCGCTGAAGCAGCCCGCTGCCATGGCTGGGATCTGCTGACACCCAGCGACGAGATCTGGCGGCCCGTGGTCAGCGCCTGGAGGCAGCGACTGGGTGCCGATCCAGGGCCAGCGACTGAGGCACCGACGGCCGCTGATCAGCGCGACGCGGCGATGACTACCGAGCTTGAGACGATCCAGGGGTTGCTGGATCGCGGCGAGATGACAGCCGCCTGCGCTCGGATCACCCAGCTAAGCCACGTCAGCAACCTTTCCCCCAACCTCTGCAACCGCGCGGCCATGCTGCACGCCGGCATCGGCGACTTCTGGGAAGCGGAGCGCTGGTACCGCACCAGCCTGGTGCAACAGGAGGCCCAGGTTCAGCCCTGGTTCGGCCTGGCGGCCGTATTGCTGCGTCAAGGCGCCTGCGACGAAGCCCTGGAAGCTGCAGCGGTGGGGCTGAGCCATCACCCCGATCACCCCTGGGGCCTGAAGCTGCGTCAGCATGCCCTGCAGGGATTGCATGCACCCCTCACCCTCCGGCACCTTGCCGATCAGGGCAAGCTGCCCTTTGCCCTGGGCAAAAGCGAGCTGCCAGAAGCGGTGGGCTTCGTTACGCCGGCGGCCAGCGATACGATCAGCCTGCGAGAGAAACTACTCCTGCAGAGCCTCCTGCATGCCGATCCCCTGTTGATCTGGTGCGTGGGCCCCTCCTCCCACGGGCTGGTTCCCTGGCTGGCCATGCAGCGCCTGCTGCCATCCGAAACCCGCGTGCAGGTGTTCGCCGACCCCGATGCCGACCATTGCGACCTCTCGGACCTGGCGACTGGAATCGTGATCGAAGCGAGCCAGCCGATGTATCGGATCCGGCAGGTGAGCACGGAACCCAATCTCACGATTCTGGGGCCCTCGGCCACCAACGCCTGCCCGCTGATCACGGCGCATCTGATCGCCATGGCCAGCCCTCTGCTGATCAGCAACCGCCTGGATCTGGTGTTGCCACAGCACAGAGCAGCCCTGAAAACGGAGCACTGGCAGCTGCTGCTCGCAACCACTGCCGGCGCGTGAAGCCAGATGCCAGAGACCTTCACCAACCTCTGGCGGCAGCTGAGCTCCGCCGGGGCTGACGAGGCAATCGACGCAAGGATCGAAACCTTCAGCGATCACTGCCCCAATGCTGTGTTGGCGAGCCTCCTGAGGGCGGAGCTGCGGCGGCGGCAGGGGCAACTTCAGAGCGCCCTCGACGCCCTTGCAGACGTGAGCCAGGCGCTGCTCGATCAGGCCCTGTCTGAGCAGCCACACATTGGCGCTCTGTTTCTGCACACCAGAGGCTTGCTGCTGAGGGAGCAGGGCCACTTCGCGGCCGCCGCCGAGGCTTTCATCGCCTCATTCGCTCTGGATCCCAGCAGCCTGCAGAGCATTCATGCCCTCCAGTTCACCCGGCTGACCACCAGTGAACAGCGTGCGCTGCACGCCGCCTTCCATGGCGCGGTGGAGGGCAGCAGGCCGGCACCACCCCTGGCTCTCCTGTTGCTGGCGGACTGGCAGCAGCAACTGGGCGACCACGCTCTGAGCTGCATCGGCAGCTACCGCGCCGCTCAACGATCGGTGACGGGGACGCAGGCCCACTGGATCGACCGGCTCAGCCCACCTGACCTGCCGGAAGCGCTGATCATCGGCGCACCGAAATCAGGCACCACCTCCCTGGCCGGCTGGCTGGCTCACCATCCCCAGATTCATGTTCACCCCCGCAAAGAACTGCACTTCTTCGACAACCGTTGGCCGTGGGGAGCGGACTGGTACCGCTGCCAGTTCCCCCGCTTCCGGCCGGATGGGCCAAGGATCGTGCGCCTGGAAGCCACACCGAACTACCTGCAGCTGGCCGAGGTGCCCCAGCGGGTGCAAACGCTGATGCCGCAAGCGCGATTGATCGTGATGCTGCGTGAGCCGCTGCAACGGGCTCTGAGCTGGAGCCAGCACATCATCCGACAGGAGGGGGTGGCCCGAACCCCGGCAGACATCCTCAGCGATGAACTCCGCTGGCTCAGCGACGGCGGCGCTGACGCCCTGGCCACCGCAGGCGAATGGCACGCAACCAACTGCCTGGCCGGCAGCCTGTACAGGTCCCAGCTCGAACGCTGGCGCTGCCGATTCTCTGATCGTCAGATCCTGGTGCTGCCGATGGAACGCACCATCGAATCACCAGAGCGCGCCTGGAAGCGCATCACCGAATTTCTTGAGATCGAGACAGAACCACGCGGTTGTCCCACCACGCCGGCCTTCCCCCTGCTCAATGCCGCGCCGGGAGCCAACGTCACGCTTGCCGAGGATCTCCTGCACCAACTGCAGGACGCACTCCAGGAGGAGACGGAGTTCTGGCAAACGTTGTAAATGCACAATCACCCAGCAGCCGAGCACTCTGTTGGCCAGAAATCTCAGTGTCACAGCATTGGCGCCCCATCTGGGAGGCTTCATTGCCCCAGGCTGTAACGTATGCGCAGCAAATGCGTCTTGATCGCTCATCATGTCGTTTGTAATAACGGATACATCGCCAGTCTTCACTGCCCCAGCAACGGTTGCCGCACCGGTAGCTGGCACGAATACCAATAACGTAAATGCCACGGCGGCTCCCGTTCAGCTCGGTGGTGGCACCATCTCAGGAACGAATACCGGAACTCCGGGTAGCGCCACGGCTGCCAATACGGTCAGCTACACGACGGCAGCTGCCCCTACTGGCCAAGTTCAACAGATCGTTGTATCCGGCGCAGGCACGAAGGTCAACGTTAATACTGGAGCGGCAAAAGTTCAAGCCATTGGTGGCGGCACCATCGTTGAAGCGGTGCAGTCTCAGACGGATACCGCTCCAAAAACCATCAGCCTGGGTGATACAGCCGCTGCCTTCAACGGCGTTGCCGTGAGCACCACGGCTCAAGTATCCACTGTGGTGATCGATCCAACCACAGGCGCAGCCAAGACCGAAACCGTCACGGTGGCTCAGGTGTCCGGCGGCCAAGGCGGACCCTTCGCGTACTACGCCCATGGCGGCTTCGGCAACGATTCAATTGAAGGCTCCAGCCTGGCTGATTTCATCCGTGGTGGTAGCGGCAACGACACCATCAATGGTTTTGGCGGAAACGACCTAATCCGTGGTGGTGTTGGCTCCGACTCCATCTTTGGTGGTGTGGGCGCTGACACGTTGTACTACACAGCTGACCAGTTCCCAGCAATTTCCACAACCGATAACGACGTCTTCGTCGACTTCACTTCCG
>JBIPLV010000412.1:0-3534 GCA_044369475.1 Cyanobium sp. | reverse complement strand
ACGCCAGCGGCCTGAACGCCACGGCCGTCGCCAGTGATGCAGTTGCCAGTGGCACCAACGCGCTTGCCATGGGCACAGCGGCGAACGCCAGCGGCACCAATGCCACCGCCATCGCGGTTGCTGCCACCGCCAACGGGATTGACAGCGTGGCGATGGGTGTTCGTGCCAACGCCAGCGGGAATCAATCGATGGCCCTGGGCACCAACACGCTCGCCAGCGGTACCAATGCCACCGCCATCGCTTCCAACGCAACAGCACTGGGGAATAACGCTGTTGCCCTCGGTGTTTTTGCCAATGCCAGTGCATTAAGTGCTTTGGCATTTGGCACCAATGCGTTAGCCAATGCGACCAACGCAACCGCCATCGCCTCCAACGCAACGGCTACAGGCAACAACTCAATAGCGATTGGTGTCTTCGCTTCAGCACGGCAGGCCAATGCACAGGCCTTCGGCGTGAACGCCAGCGCCAATGGAATCAATGCTGTGGCCATTGCGGCCAATGCCTACGCCAACGGCATCAACTCGATGGCCATCGGTGTGGATGCTGATGCCACACAAAACAACAGCGTGGCCATTGGCACGCTCGCCCAAGCCACTGGAGTTGGTGCATTGGCCTTCGGCGCCAATGCCGGCGCAACGGCCGTTGACACGATGGCTTTCGGCGTGAATTCCAGCGCCACCGCCGCAAATGCGACGGCGATCGGCCGCAACGCGTTGGCATCAAGCACCAACGCCATTGCCCTGGGCCTGTTCTCGCAGGCCACAGGGAATGTGGCCGTGGCCATCGGCATGAATGCCAGCGCAGCCGCCAACGAATCCATGGCCATTGGCGCCTATGCCAATGCGTCACAGAACAACTCGCTCGCGATGGGGACGAACGCCCAGGCCACAGCGGTGAATGCCATGGCGTTGGGCACCAACTCGATTGCCAACACCACCGATGCCTTCGCAGCCGGCCTGAGTTCAGAGGCAACTGGCGTGAACTCGATGGCGCTGGGTATGTCCTCCCAGGCCAGCAACACCAATGCATTCGCAGCCGGTTCCTTTGCCAGTGCCTTGGGAATCAACAGCCTGGCCTATGGCACCAGTGCCTACGCCAATGCCACCAATGCCATGGCCACAGGCACCAATGCCAATGCCACGGGCGTGGACTCGATCGCAGCGGGCGTCTGCGCACTGGCCAATCAGCTGGGTGCGATTGCTTACGGCGCCTACGCACAAGCCACGGGCGTGAACTCAACCGCCATGGGGGCTTCTTCACTGGCCCTTGGCACCAATGCCCTGTCATTGGGGCAAGGCACGCAAGCAACGCAAACCAACGCCTTTGCAGCTGGTGCCGCTGCAAGGGCAATTGCCAATGGCTCCATGGCCCTGGGAGCCGGAGCCAACGCATCCGCCAACAACTCTCTAGCCGCAGGCACCAGTGCCCAGGCATCAGGCGTCAATGCGATCGCCATCGGTACTTCAACCATCGCCAATGCCAGCGACGCCTTCGCCGCAGGTTTCAACGCCAAAGCCACAGCCGTCAACGCCATGGCACTGGGGAGCTCGGCTAATGCATCAGCCATAGGCGCCTACGCCGCTGGCCTCAATGCAAACGCCTCCGGCACCAATTCGTTGGCACTGGGCAGCGCGTCTGTGGCGAGTGCCAATCAGGCCTATGCCGCTGGTGCAGGAGCTCAGGCCACTGGAAACCAATCCATGGCCTTGGGTGCTGGGGCCAATGCCAGCAACAACTCTGCCTATGCAGCGGGCCAGGCGGCACAGGCCACTGGATCAAACGCCATGGCACTTGGCACACAGGCCATTGCCAGCAATGACAGTGCTTATGCGGCGGGTCACTACGCCAATGCCAGTGGAGCCAATGCCACGGCACTCGGTACGCAGGCAACAGCAAGTGGTAGCGATGCCTATGCCGTTGGATTCCAGGCCAATGCCTCCGCCAGCAATGCGCTGGCCTTCGGCACACAAGCGAATGCAAGGGGGATCAACAGCTTTGCCACGGGGGCCAACGCGCTGGCCACAAGCACCAACAGCATGGCGCTGGGCTCCAATGCGTCAGCAACGGCTGTCAACGCATTTGCAGCCGGTGTCAATAGCACCGCCCGCGCAACCAATGCGATGGCGTTTGGGGCAGATGCCAATGCCAGTGCAATTGGCTCCATCGCAATCGGCGTCGCGACACAAACGGCCGCCCTCAATGCTGTGGCCATCGGTACGGATGCTGATGCCAGTGGCATCGATGCTGTTGCACTGGGTTATTCAGCGGTGGCGAGCGCTGCCGAGACGTTTGCAGCAGGTGCCAAGGCAACGGCATCAGCAGCTTCTTCGATTGCGATTGGCTACAACGCCCTCGCCAACCAAACCAGTGCGACTGCACTAGGCCGGCAAGCGAAGGCCACAGCCAATGAAACCATCGCCATCGGCTATCTAGCCAATGCCGATGCCAACCAAGGCATTGCCATTGGCGATCGCGCTTTGGCTAATGACAACTTTTCAATCGCCATTGGTTCGCAAGCAAATTCGAGTGGCAACAGGAGCATCGCAATCGGCTACCAAGCGCTCGCCAATGGCGAAAATGCCGCGGCACTCATGGTTGGCGCCCAAGCAATCGGCATCAATGCCCTCGCCTTTGGCCAGTTTGCCTATGCATCTGGCAGCAACAGCCTTGCATTGGGCGTTAATTCTCGATCGACAAATACAGACTCATTTGCCGTTGGCGTCGGCTCTGAAGCCACAGGGATCAATGCTTTCTCTTTCGGTAGCTATTCTTCTGCGACTGCAACAAATGCTTTTGCCGTAGGCTCGAATGCGACAGCGAATGGGAACAACTCATTTGCCGTCGGCGTTAATGCGCTGGCGAACGGAGCGAATGCATTCGCAATCGGCTTCAACGCCAAAGCCGAGGGAGATAATGCATTCGCTATTGGAGATAATTCTTACGTGTCTCCTGGCACCAATGCACTTGGCAGCGACATCGTGGCAGGAACAAATGCAAGCACCAACACATCTCAGGATTCGGCGGCATTTGGCGTCAATTCGACCGTCAGAACATCGTCCAACTCCATGGCTTTTGGGACCTTGTCCAACGTAGTAAGCGGCATTAATTCTGTAGCAATTGGCTCCAACTCACAGGTTTTGCTGTCAACCAACTCCATTGCCATCGGCACAAGCACCGAGCTCATGGGCACCAATAGCGTGGCATTCGGTACATCCAGCCAAGCAGAGGGCTCCAACAGCTACGCCATCGGCACTAATGCCACATCTCGTGGTACCAATTCGATGGCCATTGGCCAATTCGCAGAAACGTTTGATGGTGGCGCTGCAGCGAATGCCGTAGCCGTGGGAGTTCGATCATTCTCGAATGGTGTCAACTCCACATCCCTTGGAACTGCAGCGAATGCGAACGGCGCGAACTCGCAAGCATTTGGGGCGAGCGCCGCGTCAAGTGGAACCAATACAACGGCAATCGGCTCTAACGCCTCCGCCATCGGCACCAACGCCTATGCATCGGGCGCCAATGCCTACGCAGAAG
>JBIPLV010000062.1:0-12349 GCA_044369475.1 Cyanobium sp. | reverse complement strand
TCTGGCGGCGCCCCCAGCCGATCTGGTCAACGGACCCACCAGCGCCCAGGCCCGTTTGCGTCTGTTTGGTCAGCCGGAGCAGGCCGTGCGGGTCACTTTGTTCCGCGACCACCATGCCTGGTGCCCCTATTGCCAGAAGGTGTGGCTGTGGCTGGAGGAGAAGCGGATCCCCTACCGGATTCGCAAGGTCACCATGTTTTGCTACGGCGAGAAGGAAGTCTGGTTTCGGCGGTTGGTGCCCTCCGGCATGCTCCCCGCCCTGGAGCTTGATGGCCGCCTGATCACCGAGAGCGATCGCATTCTCGAGGCCCTCGAAGGGGCTTTCGGCAGCTTGGGCCCGGGCATGGGCGACCCCGCGGTGCTGCCCCTGCGCCAGCTCGAGCGGGTGTTGTTTCGCGCCTGGTGCCAGTGGCTGTGCAGCCCTGGCCTCCGTCCTCAGCAGGAGGCTTCCGCCCAGGCGGCCTTTCAACGCATTGCTGCTGCAGTTGAGCAGGCGCTCGATCAACACCCCGGCCCGTTCTTGCTGGGGGAGCTGAGCACGGCCGATCTGGTGTTCGTGCCCTACGTGGAGCGGATGGCGGCCAGCCTGGCCTACTACAAGGGATTTCTGTTGCGCCGCGAACACCCGGCCATTGATCGTTGGTTTGCGGCGCTGGAGCAGCGCTCCACCTACCTCGGCACCCAGAGCGATTTCCACACCCATGCCCACGACCTGCCGCCCCAGATGGGCGGCTGCTACGCCAGTGGCACGCCAGCCCAGCGCGATCTGGCCACCCGCATCGATCACGGTCCCTGGCCGATCGATGAACTCGATCCAGAAACCAACCACGGCGAACCGGCCGATGCGGCGGAAGTGGCGCTGGCCCGGGTGCTCAAACACCGCCAGGCGATCTTGGCGCGCAGCTCTCTGGGGGCGAGCGGATTCGACCAGCCCCTGCGCACCGCCCTCACGGCCCTGATCCTGGGCGAAACGCAAAGCTTTGGCGAAACGCAAAGCCGTGGCGAAACGCAAAGCTGTGGCGAGAGCCTGGTGCCACCGGCCGGCAGTGCGGCTGCATTGCGCTATCTGCGCGATCGCATCAGCGTCCCGCGGGACATGCCGCTGCATGCGGCCCGGCGCCTGCGCCAGGCCCTGGAGGCCACCGCCTGCCGCGATCCCGAGGACGGCACGGCCCAGGGCCCGCCGATTCCGGTGGCCCATCGCCGCGACCAGGACCCCCAGCCATTTCTGCAGCCCGCCTCTAGCGTTTTCCCAGCCGCCTAAAGCCCTGGTGCCTGTGCCCCGTCCTCACCGTGTCGCTGCGGCGTTTCAACGTCTCGCCATTGTGCTCGGCTGGGCCCTGGCCAGCTGCGTTGCCGGAGCTCCGGCCCTGGGGCCTGGTGTGATCCCCGCGGCTCGGGCCCTGGAACTCCAGGGTGCCACCTACTTCGCCAAGGCCCCCTGGAAGGTGGACCTGGTGAGCTACTACACCACCATCTGGCAGCCCCGTGCGGAGTACTACTTCACGATCACGCTCGATCCGGAGGCGGGGGCGGCCCTGGGCCGCCTGACGATTCAGCAGACCCGCGGCGTGGATACCCGCTTTCCCTTCTTTGTGGATCGCACCTCGGCGTTCCTGGGCCGGCCGCGCCAGCAGGGCCCCCGCGTGCCGGTGCAGGCCCAGTTCGACAGCGCTGCGCGCCGCTTCACCCTGAGCTTCCCTGAGCCCGTTCCGCCCGGGGCCACGCTCACCGTGGTGCTCAAGCCCTGGAACAATCCAGCCGTTTCCGACACCTACATGTTTCAGGTGACGGCCTATCCCGCTGGCCCCAACCCCTCGCCAGCGCCGGTGGGATTTGGCACCCTGCGGATCTACGACCCCGATTGGCGCTGAGCCCGATCCCTGAGCCATGACCCATCGGAGCTGGCCCGTGCTGTTGCCGCTGCTTCTGGCAGCGGCGGGGGGCCAGTCGTCGCTGCAGGCTCAGAGCGCGGAGCCCCAGCAGCTGCTCCCGCCTGCGCCCCAGGAGCTGCCGCGCCAAACGTTGGTGCCGGATGTGCAGCTCCCCGGATCGGTGGGCTCGGTGTCCCTGGGTGCGTTGCAGTCATCAGAACCGGATCCCGCGGTGCCGCCCCTGGCCTATCCCTTGGCCCAGCCGGCCGAAAGCCTGGACCCCTGGGGCTGGCGCTACTCGGAGCGCCGCTCGGCCTGGCGGCTGCATACCGGCATTGATCTAGCGGCTCCGCAGGGCACGCCAGTGCTCGCCTCTCGGCCTGGACGGGTGCTGTTGGTGGAATCGATCAGTGGCTACGGCACCACCGTGCTGCTGGACCATGGCGAGGGTTGGCAGACGCTGTATGCCCACCTGCATGCAGCCACGGTGAGCAGCGGCGCCTGGCTTGAGCAGGGGCAACCCTTGGGCACGGTCGGTATGACCGGCTCGGCCACGGGCCCCCACCTGCACTTCGAACTGCGCCGTCAGGGCGCGGAGTTGCTGGCCCTGGATCCAACGCCGCACCTGCCGCTTCTGCTGCCACCCCCAGCCCCGCCACCGGTGCTTGCCACAATCAACCCTTGATTGCATCCCAAGCCCCATGCAAGCCCAGTGGAACGGTCGGGTGATTGCCCGCAGCGACGACATCGTCAGCGTGGATGGCAACGCCTATTTCCCTGCCGATGCCCTCGACCCCAGCTGCATCCGCCCCTCCTCCCACACCTCGGTGTGTGGTTGGAAGGGCACGGCCCATTACTACGACCTGGTGGTGGATGGTCAGGTGAATGCCAATGCCGTTTGGTTTTATCCCGAGCCCAAGGAAGCGGCCGCCAACATCCGTGGCCGGGTGGCCTTCTGGAAGGGCGTGCAGGTGAACTGATCGGCAGATCAGCTGGGCACCAGGGAGGAGTGGTGGTGCAGGATCCGCCACTCCCCCTCTCGCCGGCCGTAGACGAAGGTGTAGCGGGCGTCGACCTGGGCCTCGGGGTCGTGCAGGGCGAAGCGGTAGGTGCCCTCGTCGACGGCCAGGTTGCAGCCCAACTCGATCTGACGCTGGGTCACCGTGCCGCTGGGATGGCGGGTCAGGAACGTGGCGAAATAAGCTGTAATGGCTTTGGGTGTGTCGCGAAGCTGAGCCGACAGGGTGGGCAGCAGCAGGGCGTGGCGGTCGTAAAGCTGGGCGACCTGGGCCGGATCACCGCTGGCAAGGGCCTCGTTCCACCGCTCAAACCAGCTCTCAACTTGCCGCTCATTGAGCGGGCTGCAGGCTTGAATGGGCGCCAGCTGGAGCGCCTGGGCTGGCGGAGCATTCAGCGTCAGAGCAAGCACGGGCAGCGTGAGCACGGGCAGCACCAGCACCAGCACCAGCAGGACCGACCGGAGCTGGTGCGCCAGAGAGCTCAGCAGCCTGGAAAGCGCAAGGTGCGCCAGTTGCCGCTGGCCGTGCTCACCTCCACGCCGATCTCGACGGGCTCCTGGTTGCCACCGCTGTGCTCCTGCCACCAGCCCATCGCTTCGCTCCAGGCCGCATCGAGCGAGTCGTAGAGATCGTCCAGCACCGGATGGGGTGCCCCCTGGCGATCGACGAGACGGTAGTGCCGCACGTGACTGGCGAAGGGGGGTCTCAGGGTGTGAGTTTGCGGTGTTGCCATGTCTTTCTGCACTGCTCCTTCCTGGCATCATGGGCCGTATGACAGATCGAAACTGTCACCTTCACAACATCTTTCGGTGTCGGGCGCCACGCGCAGCAGGCGCTTCAGCGCACGAACAGCATCTCCCGGTAGCTGGGCAGCGGCCAGAGGTCGTCGTCGACCAGGCCTTCGAGGCCATCCACCGCCGAACGCAGGGCGCCGATCAGGGGCATCAGGGTGTTGGCGCAGTGGCGCATGTGGGCTTCGGTGTGGTCAGCCCCCTCGCCGTGACTGCCGCCGCTGAGGGCCTCTTCGAGCGCATCGCAGCCGTTGTTGAGCTGCTCGAGCAGCTCGCCCAGCTGGTTGCGCAGCTTGAGGTTGGGATGGAGACCCATCGCCTGCTGCTCCTGCAGCGCCTGGCCCAGCTCGCCGAGGTAGCGCACCGCCGCCGGATACACCTGGGTGCGGGCAATCTGCAGGGCCAGCTTGGCCTCCACTTCGATGGCGAGCACGTACTGCTCGCTGTACACCGCAAAGCGGCTCTCCAGTTCCACCGAGCTCAACACACCCTGGCGCTCGAACAACTCCCGCACCTCCTGGCGCTGCAGCACGGGCAGGGCATCGGCGCAGGTGCGCAGGTTTTCCAGGCCGCGCTGCTCAACGGCCATCCGGTGCCACGCACTGGAGTAGCCGTCGCCGCCGAACACCACGGCGCCGTGCTCCTGCATCACCTGTTGAAGCACGTGGAAGGCGGCTTCACCGAGGGCGATGCCGGCGTTGAGCTGGCTCTCCAGCTGGTCGGCGATCCAGCCGATTGAATCAGCCAGCACGGTGTTCATGGCCACCAGCGGGCCGGCCACCGATTGGTTGGAGCCAACGGCGCGGAACTCAAAACGGTTGCCGGTGAAGGCAAACGGTGAGGTGCGGTTGCGGTCGCCCGGGTCTTTGGTGAATTCCGGCAGGGTGTCGACCCCAAGGGTCATCACGCCACCTTTGGCCGAGGTCTGAAGATTGCCTTCGCGGATCTGGTTGAACACATCCTCGAGCTGGCTGCCGAGGTACACGGAGATGATCGCCGGGGGTGCTTCGTTGGCACCGAGGCGGTGGTCGTTGCCGGCGGTGGCCACCACCGAGCGCAGCAGCGGGCCGTAGCAGTGCACACCGCGGATCACGGCAGCGCAGAAGAGCAGGAACTGGAGGTTGTCGTGGGGGGTCTGGCCTGGATCGAGCAGGTTGCCCTGGGTGGCATTGCCGATCGACCAGTTGACGTGCTTGCCGGAGCCGTTGATGCCGGCGAAGGGCTTCTCGTGCAGCAGGCAGGTGAACCCGTGCTTCTTGGCCGTGCTCTTGAGCACGGTCATGGTGAGCTGCTGGTGGTCGGTGGCGACGTTGGCGGCCTCGTGGAAGGGTGCGATCTCGAACTGTCCGGGCGCCACTTCGTTGTGGCGGGTCTTGGCGGGCACGCCGAGCCGGTAGAGCTGGCGCTCCACGTCCTGCATGAACACCTGGACGCGCTCGGGGATGGCGCCGAAGTAGTGGTCGTCGAACTGCTGCCCCTTGGCCGGAGGAGCGCCAAAGAGGGTGCGTCCGGCCAGGAGCAGGTCGGGGCGGAGGGAGATGAAGGCGCTGTCAACGAGGAAGTATTCCTGCTCGGCGCCGCAGCTGGAGTTGACGGGAGCGATGTCGGATTCGCCGAGGAGGCGGAGCAGGCGCTGGGCCTGCCGGTTCATGGCGGCGTTGGAGCGGAGCAGGGGGGTTTTCTTGTCGAGGGCCTCGCCGGTCCAGGAGACGAAAACCGTGGGGATGCAGAGGGTGACCCCGTTGGGGGTCTGCATGAGGTAGGCGGGGCTGGTGATGTCCCAGGCGGTGTAGCCGCGGGCCTCAAAGGTGGAGCGGATCCCGCCGTTGGGGAAGGAGGAGCCGTCGGGCTCGCCCTGCACCAGCAGCTTGCCCGTGAATTCGGTGATCACCCGCCCATCGCTCTTGGGCGAGATGAAGCCGTCGTGCTTCTCGGCGGTGGAGTTGGTGAGCGGATAGAAAACGTGTGCGTAGTAGAGGGCGCCACGGCCGGTGGCCCAGGTCTTCATGGCGTCGGCCACGGCATTGGCCACCGACAGGTCGAGCTTGCCGCCCTCGCGGATCGTGCGCTGGATCGATTTGAAGATGCGTCCGGGCAACGCATCCTTCATCTTCTCGAGGGTGAACACATCGCTCGCCCACAGCTCCCCGAATGGGGCGGCTGGTGCCGTCGCCGCCGGACGCCGCCGCTGAATCTGTTGCAGGGCAGCGAAGCGCTGGGGGCTGGGCATGGGAGGTGCCGATCGGATGGCCTTCATCACACTGCCGTGCCCCGGCCCTTTCGTGTAGCTGTTGCTACCAAAATTTCGAAAACCCCTTGGGGGTGTTCGGCCTCAGATCAGGTAGCGCCGGATGCTGGGTCGGCACCAATACACCAGTGCGGCCGTGGTCGTGGCCCAGAGCAGAGCGGAGAGCACGGCCGTCAGCGGTCGGCCTTCGCTCAGCAGCACCAGGCGCACGATGCCGTAGGGCAAGCCCACGGCCAGGGCCATGGCCAGCGCCACGATCGCCAGAATCTGTCCCCAAGCGCGCCACTTGAGCAGGGCGATTGAGGCCACCAGCCCCACCACGGCCGTGGGCAGCACGGCGCTGGCACCCACCACAATGTTGGTCACCCGCCAGGTGGGATCCAGCAAAATCACCGCCAGCCCTAGGGGGATGGCCAGGGCGTTGGCCCCCAGCCCCAGCCAGGCCAGGGTCACGTAGCCGCGGGGGGGCTGCTGCAACATCGCAAACTCGGCCGCAAGCGACTCACCATGCTCGGTCATGGGGGGGGGCGGTTCTCGGCAGGCGGCAGGATGGTCGCTTCAGGAATGCATCAACCCCTGCTCTCCAGTTCGTCCCAACCCGCCGAGCCCCAGGCGTTGCCCCCGCCGGCAGCCTTTCCGTCTCTTTGGCGTGGCCCCCTCTCCACCCTGCAGGTGAACCTGGGCTACCGCTGCAATCAGGCCTGCAGCCACTGTCATGTGAATGCGGGGCCGACCCGCACCGAAATGATGGATCCGGCCACGGTCGACCTGATCCCGCCGGTGCTCGCTGCCCGCGGGCTGGCCTGCCTCGATCTCACCGGCGGGGCCCCCGAGCTCCATCCCCAGTTTCGGGAGTTGGTGGTGGCGGCCCGGCGGCTGGGGGTGGATGTGATCGATCGCTGCAACCTCACGATCCTGTCGGAACCTGGCCAGCACGACCTGGCTCCCTTCCTGGCAGATCAGGGCGTCACGGTGGTGGCCTCCTTGCCCTGCTATTCCGCCGACAACGTTGATCGCCAGCGGGGCTCCGGTGTGTTCACCCGCAGCATCGCGGCGCTGCAGCAGCTCAACGGGCTTGGCTACGGCCAGCCCCGCAGTGGCCTGCATCTGCACCTCGTTTACAACCCCCAGGGGCCGACGCTGCCGCCTCCCCAGGCCCAGTTGGAAGCGGAGTACAAGCGCGTGCTCGCCGCCAATTTCGGGGTGGTGTTCAACAGCCTCTATGCCCTCGCCAACATGCCGATTCAGCGGTTTGCCAGCTGGCTCCAGGCTCAAGGACAGCTGGAGTCCTACCGGGCCCTGCTGCAGGCCCAGCATCGCCCCGACCATCTCGCCCAGGTCATGTGCCGCTCGCTGATCAGCGTTGATTGGCAGGGTTGGCTGTTCGATTGCGATTTCAACCAGCAGCTCGGTTTGGCTGTGGCGGCGCCAGGCCAGCCCCGGCGGCATCTGCGGGAGCTGCTTGCGCGCGATCCCGAGGGCGACCCGATTGCAGTGGCCGAGCACTGTTTTGCCTGCACCGCCGGAGGTGGCTCCAGCTGCGGCGGAGCCCTGCAGGCCTCTTAGGGCGTCGCCCCCAGCTTCTGTCCGCGGGCGTTTTTTGCCCTCTGCTGCAAATGCTGCGCACAGTTCTGAAAACGTCCGTCCAAGGGATGTCGCGGCGTCAATCGCTCCCTATGGTTGATGCCAGCCGGCTTGCTGGTCCGCGAAGTTCTGCCCGTTGATGCAGATGGTTCATTCAGAGCGTTCATGCAGGCTGCGGGTGTTGCTGTTGTGCTCCGGCACGGCGTTCGGCGGATTCGGTTGATCAGGCGATCCATCCCCTTTGCTCTCCTGACGGTCCTGGGGGTCGCTCTCGCCGCTCCGGGGGCTGCCTTGCAGCGCCCGGTTGATCCGGTGGCGGTCTGTGTCGTCTCCCCCCGGGTGGAAGCGGTGGAGGAAGGGGATGCCGCGGGTGTGGTGCCCACGCCGAGTCCCCAGCTGGTGGTGGTTGAACCGCTCCTGGAGCTGCGCATTGAGCGCCGGGGCCGACTCGTGTGGCGGCGGCTGGCGTCGGTGGGGCAGGGCCTCCCGGTGCCCTTGGCCTGGCCTTTGGATCCGATCACCCCTGGCGAAGTGGTGCTGTTGCGGCTGCGACCCGAGCAGGCTCCGGAGGGGGCCTTTGCCCATGTGCACTTGGTGGGTGCTTCCGCTGAACGGATGGCGAGCACCGCCGCCCTGATCCGCTCCCTCGGTCAGAACCCCCTGGCCTGGTTGGCGGCCATCGAAGCGGCCCTGGAGGCTGAGGATGTGCCGTTGGCTTGGACCTTGTTGTTTGCGCCGCAGCTGCCCGATGCCGCCGATCTCACGGCCCTGCGGGCTGAGGTGGTGCGGCGGGGTTGCGGCGACTGACGCACAGGTTTGGCCGCACGGCTTTGGCCGCACAGTCTTGGTTCAAGTGTACTATTGTGCTTGTTGCGTTGCGGAGGGCGGCGGTGATGGCCTGTTCCCCCACCAGCGATCTGATTTGGTTGGGTCCCTTGCGGCAGGAGGAGGAGCCCCTGCACCTTCCCCTGGCGGTGGAGTCGGTGGCGGCGGGGTTCCCGAGTCCTGCCGACGACTATGTCGAGGCGGCCATCGACCTCAACGGCATCCTGATGCCGCGCCCGAGCTCCACCTTTTTGATGCGGGTGGATGGTGAGGCGATGCGCGGCGACGGCATCCATCACGGGGACCTGCTGGTGGTCGATCGCAGCGTGGCGCCGCGCTCAGGCTCCACCGTGGTGGCGGTGCATGAGGGACGCTTTGTGCTGCGTCGGCTTGAGGGGCGTCCCGCCCAGTGGTGCCTGGTGGCGAGTGATGCAACGACTGCCGCGATTGCCTTGCAAGGTGAAGACCCAGATCTGCTGATTTGGGGTGTGGTGATTCATGCGGTGCACCACCTCTGCACGCCGCTGTCGGGATCGCGACGGCGAGGTGCCGTCGCTGGAGGCTCACCAGAAGCCCTGGGAGTGGAGCCATAGCCCCAGCAGCCCCATCGGCACAAACACGGCACCGAGGATTTGCAGCTTGACCGTGCGGGGAGAGGGTTGCTTCTTGGGGGGCATGGAGGCGTTGGCAGGGCCGCAGGCGAATGAACCGGGGTCGAATTAGCGGAGGGCTTGCTGGAGCAGATCGGCCAGCTGCTCCAGAACGAAGTGAAGCGATTGGTGGCGAGTCATGGCGAGACGGGACGGGCGACTCAGGTCGACCGGGAAAACAGAATCGGACGGTAGGTGGGTCGTGCGGAGGGCGACAGGCTCCACTTCACCCGGCAGGTGAAGGTGCCGTATTGCCCCTTGATCGCCGTCGAGACGCGCATGGTCGTCACCGTGGCGTTTTGGGGAATGCGGGATTGGGCCTGGTTGCAGGAGTCCACCTCGGAGATGGTGGAGCTGTAGTCGCTGGTGCCGCTGGCGGGGGTCTTCTGGGCGGCTGTTGGTTCGGCCTGGACCAGGCCAGGCTGGAGTAGGGCGGTGGCTGCACAGAGGGCGAGCAGCCGGGGGCCTACAGCGAAGGGGCGCATGGCCAGAGAAGAAGGTGCATCCGTCCTAGCCGAACTTGCCCTGATGTGCCTCTGGCGGCAGGCAGTGCCACTTGCTGGTCGGTAGCGATGGGCAGGATTCTGGTGAACTGAGCAATCAGACAAATCAGGCGCAAGAGACGTGTGCCGTTGCATTGCCGTTGCTGTTGCCGTCTCAGTCCATGCAGCGTCCTTGCTCCGCAGAATCGTGCTGCTCCTCTTGGCGATGGCTTTCCGTCGCTCTTGCTGCCCCCCGCTGGTTCTGGCAGTGGTTGCTACAGCACTTTGCTTGAGTTGGTTATAGATTTAAGCCAGGTTTCTTCCGTATGCAGATGCCTGAGTTTGATCGTGATCAAGTTGCGTTTCTGAAGCCCAACCGACTGTCGGTCACGGTTCCCTTTTCCCTCTATGTCGCTCTGGAGCGGCGGGCCTCGATGGAGGGTCGCTCTCTGTCCAATTTGGCGGCCTATCTGCTCGAGAATTCCTTGGGTGGGCCATCGGCCAAGGGCTGACAATCCGGCTGCGAGAGCCTCTGGCAATTGGGCCCGTTCTGCAGGGCGTGCGGCAGGTTTGCGGTGGAGTGGCCGCACGCCAGGCCAGGCCGGTCGATGGGCCCCATCCTGGGACCTGAACGCTGCTGGACGGGCGCAGCAGGAGTACGAGAGATGGCCTCCCTAGCGGCAACCGAACGCTCCGTCACGGTGCAAGCGGCGGCGGCCGACCTGGCCGGCATCCTGATCCGGCCCAATCAATGCCGCGGGCTGGTGATCTTTGCCCATGGCAGTGGCAGCAGTCGCTTCAGCCGCCGCAATCGTTTTGTGGCTGATCAACTCGTGGAGGCAGGGTTGGCCACCCTGCTGTTTGATCTGCTCACGGCCGAGGAAGACCAGTGCGATCGCGGTAAGGATTCTCTGCGTTTTGACATTCCCTTGTTGAGCCAGCGTTTAGCCGCCGCCATTGACTGGTCCCTGCAGCAAGCTGAGCTACGGGGTTTGTCTGTGGGATTGTTTGGCGCCAGCACCGGTGCTGCCGCTGCCATCAACGCAGCGGTGACCTGTTCCGATCATGTTGCGGCGGTTGTCTCACGGGGTGGTCGCCCCGACCTGGCGTTCAATGCCTTGCCCGACGTGTCCTGCCCAACGTTGTTCATCGTGGGTGGGGCGGATCTTGATGTGCTTGAGCTCAACACCTGGGCAGCGGCCCATCTGCAGGCCCGGCACCACCTGGAGGTGGTGCCCGGTGCCACCCATCTGTTTGCAGAACCCGGCGCGCTGCAACGGGCGGCTGAGCTGGCCCGTGATTGGTTTCTTGAGAACCTGCAGCCGACCGCACAATCGGGTTGACCATGGCCTTGCATCCGCCGCTCTGGAGCAATCGTCATCAGGCCGGTCTGGCCCTGGCTGAGCGCTTGCGGGAGAGCGCTGGCCAACGGCATAACAACTGGGTGATCGCCCTGCCCCGCGGCGGGGTTCCGGTGGCCGTGGCGGTGGCTGAGGCTCTGCACTGCCCTGTGGCTACTTGGTCGGTGCGCAAGGTGGCAGATCCCCAGTGGCCGGAGCTGGCAATCGGCGCTATCGCCCACGGTGGCGTGGCGGTGTGGCGCAATGGCCACGCTGCTGAGCTCCGCGAGACCATGGCGCGCCAGCGGGGATGGTTGCAAGCGCAGCAGCAGGAGTTGCTGCGACGCCAGAGGTTGTTTGGCGATCCGTTGCCCGAGGCGCTCCGGGGCCGCCATCTGATCCTCGTTGACGATGGCATCGCCACCGGGATGACGGTTCGGGCAGCACTGCTCTCGCTGCATCAGCTTCAGCCGAGCCGCCTCACCTTGGCCGTGCCCGTGGTGGACCGCACGGTGGCCAGGGAATTGTGCCCGTTGGTGGATCGCCTCGAAGCCTTGGCGATCGTCGATCAGCTTGAAGCGGTAGGACTGTGGTACGAAACATTCAACCAGCTCACTGACCACGCGGTGCTAGAGCTGCTGGCCTCTGTCGCCGCGCAACCTTGAGCTATAGCTCTGCTGAGTTTTCTGTGTTCATCACTTTGAGATCGTGAGCTCCTTTGTTGACCAGATGTTGATGAATGGATTCTTTTAAGACCACTCCAAGTTTTTTGTTTTCAAGAATGGCCAGTAGCTTGAGCGCCCGATGCTCCTCTGTTGTCAATTCTACGGTGATGCGCGGCATTGCGGAAGAGCGAGCTCCAGTAATTCAAATATATGGGAAAGCGAGATTGGCGCCAGTGGCGCTTTGCTGTAGATATGCCTGCGCTTTAATGCGTAAAGTCAGCACTGTGCGTAAATACGTTATTGCATAAAAGTGTTTTAATGCAAAGCCTCGCTTGGGTAGGCCTGTCACGACCTCCAGACCGGTCTGCACCTGGTTGATGCAGGAAAGGCGCAGAATGGCGGTTTTTCCTATTCGTTAGAGGCGGTTGCTGGAGCATGGTCAGGACCTTTTGGCCCTCTCTATGAGCGACATCCTGGGCGACTATCTCAAGGCAATTGGTAGAATTCCATTGTTAAGTGTTGAAGAAGAGCTGCATCATGGACGCCTGATTCGGGGTTGGTTGGATGAGGATCAGCCTTCAAGGGCTATTGAGAGGCGCGGTCGCCGTGCATTGGACCGCATGGTCAATGCCAACCTGCGGTTGGTGGTGAGTGTGGTGTCGAAATATCGGAGTCGGATTCGTGGAAATTGCATTGATATGATGGATTTAATTCAGGCTGGAAACCTTGGCTTGATTCGAGCTGCTGAGAAGTTTGACCCTTCAAGGGGTTATCGATTTTCAACCTATGGATATTGGTGGATTCGCCAGGCGGTGGCTCGATTCATTCACGAATACAACTATCTGATTCGGATCCCCCACTCGTTGCTGTC
>JBIPLV010000174.1:0-3545 GCA_044369475.1 Cyanobium sp. | reverse complement strand
ACGAGGGTGAGTACATCCTGCGCAAGGCCGGTAAGACCGGTAAGAAATGAGGTCTGCCTGAGCGTCGTTACCCTGTATCGCCATGTCTTCCATCTCCCGCAAACAGCAGACCCAGAAGCGTCACCGCCGCCTGCGTCGCCAGCTCAGTGGCACGGCTGCCCGTCCCAGGCTTGCCGTGTTCCGCTCCAACAACCACATCTACGCCCAGGTCATCGACGACGACGCCCAGAACACCCTCTGTGCGGCATCGACCCTCGACAAGGACCTGCGCATCAGCCTCACCACCAGCGGAACCTGCGATGCCTCCGTGGCCGTAGGCGAGCTGGTCGCCAAACGGGCCCTTGCCAAGGGCATCCAGCAGGTGGTCTTCGATCGCGGCGGCAACCTGTACCACGGCCGGGTCAAGGCCCTGGCTGACGCCGCCCGGGAAGCGGGCCTTCAGTTCTGATCCCTGCTCTCACCATGACCGAAACCAACGATCAAGTTCAGTCCAACGTCATTCCGGCAGCCTCGGATGTTCCTGCAGCGGCCGAAGGCCAGCAGGAGCGCCGCGGTGGCCGCGGTGAGGGCCGGGGTGGCGACAACCGCCGCGGTGGCGGTGGCCGTGGGCGCGACAACCGTCGCGGCCAGGAGCGCGACTCCGAGTGGCAGGAGCGAGTGGTCCAGATCCGCCGCGTCTCCAAGACCGTCAAGGGCGGTAAAAAGATGAGCTTCCGGGCCATCGTTGTCGTCGGCAACGAGAAGGGCCAGGTGGGCGTGGGTGTCGGCAAGGCTGGCGATGTGATCGGCGCCGTCCGCAAGGGCGTGGCCGATGGCAAGAAGCACCTGGTCAAGGTGCCCCTCACCCGCCACAGCTCCATCCCCACCCTCAGCAATGGCCGCGATGGCGCTGCCAGTGTGCTCATCCGCCCGGCCGCTCCCGGTACCGGTGTGATTGCGGGTGGCTCGATCCGCACGGTGCTCGAGCTGGCTGGCATCAAAAACGTGCTGGCCAAGCGCCTGGGGTCCAAGACCCCCCTCAACAACGCCCGTGCAGCGATGGAGGCTCTGGCCGGCCTTCGCACCCACAAGGAGACCGCCAAGGAGCGGGGTATCTCCCTCGAGCAGATCTACTCCTGAGCCCTCGCCATGAGCATCAATCTCCAATCCCTCAAAGCCAATGCCGGCGCCCGTCGCCGCAAACTGCGCAAGGGCCGCGGCATCGCCGCCGGTCAGGGTGCCAGCTGCGGCTTCGGCATGCGTGGTCAGAAGTCCCGCTCGGGTCGTCCGACCCGTCCTGGCTTCGAAGGTGGCCAGATGCCCCTCTACCGCCGCATCCCCAAGCTCAAGCACTTTGAGCTGGTGAACACCAAGGAGTTCACGATCATCAATGTGGCCAAGCTGGCCGAGTGCAAGGCCGGAAGCACCGTGAGCCTCGATTCCCTGGTAAAAGATGGCCTGGTGACCAGCCCCAAGCACCCCCTCAAGGTGCTCGGCAATGGCGACCTCAAGGTCAAGCTCACCGTGCAGGCAGCTGCGTTCACCGCCAGCGCCCGCACCAAAATCGAAGCTGCCGGTGGCAGCTGCGAAGTCATCTGATCGCCTTGCGGGCCTCCGCCCTAAGGTCTGAGCCGTCCAGCTGAATTCCGGGCCCCCCCAGGATTCGGCGGACGGTTTTTTCATGCCCACCTCACGCCGCCATGCTTGTTAGCCGGGGTCGCAACCCCAGTGCTGGAGAAATCCTCAGCCAACTGATCCAATCGAAGGGCCTGCGCGACCGGGTGCTGACCACCCTCGGCCTGCTGCTGCTGGTGCGGCTGGGCATCTACATCCCAATGCCGGGCATCGACCGGGTGGCCTTCCAGGAGTTTCTCTCCCGGGGGGGCCAGCTGATCGGCTTCCTCGACATCTTCACCGGGGGCGGCCTCTCCACCCTGGGCGTGTTTGCCCTGGGGATCCTGCCCTTCATCAACGCTTCGATCATCATCCAGCTGCTCACCGCAGCCCTGCCCCAGCTGGAGGATCTCCAAAAAAACGAAGGGGAGGCCGGTCGCCGCAAAATTGCCCAGATCACCCGCTACGTGGCCCTGGGCTGGGGGATCCTGCAAAGCACGGTGTTTGCCCTGATCCTGCGCCAGTACGCCACCGAAGGGCTCTCGGAACCCGTGTTTGTCATCCAGACGGCCCTGGCTCTGGTGACCGGTTCGATGGTGGTGATGTGGATCAGTGAGGTGATCACCGAACGGGGCATCGGCCAGGGCGCTTCCCTGGTGATCTTCGTCAACATCGTGGCCACCCTGCCCAAGGCCCTGGGCTCGACCATCGAGCTGGCCCAAAGCGGCGACCGCAGCACCGTGGGCGGCATCGTCGTGCTGGTGCTGGTGTTCCTGCTGACGATCGTTGGGATCATTTTTGTGCAGGAGGGCAACCGCCGCATCCCGATCGTCAGTGCCAAGCGCCAGGTGGGCGGCTCTGGGGTGCTCTCCGCCCGCCAGAGCTATCTGCCGCTCAAGCTCAACGCCGGCGGCGTGATGCCGATCATCTTTGCTTCAGCGGTGGTGTTCCTGCCGTTGACCATCGCCAACCTCACTCGCAGCCCCTGGCTGATCCAACTGGCGGGCTACCTCAACCCCAACAGCAGCACGCCCTGGCTCTACGCCCTGGTGTTCTTTGCCTTGATCTGCGGTTTCGGCTTTTTCTACGCGTCGCTCACGGTCAATCCGGTGGACATCGCCACCAATCTCAAGCGCAGCGGCGTGGCCATCCCGGGCGTGCGCCCTGGCTCAGCCACTGCCAACTACCTCAGCGGCGTCCAGAACCGGCTCACCCTGCTGGGGGGCGTGTTCCTCGGCGCCGTGGCGATCATTCCCTCGGCCGTGGAAGGGGCCACCCAGGTGCGCACCTTCCAGGGCCTGGGGGCCACCTCCCTGCTGATCCTGGTGGGCGTGGCGATCGACACCGCCAAACAGGTGCAGACCTATGTGATCTCCCAGCGCTACGAGGGCATGGTGCGGCAGTAACCGCTAACCCTCCGGCACCCGACCTCTGTTTTCATTCCCGCCATGAAGCAACGTCTCCTGTTCCTCGGCCCACCCGGTGCTGGCAAGGGCACCCAGGCCCAGCAGCTGGCCACCGACCACAACCTTCTGCACCTCTCCACCGGCGATCTGCTGCGGGCCGAAGTGGCCGCCGGCAGCGCCCTGGGCCAGGAAGCAGAAGCGGTGATGGCCCGCGGGGAGCTGGTGAGCGATGCCCTGGTGCTGGCGATCGTGCGCGGTCGCCTGGAGGCCCAAGCAACCAGCGGTGGAGGAGGCTGGCTGCTGGATGGCTTCCCCCGCAACCTCGCCCAGGCCGAAGCCCTGGGCGCGCTGCTTGATGAACTGCAGCAACCGATCGAGTTGGTGGTGCTGATGGAGCTGGATGACGCCGTGCTGATTCAGCGCCTGCTGGGCCGGGGGCGGGCCGATGACAACGAGACCGTGATCCGCCATCGCCTCGAGGTGTACCGCGAGCAGACCGCACCCCTGATTCGCTACTACCAAAGCAAGGACCTGCTCGAGGCTGTG
>JBIPLV010000357.1:0-3547 GCA_044369475.1 Cyanobium sp. | reverse complement strand
TATATTCTGCCATAAATTGCATGAACCCGGTTGACCCCTTCTTATTGTTAGAAAGGTATTTAAAGATCTCCAGATTCTTCCCAAACCTTTTTTTTCTTGTAGAACCATATTCATGTTTGGTTGATTGACACACTGGCACATAGCCTGCAATTAAACCAAGCTGTTGATATAGTCTTCGATTAAAATCATGATCATCATTTCCTAGAAAAAAATTAGCTTCATCAAGATAACCCAATCGCTCGAGGTGTGACTTTCTAATAAGCCATGGACCTCTTGCATTCGTTTCACCAACATAACAAGAACTCAAGATAGTATTAATAGGTATACCAGAAAATATCGTCTGGTCCATCAAGCCTGCACATTGATAATATGGATCTTTAAACGTTTTCAATTTATGCAAAGGATATTTTCGCCAGGAAGCATTTCCGTCGAGTAATGAAAAAGGATGAATGAGTCTTCCGCTTACTGTGCCTACCATGTCTTTATGAGCTAAATCAATCATCTTAACGTCAAAGTAAGCCTCGCTAATCTTTACATCTGCTTGCACTTCTATTATATATTCTGTCTTTGCTTGTCTGAATCCTTGATTATCACACGCGGTTTCAAATAATGGTACTGGATTATGGATCAATGTATAAGATTGAAGTAAGTTAATATCATAAGTGTCCAAAAAATGTTCAATCGCCATCAATGATGAATCGACTGACCCGTCATCTATAATAATCAGGTCAAATGGCAAACTAGCAGAAGCAAATAATCCTATTAACGTATTAATAATAATATCCTCTTGATTAAACACCGGAATAATAAATGTGACAACTGACTTTAAACCTCGGATTCGGCTTGTGCTGATATGCGGAGGAATCTGATAGGGATGAATCATCTCATGCTTGCGCCTGCTTTGTCATGCTATCAACCAAAAGCTACCGATGACGCGCCCAAAATACCTTTACTCTAAAAAAGAGCTTGACGAGATGGAATTTGATGTTGATTAATATAACACCAAACGGCTTCATAGAAACTCTATTAGTCAAGACAGATGTACCTGATAGATTTCTCACTGAATGAATGCAATGTCTTAGATAGGGAGATCCATTGAAATAATTTGACCTTGCAAACTCATAGCCATAGCCTTTGGCACAAATCCCACTTGAATGCACCAAGCAACTCAATATTGATTGGTCATGTCGATGCTCTTTAAACTCACTATGATTCGGAATTAATGATGGTGAATCATTAAGATAATGGTAATCTTTATCTATAGCTATTTCAAGCCATTTTCTTGCCAGTTCTAAACAACCATCAGTATTTGTAAGAAAGAAGTAGGTAGCGTGGATTTGATTGACGGCCGTAGGATCCTTTATGTCAATGTAAGGGTGTTCAAATAGGTCTGCTTTTGTCCATTCCGCTTCATGGTATGGAAGCTTAAAAAAGCATGTTCCATTTGTATTTGCAAGTAATAAATGGCGCTCTAATGATTTTATACCCCCAGCAAATACTTCACAACCACTATCAACATAAAGGAGTATTTTCTGACCAGATTTTTGCGTTAACTTCTCTAACACAAACTTGATAATTATAGGTTTCCATAACCAATAACCACATCCTCTAGAGTTTGTTTCAAGAAAACTTCGATGAGCCAGGTATTCGTCAGGAGTGTTCTCCTCTATAAATCGAAAATCCGCAGTAATAATTTCACTAAACAAACCCAGACAAGACGCCTGGTGAGCTAATCGATTAGCTGCATTTCTGTATTTCTGACTTCCCTCGCCAAACGTCAGCAAGACGGTTTCTACATTCATTTATAGTTGATTTTTGCTAGTCAAGCAATGTCGCTTGATGTACAATGCATCACCCCACGGTACGCCCGAAAACCACCGTATGTGTGAACAATAAAAATTACGTTCTTCTAATAATGCATTTATCTCATCAAATTTAGCACAATTTTCATATACCTCTCCTTTGTTTACTTCAATAAATACATAGTCTATATTGCATAGGGTTTGCAAGGCGCCTCGAAGCACCTCCAACTCATAACCCTGTGTATCTACGATTAAAAAATTGCAATCACCAAATTCACTTCTATAATTATCCAATTTGCATACATCAACAGTTTTAATCCCTGTAAATCTTACTCTTGGATCATATCGCAAATGTTCTTTAGGCTTTAAGAGTGAACTCGACTGGCCCCTGTTAGACGCAATAAAAAATTCTTGAGAGTTTAGGTCTTTTGCACCTAGTGCCTTTTGGATTAACGTCACGTTTGCATTATTACCAAACTTTCTTGTAAGTACTTCGTAGTTGTCTTCGCATGGCTCAAATGCTACGATTTTAATCGCCCCGTATGTTCTCACAAACTCATCAATTTCTTGCCCTATGTGTGCCCCAACTTGAACTACCCCGCAAATGTCTAGTCTTAGAGACTTTGCTATGCTTACAGGATTGAACACAACTGAATCACTAATACTGTAGGTCCGAGTGGACGATATCTTCCTCATGTTCGACCTGCTTATATAACTAGTCCATGGTTCAAGTAGTGCCATAGCACATCTCTTCAGAATTCTAGGCAAAATAAGGTTTTTGAGCTGTGAATAAGTCGAAATGCTTTGTAATCTCATGATAAATATGCCTGTAGGCAGGTCGCTTTAAGAAACATGTAATATATGTCCTATTCTAATCACACCTACCACTTGAATTTAAATCATTGTTCTCAATTACGTGGATAGGACTGCCTTCGTCCACTAAAGCACCATTACTTATTCTTAATATGCGATCACAGCACATAACAGTGGACAAACGATGCGCAATTATTACTATTGTTATATCTTTGCTCAGCATACTTATGGCATGCATTAGATTTTCTTCTGTTTTTGTGTCTAGTGCACTTGTCGCTTCATCAAGTATGAGCATAGACGATTTACTAAATAAAGCTCTGGCAATACCAATTCTTTGTCGCTGACCACCACTTAACTTGATTCCACGCTCTCCCACATTAGTTTGATATCCTGATGGAAGTGTTTCTACAAAGCTATCAATCTGAGCCATTGACGCAGCCATAGTTACTTCACCCATGTCTATACTATCAGGCTCTTGACTAAAAGCAATATTTTCAGCTATTGAGCAATCAGACAAAAAGATGGCTTGTGGAACGTGGGCAATTGTCCTTCGCCACGCAGGAAGTAAATTTGACTGGTTGTTAAATATGTCTACCCCATCTACAAACACCTCACCATTGCTTGGAGTCAATAGCCCCATTAATATATCGACTAATGTGCTTTTCCCGCTACCGGTTTCTCCTATTATACCTATACGCTGCCCTTTCTCTATTCGAAAACTTATATTCTTAAGGACACATGAGTCTTCATTGTCACTAAATTTAAACGAAACATTTTTGAATTCAATGTATTCTAACAGTCTTTTTTCAGCTAAATCTGACTTTATACTAGTATTATCAATATGCATTTCCAACGCCATCAAAATATTATCACAAGGTCTCTTATAGGCCTTTATGTTAGCCCAAGAGCCATACATTTGCTGCAAAGCAGGC
>JBIPLV010000361.1:0-3566 GCA_044369475.1 Cyanobium sp. | reverse complement strand
GGCCCCTATCCAACGACAATCTGGTTGAGTGGTCGCGCCAATCAGGTTGACCGCTCTGGAGGGGGTCAGCTGAATCCGGTTGCCATGCGCAGGGCACCGGGTCATGCCTGCTCCCCTCACCGTTCAACAGATTGCGCTGTACATGTCCAAACGACGAGCCGGCAGCCGCCAGGAGGTGGCTGCCGCAGCGGCGGGCATCTCGGTGAGCAGTGCTCACCGAATCGACTCCGGTCGCCTGCAACCCAAAGCCGCCAAGCCCCGCAGTAGACGCCGACCCGACCCATTGGCCTCGGTGTGGGAGCCGTTGCTTCTTCCCCTGCTTGAACGCCATCCAGCCCTCACGCCCACCACGTTGCTGGAGCATTTGCAGGAGCAAAAGCCAGATCAGGACTGGAGTTCGGTGAAACGCACGCTGCAGCGGCGTGTGCAGCAGTGGAAGGCACTTCATGGCCCGGCGCCGGAGGTGATGTTCCCGCTGGCGTACCAGCCCGGTGAGATCGGCTTCTGTGATTTCACCAAGGTCAAGCGGGTGGAGATCACCCTGCGGGGAGAGCCATTCCCGCACCTGCTGTTTCACTACCGCCTGGCCTGGAGTGGCTGGGCCTACGGCCAGGTGATCCATGGCGGTGAGAGCTTTGTGGCCCTCTCCGAGGGCTTGCAGAACGCCCTGGCTGCCTGCGGTGGGGTGCCCCAAGAACTGCGCACTGATCGGCTATCGGCCGCCAGCCGCAACCGCGATGGCAGCTACGCCCTCGACATCACGCCCCGCTACCAGGCCCTCTGCAGCCACTACGGCCTGAGCCCCAGCCGCAACAACCGCGGTGTGGCCCATGAGAACGGCATCGTTGAGGCACCCCATGGCCACGTGAAACGACGGCTGGAGCAGAAGCTGATCCTGCGCGGCAGCTGCGATTTCGAGGAACCCGCCGAATACGGCGAACTGCTGGCGGAGGTGTTCAGCGCCCTCAACGCCCCGCGGCAACGGCGCTACGAACAGGAATTGGAGACGCTGAGCCCGCTGCCGGCCTATCGCTTTGCCGACTACGAGCTGCTCACGGTGCGGGTGCGGAGCACCAGCACGATCGAGGTGCGCCAGGTTGTCTACTCGGTGCCGCCGAGCCTGATCGGCCGCCAGGTGGCGGTGCGATTGCACCATGACCGACTGGTCGTCTACCTCGGTCGCGACTGGGTCTGCCAGCTCCCACGCGCCTATGGCGCCTCTGGCGAGAAGCGAGCCTGGTGCATCGATCTGGAGCACCTGATCGATGGCCTGCGCGCCAAGCCAAGGGCTCTGCTCCATTGCCGCTACCAGCGCCACCTGTTCCCGGACGAGCGCTGGTGGGGCTTGTGGCAACAGCTCCTGGCCGGCGGTGACCGTGATGCCGCTGCCCGGTTGATGGTCGAGGCGTTGTACGTGGCGGTACGGATGGCGTCCTTTGAGCTGGTGCTCGCCTTTCTGCAGCAGGGCCAAAGCAGACAAAACCTCTCGCTATCGGCGTTGCAGCAGCGCTTCCGGGTGCCGCCACGCCGCAGCGGCCTGTCTGGCCCCGTGATTCCCCAACATCTGCTGGCCTCCTATGACCACCTCCTCCCCACAGCCGCGCCCAGCGGCGGTGGAAGCGGCGCTGCCGCTGCTGCTCAAACAGCTGAAACTCGCTCGCTTCCGCAGCCACTGGCAGTCGCTCTCCCAGCAAGCGGAGGCCGAGGGCTGGAGCCCCTCCCAGTTCCTCTATGCCCTCTGTGAGCAGGAGGTCGACCACCGCCAGATCGCACGGCGCCAGCGGCTGCTGCGCGATGCCCATCTGCCTTGGCAGAAAGGCCTGGACGGCTTTGACCACCAACACCTCGAGGCCAAGCACTGGCAGGAGTTGCAGGTGCTCTCCCGCAGCCACACCTGGCTGCTGCAGGCCGAGAACCTGCTGCTGTTTGGCCCGAGTGGGGTGGGTAAGACCCACCTGGCCATCGCGGTCACGATGGCGATGATCGAGCAGGACCAACCCTGCCGCTTCTTCCCGGCCACGGCCCTGGTGCAGTTGCTGCAGAAGGCCAAGGCCAGCTACGAACTACCGGCGCTGATTCAGAAGCTGGATCGCTACAGCCTGCTGGTGATCGACGACATCTCCTACGTGCGCCGCAGTGAGCTGGAAACCTCGGTGCTGTTTGAACTGATCTGCCACCGCTACGAACGGCGCTCCCTGCTGGTGACATCAAATCAGCCATTCCGGGAGTGGGATGAGATCTTTCCCAGCGGATCGATGACCGTGGCCGCTGTGGACCGGCTGGTGCACCACTGCCACATCGTGGGCATCAAGGGCGAGAGCTACAGGCAGAAGACAGCTGCAGCACGGGTTTCTGGTGACGGAGCGAACCCGCCTACGTAATTGACGCGGGCGGGATGGCCGTCACGATCGCGGCCAGCACATCACCGCCGAGCAGAAGCGTTGCGGCAGCGGTACAACCGGCCCTCTCGCCATGACAGCGACTGCGAAACCTCGTCTTGATTGACGCACCGCGACAACCTGGTCACGATCACGATCTCAACAGCTTTCTCAAGAATCAGGGGCGATCAGGGCGCCTGGTTCCACCGGTCAACCAGATTGACGTCACCCATCAACCTGATTGACACGGGACACCGTCGCCAACTGCAAAGATGACTCAGCCGCTCCAGTGAACCCCTTGAGCAGCACATCGAACAACGGCAACCTGCCCAGCGAGGGCACCCAATCCTCCCAAGCCCAACCCCGCCGCAACCGCAGGCCTCAGCGGCGGCAGCTGTTCTGCCCGGCCCATCCGGAGCAGCGGATTGAGGGCAACGGCCAAAAGTATTTCCTGCATCTGCTCACGCCGGAAGAGCTGAAGACGCGGGGCATGAGCCACAAACGGGCGCAGCTGGTGATCGAGGCCTATCCGGTGCTGGTGCTCAGCAACGAATGGCTCGAGGAGCTGTTCTGCCCGCAGTGCGGCGGCAGCCGCTGGTGCCATGTCACCCGGATCGACCGGGTGCTCCACACGGTGCGCTGGGCCCCGCGCGACCTCTGGCAGCAAGTGGCCCATGTGGATCCCCTGCAACCCAACCCCACCGTGAGCGAATTCACCCGCCGCTCGGCCCGCAGGCCCTCGCTCAAGCGGGCGGACGGCAAACGCTTCTACGACTAGTGGTTTATGACCATAAACGCATAAGGGGAGCACAAAAAGAGGACGACGTTGCCTTTTCAAGGCCCTATTCACGTGAAGCCAGCTTGCGACCCGACGGTTCTGGCGGCACCGGCCTCACCCACACCATCACCCCGCGTCCACTCCGGCACCAACTCCGCGAGGACCTCCAGCGCTGCAGCCACATCCTGCCGCTGAATCGCCGCCTCAAGCGCATCGATCTGGGGCCACAGCAGCTCAGGCATGAGGGCCTGCTCTTGGGCGCGGTAGATGAGGGGGTGGCTGGTGGGCTGGGAGTCAGCATCGATCAGGAGTTCTTCGTAGAGCTTTTCACCGGGGCGCAGGCCCGTGCACACGATCTCAATGTCGCCAGTGGGGTGCTGAGCGTCACGCACGCTGAGGCCGCTGAGGCG
>JBIPLV010000433.1:0-3574 GCA_044369475.1 Cyanobium sp. | reverse complement strand
GCATGGCGCAGCGCAGCCAGCGAGCGGGCGAGGCGTTCGCCCGGACCATTCATCGCCGCACCCGGCGCTGGAAGAAGCCCAACTCCCAGATGAGCTCCTGAATCTCTTGGAAGCCCTCCTTGTTGGTTGTGCTGGTCATGTCGATTGCCTCGACCGCAAAGCGGCAGCGTTGTGCTCGCTGATGCGCGACTAGTGGCGCAATTGCGGCGCGGAATTCCTGGAGACTAATCATCCGGTCGCGCGGAACGCCGACGAGCAGGCGCCAGGCGGGATCCGAGGGTTGCGCGATCGGCAGGCGGTCGCGCACCCACACTCTGGCACCGTCATGCATGGAGATCCGCAGCATGAACTCCGTGTCCCCGGAGGCAGTCGGCCAGCAATACGGAAGTCCGGATCCACCCTGGCCTCGCCTCTGCGCTAGCTCGCGTCGCATCTGCTCGTTCTGCCCCCCCAGCACCGCGAGCTGCCTCGTCGCCGCGCGCTCCGCCTCGAGGAGTTCGTCGAGGCGCCGCTCGAGGGCGGAGAGAACCTGTGCGTCCGGGACATCATGGGCGATGCCAAGTCGCTCGCGAACATCCCGGAGCACGCCGGCCAGCCCACCGCTCTCGGCGCGCGACCGTGCATCGAGCGCGGCGGCGAGCCTGTCGCGCTCGGTCCGCAGCGCGTCGCGCTGCGCGGCGAGGCTGCGGTTGGCCTCGACCAGCTCGTCGAGCCGACGAACGAGCACCGCGGCGTTTCCGGCCGCCTGTAGCGCGGCATCGCGCTGCCGCTCGGCGCGTTCCGCGCGCTCGCGCTGCGCGCGTGCATCCGCCTCCGCCAACTCGACGCGTTCGCGCAAGGCGCGAGCATCGGCCTCCGATTGCTCGCCTCGGCGCATGCTTGCCGCCGCGGCAGCGAGCATGAGCAGGAAGATCAGCAGGATCGCGATCTCCGCCATCGTCAGGCCGAGGACCATGCCTCGGCGATATTCGCGCTGGTCGGCGGATCGCAGGCGCAGGGAAGGCAGCGGCCTCACGGGCCGAGCCTCCTGACCAGCCCGTCCGCGACGTCGGCCATAGCGCCCTGTAGCGCGCGCAACGTCCGCCTCGCGGCCTCGAGGTCGTCCTCCATCGACTCGCGCAGGCGCCGGAGCGCCTCGGCCTCGGCGACGCCATGGCCGACATGTGCCTCGAAGGCCTGCTGCAGCGACGCAAGCGCCGGCGTCAGGTCGCGTACCTGGGTACCGATCCGCTCCACGGCCATTGCAAGAGCCTCGGCTGAGGCCTGCGCCTGCTCGAACGGTGCGGTATTGGCGATGCGCTCCTGGGCGGACGCGAGTTCGCGCACCAGCCTGGCCGCGGCCTCGTTGCGCTGGCCATCCGCCTCGGCGGCACGGCCGAAGCCATCAGCAATCGCGCCCACGCGCGCCTGCAGCGCATCGAACTGGCGCACGAGCAGGTCCTGCGGGACCTCCGCGGCCGAGAGGCGGCGCGCGAGTTCCTCGATCCCCGCCACGAGCGTCCCGGTCTCGGCGCGGATGCTGCGCAGCGCGTCGGCGTTCTCGCGGACGACCGCTTCCATCTCCCGCGAGAGCGTGTCGCGCATGCGCGCACGGAAGGCCTCGGCGTCGTCGACCGAGCCGCGCAGGCTGTCACGGAGCCGCGCCGAGATGGCGACGAAGTCGTTGCGCAGCTCGTCGTCGGCGTCATCCGCGTCCCGCCGGATCTGCATCAGCGCGACGCGCGCGGCGATGCCCGCGATGGTCGAGAAGATCGCCACGCCGAAATCCGAGACGATGCGCTCGATCACGGCGACGCGATCCCCGGGCGCGTACTGGAACTCCATCAGCGCGGCGGAGAGGCTGGCGAGGGTGTAGAGGAAGCCGAGGTAGTAGCAGTTCTCGCCCAGTCGATCCGGGTTGCGGCGGTAATGCGCGATCCTCCAGCCGACGATCGCGTAGACCAGCAGCACGGCCACCGCGGCGCCGGCGGTATGCAGCGGCATCTGCGCGCGCGACTTCAGGAACATCACGAGCGCGAAGCCGCCGAAGGCGAAGAGCAGGAAGAGCCCCCTGTCGGGCATGGCGCCGAGGAACGAGCCGCCCGCGGACGTGCCCGACGACGCCCCGGTGGCGACTGCCACGGGCGCGATGGCGGCGGGCGGTGGCGTGCCGACCTGCGGCGCAGGAACGGACGGCCCGGTAGCCTGGGTCGGGCCCTCGGCGGCGGCGGCCGACGCGGTCTCGGCAGGCGGCGGCGCCGCGGGCGACGGCACCTCGGGGGATGTCTCCGCGGGTGATATCGCCGCGGTGGATGTCGCCAGCAGGGAAGTGGCCGCCGCGGAAGCCGCTTTGACGGACGCCGCCTCCACCAGCGGCGGTCCCTCCGGCCCAGGGCTGGATACCGGCGGCTTTTCTCCGGCCACGGCCTCGTCGACCGGCGCGGGCGCTTCCCTTGCTACGACCGCCGGGGCGTCACCCCGCGCGGGCGAGTCGTCGACCGCGTCGCGGACCGCGCGCCAGGGGTTGAACACCGTGCTGGCGGTGGGCGTTTCCTTGGCTTTGGTCATCGTGGCAGTGGCTCGTCGGGAAGCGAAGGAAGGCGAGCCGGCCGGTCCCCGCAGGATCCGGTCATGCCAACCGTCAGGGATCGCAATCCTATCATGCGCACGCGGGCAAGTCCCCCCGCCGCCTCACTCCAGCGCCATCAGGCTCGCGTTGCCGCCGGCGGCGGCGGTGTTCGTGGAGACGACGCGCTCCTCGACCAGGCGCAGCGGATCGCAGCCCTCGGCGCCGCCGCGAATGACCGGGACGATCGCGCCCTCGCGCGCCGCGAGCCGGCGCAGCAGGGCTAGCAGCGGCTCGCCCGCTTCGTCGCTGACGACGGCGCGCAGCGCCGGGTCGGCGAGCGGGTCGGCCACGAGCTCGACGCCCGCGCGCCCCTCCACCGCCGCGCGCGCCGGGTTGGCCGACGCGACCAGCGCGCGGTTCCCGGCCGCGAGGATCGCATCGACCTGGCCGCGCAGCGCCGCGGCCTGGCGCGCCATGGCCGCCACCCGGCCGCGCGGGCGCAGCTCGTAGCGGTTGGTCTCGCCGACCGGGCCCGCGAGTTCGCCGCCGGAGAGCGGGAGCGCGACCGGCTCCGCCTTCAGCCGCGCCAGGTAGAGCGGCCCGCCCGCCTTCGGCCCGGTGCCAGAGAGGCCCGAGCCGCCAAAGGGCTGCACGCCCACGGTGGCGCCGACGATGTTGCGGTTCACGTAGCAGTTCCCCGCGGCGACGCGCGACAGCACGCGCGCGGCGGTGCCATCGAGCCGCGTGTGCAGGCCGAAGGTGAGCGCGTATCCGGACGCGTCGATGTCCTCGAGCAGCGCGTCGAGCGCCTCGCGCCGGTAGCGCAGCACGTGCAGCACCGGCCCGAAGACCTCGCGCCCCACGTCGGCGACGCGGCCGACCTCGACCAGCGTCGGCGCTACGAAGCGTCCTGGCGGCGCCTCGGGCGCGTCGACCGCGAAGCCGCGCGCGCGCATCGACGCGACATGGGCGAGGATCGCCTCGCGCGCAGCATCTGCGATCACGGGGCCGATGTCGGTCCCGAGG
>JBIPLV010000303.1:0-3575 GCA_044369475.1 Cyanobium sp. | reverse complement strand
GGCCACGATCCGGCGGCAGATAGGGGCGTGCTTCTCGTCGTCGTGGGCGATGTGCCGCTCGAGGTAGAACCGGAAGATGCCCCACGTTGCGGGGTCCTCCTCGGCGAGCGAGGCGACCAGGTTCCGGAACATCGACGGGATGACGTCCTCGCGACCGTACGTGAACGCCGCCACGATCCTATGTGTCTCGCCCGACTCAATCACCGAAAATGTCTGCCGTACAAAATCAAGCGCCGCCGGCGGCCCGCCGCATGCGGCAAGCGCGCTCGAGAGCGGCACACCGTCTTGCAGGAGCCCGATGAGCCGACCGATCGGCTGCGTATCCGCGCCCGCCTGCCGCATCGCTGCGAGGTAGATCTCGAAGTGCGAGGCCGACGTGAGCGGACCGTCGGGGCCGACCAGCCCGACCCGCTCCGCCTCGTCAGCGGGCAACTCGTCCGACTCCTCGTCGAGTACGATCTCGTTGACGAGCCGCCGTGCCTCGGGATCAGCAGTCGGCGTCCACGGCACCCCGGTGCACGTCAGCCGCTGCTGCATCGCCTTCAGGAGGCTCTGGAAATCCCAGACCGCGAAGACGTGGCTCTCCATGAACCGCCGCAGCCGGTCCGGCCCGTCCACGAGCCGGTAGACGGGATGGGCGGCGAGACAACTCCGGGAATCGTGTATTCCCGGGAGAGACCCGAAATCGACGGAAGGACAAACCGCGATACTCCCAGAAAGCATCTGAATCAACTCCTTGGGATTTCCCGGAGGAGTTGTAGGCAGAAGCGGTCAATTGACAAGTCGCATGCTGAAATGTGGCGGTAGGCGCAATCAACGAATCCGGGTGCCAATTTTCGTGATCAACGGCTACTTGTACTGGTCTTCACGCAACGGTGCGAGTGCTGTGTTGTATGGCACCGACGCATTTGCGTTTCGCGATGTCATTAACTGCGAAAACACGTTCGGAGCGATAGTGTCTCGCAGGAATTGGTTGTGTCCGTCACAGAAGACGGCACTCACACCGCCTGGATGATTCGAACTCGGAAACGCCTCGAACGGCTTAACAACGCCCCCAGAACTACTCGCCGGGTCTGGGTGTGGAACAGCGAAACTCTGACTTGTGTCACTCGAGTTGATAACCTTCGTACTTGTTGCCGTGCCCGAGAGGATAAAGATTGGAGATGCTTGGGCGGGGGCGTTGAGATACCAATTTGCGTAGGTTCCCGACGCCATCAATCCAAACTGTTGGTCGGCGTCCCAGCGCGGCATTGTCGGCACATTCGGGCCGCAACGCTCGCTGAAGAGGAGCGTGTTGGACGTGCCATCTCCACCCCCGATGAAGTCAAGACTCGTCGACATCGGAGTCAGGTTCAAGTGAGCCGTTCGGTCAAAAAAAACTCCGTCAGACCGCGATCCTCTACCCCAGTTGCCCGCATTGCCCGCATAGGCGATGGACGGTTCCGTGGGCGAGGCACTCGGAGAAGATGGGCAGAGGAACATTGAGATCGGTCCGATGGAGTTGGATACGAGAGCTCCGCCCGCAGAGGTGACCGCAAGATCAAAAATGTCGCGTCGCTCGAGGCTTGGCAAGAGCATGACCGGCCAGGAATAGTACGGCGGAATTGTGCCACTTTGCGTCGCTGTCAGGTTTGCTTGGACGTTCGGGTTTCTCCATCCTGGCAATGACTGTGTGCGACCGTCGTAAGCGACAATCGCCTTGCCGAGCTGATTCAGGTTGTTGGCGCAGGTGTTGCGCCGGCCGGCTTCGCGAGCGCTCTGGACAGCCGGGAGCAAGAGCCCCATCAACGTGCCGATGATGGCGATTACGACGAGCAGTTCCACGAGCGTGAAACCACGACGAGGCCCATTGGCGAGTGGACGCATTGAAAACTCCTTACTGGACGAACGTCCGAGATTGTGGCAAGCAAAACGACATCGACGGAGTCCGCCGACGGTAAGTGAATCGCCGTAAGGCTGCGGTCAGTCGTACAACCTTCCTCAGCCTGTGCCCCAGACCCTATTGATTGTCGGGTCGGCCGTCGGAAATGTCCAGAGCCGGTCATGAGGAATCTGGTTTTCTGGTGGCAGCCACGTCGGAACGATATGATTCTCAAGGGATTCCGTGACAAATCGGTGCTTTTCATGTTTTTCCACGAACTACCCTCCCAGTCGCCTCAGCCGTTTCCTGGCAACGACGGTCGTCGACCTACGACCGACCAAATTTTGCAGTGGGTGGCCGAGCGTGCCCCCCGAGTGCCGCAACCAGTGCAGCCGTCGCCCGGTGGCTTTTCCCCGGAGGATGACCAAGATTTCCGTCCAAGCCTGCGCCCGCCAGTTCCCGTGTTGACGCTTCTCGACGATGGCGCTCGCGACGACGGAGAAGACGTCCGAATACGCAGCGAAGTGTTTGCGATCGGCCGCACTGCCGGGGACCTGAGGCTGCCGCATGACCCAGCCGTGTCGAGCGCGCACGCCGAAATCCGTCGGGCATCATGGCGGGGTGGGTACCAGTGGACGCTCCACGACGTGGGTAGCCTCAACGGCACCTTCGCGCGGTGTGTGCGGGTCGTTCTCCACGATACAGCGGTGGTGATCCTTGGTTCTCGTCGGTTTCGCGTCATCAACCCGTTGAGACCGCCCACGCAGGATCCGTCGGCGGGACAGACGAACTTGCTGGACAACAAACACATTCCCGCGATGGTGTTTCCGGTGCTTGAAGAGTTATCAGGGAAAGCGAATCCGATGCAGGTGCCGCTGCGGTCGGATCGATTAACGCTCGGTCGCTCCGGGGGCGGGGCCGATGTCGAACTCCAAGATCCGCTCCTCGCGCATCACCACGCCACTCTCACGCGGCAGCGAGACGGTTCTTGGCTGCTTACGGCCGAGCACACGCGCAACGGCGTCTGGGTGTCCACGCTCGCCGTCACGCTCACGTCGCAGTGTCACTTTCGGCTCGGGGAGCAGATCTTCCGGTTTGTGATTCCGTGACGAAACCGCCTTGCGAGATCGCAGGCGTCGGGTCGCACGTCGGCCCTCCCCTCGAAGGCGAGCGTGGCTGTGAGCCGTGTGTGCCGCGACATGCCCTGTTTCATGATTCATCGCGCACTGGGCACCGTCGTTGCATCAGCGTGCACCCCGACCGCTTGACGCATAGTGTTCTCATGTACATATTGCACGGCACCAGGACCACGTGCCGAGACGAGGGTTCTCCGTGGCGACGGTCGAGGGAATTCGCGAACGGCCCAAGGACACCTTCACCGCAGAGCAGGCCGACGCGCTCGCGCACGTCGTGGTCAAGGCCCATGCCGACTACGTGACACGGGGCGATGTCCAGGCGCTCACCAGCGTCGTACGAGAGCTCGCCAAAGCGCAGCAGCGCATGGAAAAGCTGACCGAGGCGCAGCAGGAGCTTGCAGAAGCCCAGCAGGAGCTTGCCGAGGCGCAGAAGGAACTGACATGGGCGATGAGAGACACGCGCAAGCAGCTCGAGGGGCTTGCCCAGTCGGTGGGCTATGGGCTCGAGGCCTACGCGATGGAGCGGATTCCGCGGATCCTCTCCAGGCAGATGCCGTTCGTGGAGGAGGCGTCGGGGC
>JBIPLV010000408.1:0-3576 GCA_044369475.1 Cyanobium sp. | reverse complement strand
TAGCGCAGAATTGCTAACCCCTCCCCCTCACCAGGCCGCCAGCAGCCTGTGGCGGTTCTCGTCGGTGCCCGGCGTGGGTAGCCCTGGGCACGCGCTCGCTCATCACACCGCGCCAGCATCGGTGCGCTGGCGGCGCGCCACTGGCGCACGCGGAGGACGACACCTTGCTACCGCCAGCACCCAATTGCGGTAGGGGGGTGCCACGCCTTTGGGATGGCAGATCAAATTGCCTTAGCCCAGTTCAGACTGCCGCTCCAGCCAGTAGGCAGCCATGTTGGAGATCGAGCGACCTTGCTCGTCGCTGGCGTCGATGAGTGACTGGTAAACGCTCCAAGACACAGTGATGGTCAGGCGCTGGGGTTTTCGAGTGAGGACAAAGCCTCCACTGAGCGGTGAATTAGCAGAAGTCGCAGACATGGCTGGACTCCCCCTGATGAATTACAAAGAAATTATGAACGCGCCAAGCGCCTGTAGGCCGCTTGTAGAGAGAGAGAGGGGGGGGCGCTGCCCAGACAAATGAGCCAGTGCATCAGGCAACATCGCCTTATTGCATCAGGATCTTTTGAAGCACCCTGCAACGACTGGGATTTGCCCAAGGTCATACGCTCAGCAGAATGCTGAAAACTGCAGCAGTTAGCCGCAAATCTGCTCGCCTCTGGTGTGTAGTTTCTTGTCGATGACTACGGATTGCAGACTCGTTGCTCAACGAATAGCTGATGAAGCAACTCATGCATCGGGATATAGAGCGTCGCGACAGCAACCGCCCAGAGCAAGGCAATCACCCAGCCGTTGCGGTTTTCATCTTGCGCCCCTTTCCACATGGCGCCTTGAACCGTGAAGACCACAAAGAGGCCGATCACTTGCAGCAGCCACTTGGCCAGCGGGTAGGCAATCATCTTTCCTGCTCACATGCGGTCGATACGCCTCTCTAGGCGTGTTCAACCCGGAGTGCAAGATGTGCATCAACCCAGTCCCGGTCGCGTGCAGCACCTCCAAGGCCGCCACGATTGGGCAGAAGCGGCAGCACCCAGCAACGCCGACAGGACAGCGGGGACCCCAGGTCAGCCCTTCGCCTTCCGGCGGGCTAGCTCCGCCAACACCCACGACTCGATCAGGTTGGCCAGAGAGCGGTTCTCGGCCTGGGCGATGGCCTTCACCGCCTCGTAGACCTCAACATCGAGGGTGACGCCCACGCGCGGCTTACTAGTGGGCACGGAGGTGTCGCACGGTGTGACGAAGTGTAAGCCGTCACGCCTTGACCGTCCCAGGTGTAACACCGTGTGCCACTGTGCTGCATGTACGGGGCACCTTGCTCATGACCGCAGCCACACCTCTCCAGCTCCTGCAGCGGAAAACTCAGCGCGCCACCATCACCCTCCCCCAAGGCGTCCTCGAAGACCTCCTCGCTATCGCTGATCAGGACGGGCGGTCGCTCAGCAACCTGATCGCCCACATCTTGGAGGGCGCTGGTTAGTCCATCTCCAGATCACCGATAAGGTCGCCCAGGTGCTCCAGCACTGGGTAGACCTCTATCTCATCTGGTTGGATCAGCTCATTGAGCTGCTCATACAACGCCCATAGGCGCTGCACGCGTTCCGTGTTGTCCATGCTGTGCCGTGGGGCGCTTCCTGCTGCGCTCGCCCATCGGTGGGTTGAGTGTAACCCAATCCGTCCCCGTTAGCATGAAGTAACCGCATCAAAACGGGTGACAAAACCAGTCCGAGCTGTAACACAGCTCGCTGATGTAGTACTTGCTCAGTTGCGTCTGGAGTCGTTGCAAACGCAGCAGCAGGATGATGACTGCCTGCCAGCACCTGACCCGATGGCATCAGCTCAAAGCCGCCGTCTGCCGGTGGAGGTGCACTGATGGACCTCACATTGGACCAACGCATTGAGGCAGCGCACAGCGACGCTGAGCGGGTAGAGAACGACGCCCGCGCCATCGAAGCCCGCATTGTTGCCATCGGTGGCGTGCCACCAACCCGCCCCTATGGCAGGCCGGTCAGCGGCGATGACATCCGCAAGAATCTGACGCTGACATCACTGCTGCAGCGCAAGGACCCAAAGCTGGCCGCTTACCTGGGCGTGGGCTCTGATTACCAGCGCCGCCGCGAAGAGGAAGCCGCAGCCCGGCAGATGGCAGTTCAAGCGATGCAAATGCAAACTGAGCGCTTGCGGCAGGTCAATGCTGCGTCTGCTCGCTACAGGGAGCAACAGCAGCTCGCCGCTGTTAATCCCATCACAGGCAGGAGATACGGCCAGTGATTAGTCGCAAACACCCGGTCGCAAACTGGTTGGTGCTGCCGCCCCATGAGCAACGCGCGGCGCTGGACAAGGTGATTCAGTTCCGTGATGAAGCCCCGGACCCGATGGCGTCTGGACTGCCTGCTGCTGCTGAGAAGTGGTTCTACGACGAAGAACTTCCCCGGCTGGCGCAACGTCCTGATGTAAGGCGGCAGATTGAAGCCCGTGTTGATGAACTCGTGGCGCAACAGTCCGACATTGCACAGGCAATGGACTTGCGGCACCGGGCGCTATTGGAGCGTTTGCAGTTCCTGCAGTCCGAAGTGGCGCGGCTGGAGGAGGCGTTGGCGTGAGCGTTATCACTGACATCCCAGCACCTAACGCCCGCATCATTGACTACGCCATTGAGCACCAGAGCGGCGCTGTTGCCACTGTGCGGCGCGTCATCCGTGACGCTGACTATCTGACCTCTGTTCAACGTGAGGCGCTGCTGGACGCCATTGCAGAGGCGCTGAGCTGATGGCGCGGTCGGCTGCTGCTGCTGATTGGTGCTATCAGCGGCTGCTGGCTGCTGACCCCACGGCGCAGCTGGTGACCAATGCGGCCGCTGAATGGGGGGTATCCGAGCGCCAGGCACGCCGTTATGTGGCTGCTGCATACCAGCGGATGAAAGCCGACTGGGAGGCCGAAGGCATTGATAAACCCGCGTACCTGACCCGTTTGCTGCAGCAGTTGGAGACAGCAGCGCAGCAAGGCATTGAGGACCGCAACGGCTCGATCACCATCGGCGCGGTCAAGCAAATCTCCCGGCTGCTCGGCATCGGCGCTGACTGGCAGGCGGAGAGCCACTACCCCCCGAGAGTGCGGCGGTGGACGTAGACAAGCGCTTACTGGTTGAGCACCTGCAACGGCTTGAACAGCAGGCGGCGACCGTGGAGTCGCTTATTGACTGGGATGACACCGACTTGGTGCAGCAGATCGCAGACGGCTGGGCGCCGCTGCCTGATGGCTATCAGGCAACCACGATCGTCAGAAATCGCTGGCGGCGGCAATGGATTAGCTGGCTGCGCGACTGCGCGGAGCGATGGGAGGCAAGGCCGGTACAGGGCTTGGACCCGTGGTGAGCAACTGGCACAACCCCACTAAGACGGCATAAGACTGGACACGGCTGACCACGATGGTGGACCAATAGCCCTCAGATATGTGGGTTGAGTCGCAGCATTTGCGACAGGTGAGCGCCGCCATGACTGGGCTAAGTGGCACAGCAATAGCGGCGCACCTGTGTTGCGCGCAATGGCTCAGGCGGCATCCAGATCCCACGAACTGCCAGCG
>JBIPLV010000173.1:0-3576 GCA_044369475.1 Cyanobium sp. | reverse complement strand
ATCGACGATCACCGCATCGCCGCCGCGCACGATGTAGTTCACATCCTTGGTGAAGAGCTCCTTGGCCTTGAGGGCGTTGGTGATGAAGTGGGCCCAGGGGTCTTCGGGATTAAACAGGTCGCTCACCCCAACCATCGCCTCGGCCTTGGCGTAGCCCTCGTCGGTGAGGGTCACGTTGCGCTGCTTCTCATCCACCTCGTAGTCGCCTTCGGGGTCGATGCCGTCTTTGCCCATCTCGGCAGACGGCTCCAGCTGCTCCACCACCTCGGCGGCGCGGCGGTATTTCTCCTGGGGCCGCTCGATCTGGCCGGAGATGATCAGGGGTGTGCGGGCTTCATCGATCAGGATCGAGTCGACTTCGTCGATCACGCAGAAGTTGGGTGCGCGCTGCACCACCTCAGCGATGTCGGTCGCCATGTTGTCGCGCAGATAGTCAAAGCCCAGCTCGCTGTTGGTGGCGTAGGTGATGTCGCAGGCGTAGTTGGCGCGGCGGGAGGCCGGATCCATCTCCTGCTGGATCAGGCCCACCGAGAGCCCCAGGAAGCGGTGCACCTGGCCCATCCACTCGGCGTCGCGGCGGGCCAAATAGTCGTTCACCGTCACCACGTGCACGCCGCGGCCGGTGAGGGCGTTGAGGTAGGCGGGCAGGGTAGCCACCAGGGTTTTGCCCTCGCCGGTTTTCATCTCGGCGATCTGGCCGTCGTGCAGCACCATGCCGCCGATCAGCTGCACATCGAAATGGCGCATGCCCAGCACGCGCTTGCCGGCCTCGCGCACCACGGCAAAGGCCTGGGGCAACAGTTCATCGAGCAGGGCCCGCTCCTTGGCGGCATTGCCCGCCACCTGCTCCAGCTTCTGGCGGAACTCACCTGTGAGGCCGCGCAGCTCGTCGTCGGAGAGGGGCGCGATCTCCTCTTCCAGGAGGTTGATGTCGGAAACGATCGGCTGGTAGCGCTTCAGCTTGCGGGCATTGGGGTCACCCAGCAGGAGCTTGAGCATGGATAGGGCCGAACGGAGCTCTCGCCAGCCTACTGAGGCAGGCTGGCGCCAAGAGCCAGAACCAAGGGGAACGATCTGTCGCGCAAGCGTGCGATCGTGTCAGCTTGGGTTTGTGAGGGTAGAGCCCCATGCTCCCCTCCAGCCAAAAGCGCACAGGATTGGTATGCCCAAGGCTGCTTCTAACCATAAAAGAATGATGTCCCTAATCCACCACAGCGTCACGATTCACCCCACCGCTCTCGTGGACGAAGGGGCCGCAATAGGCCCTGACAGCCGGGTCTGGCACTGGGTGCATATCAGCGCAGGGGCGGTGATCGGCGAGCGCTGCTCTTTCGGCCAAAACGTGTTCGTAGGCAACCGAGTACGGATCGGAAATAATGTAAAAGTTCAGAACAATGTGTCAGTCTACGACAACGTCACCCTGGAAGACGACGTGTTCTGTGGTCCCAGCATGGTGTTCACAAACGTCTACAACCCGCGCTCGGCGGTCAGCCGTAAAGATGAGTACCGCGACACAGTTGTGGAGCGGGGTGCCACCCTCGGCGCGAACTGCACAATCGTGTGCGGCACCCGCATCGGCCACCATGCCTTTGTTGGGGCCGGTGCGGTTGTGAACCGCACCGTGAAGGCCTTCGCGCTGATGGTGGGGGTGCCCGCGCGGCAGGTGGGCTGGATGAGCGCCTACGGCGAGCGAGTGGCGCTGCCGCTGGAGGGCCAGGGCGAGTGGATCTGCCCGCACACGGGAGATCGTTATCGTCTCCATGGCGATCAGTTGCAGCACAGCGCGTCAGCCTGAACGAGTCACTCCATGCAGTTCATTGATCTCAAAGCTCAGCAGCAACAATTGCATCCTGATGGCCGCAGCCTGCGCCAGGCCGTGGATGCGCGCCTGGGGGCACTGTTGGACCACGGCCAGTACATCCTCGGCCCGGAAGTTGGCGAGCTGGAACAGGCGCTGGGGGCTTTTGTGGGGGTGGAGCACTGCATCGCGGTGGCCAGCGGCACTGATGCGCTGCTGATTGCCCTAATGGCCCTGGGGGTAGGTACCGGCGATGAAGTGATCACCACGCCATTCTCGTTCATCGCCACGGCGGAAATGATTGCCCTGCTGGGGGCGGTGCCGGTGTACGTGGACATCGACCCGCTCACTTACAACCTGGATCCCGCAGGCCTGGAAGCCGCGATCAGCCCTCGCACCAGGGCGATCATCCCGGTGAGTCTCTATGGCCAGCCGGCAGATTTTCCCGCCATCAACGCCTTCGCCGCACGCCATGGCCTGCCGGTGATCGAAGACGGCGCCCAGAGCTTCGGCGCCAGCCAGCAGGGCCGCCGCAGCGGCGGCCTGAGCACGATCGGCACCACCAGCTTCTTCCCCTCCAAACCCCTGGGGGGCTACGGCGATGGTGGCGCTTGCTTCACTCGCGACAGCGACCTGGCGGAGCGGATGCGGCGCATCTCCCGCCACGGCCAGAGCCGCCGCTATTTCCACACTGATCTTGGGGTGAACGGCCGGATCGACACGCTGCAGGCTGCGATCCTGCTGGCCAAGCTGCAGCTGTTTGATACCGAGGTGGACGCACGACAGCGGATCGGTGCGCGCTATAGCCAACAGCTGCAGGCTGCCGGGATCCGCAGCACGCCCCATCTGGCACCTGGAAACACCAGCGTGTATGCCCAGTACACGATTCAGGTGGACGATCGTGCTGCGGTGCAGGCTGCCCTAGAGCAGCAAGGGATCCCCACGGCCGTGCACTACCCCACGCTGTTGTGCCAGCAGCCGGCCATCGCCGGCTGCTGTGAGCGTTGCGGCGGCGGCTGTGGCTCACCCGTGGCCCAACGGGCGAGTGAGCGGGTGCTGAGCCTGCCGATGCACCCCTATCTCAGCAATGACGATCAGGACAAGGTGGTGGCTGCCGTGGCTGCCGCTGTGGCCTGATCCGCTCTCACCTCTCACAACCAGATATCCGCCAGCTCTCGATGACATCCCCGGCCTCCTCCACCCACCACCTGCAGCTACTGCAACGTCTGCGCAACCGTGAAGCGCTGATCGGTGTAGTGGGGCTGGGCTATGTGGGCCTGCCGCTGTCGCTCACCTATGCCGAAAACGGCTATCGGGTGCTGGGCCTGGATATTGATACAACGAAGATCGAGGCGATCAACGTCGGCCAGAGCTACATCCAGCACATTGATGGCGGCAGGCTCCAGCAGGCCCGTGAGCAACAGTTGCTGGAGGCCAGCACGGATTTTGCCCGGGCCTCCGAGGCCGATGCGCTGATCCTGTGCGTGCCCACGCCATTGAATCCATACCGGGAGCCGGATCTGAGCTTCATCCGCGACACGATGGCCGCGCTGCTCCCCTATCTGCGCCCCGGCCAGGTGCTCAGCCTGGAGAGCACCACCTATCCAGGCACCACCGAAGAGGAGCTGCGGCCGCTGGTGGAGCAGCAGGGCCTGGTGATCGGCGAGAGTTTCTTTCTGGTGTATTCGCCGGAGCGGGAAGATCCCGGCAATGCCCACTTCAACACCGCCACGATCCCCAAGGTGATGGGGGGCAGCACACCGGCCTGCACTGAGGTG
>JBIPLV010000432.1:0-3598 GCA_044369475.1 Cyanobium sp. | reverse complement strand
TGCGGGCCTATGCCCGCCTCGTCAGGCATGTGCGCGCCCTCGGCGACGACGGGCTCCGTCGCTGCGCCCTCAACAAGTCGGTCCTGCGACGCAGGCTGCTGCATGCCTGGCGGCTGCACGCGCGAGATGCCGGCCTCTCGCGGGCGCGGACCATGGCCCATCTCGAGGGCCGGGCCGACATCCGCGAGCCATTCAAGCGGCTGACCGACGCCGGCCTGCGCATGAACGAGCTGCGCCAGCCCGGCGAGCTCCAGGAATTCCTCGTCGAGCACGCCGTCGAACTGTCCGGCGCGGAACGCGTCATGCTGGTGCTGTTCGGGCCCGAGGGCCCGCGCATCGGGGGCGTGCAGATGCCCCGCGGGGAAGACCCCGGACGGCTGCTCCGCGCGCTGGCCCCCCGGCTGGAGGAGATGCGGCGCACGCGCGCGGTATCGCTGCGCTACGCGCCCGAGGGCGCCGACCGGCTCGACCAGAGGAGCCTCGTGCTCGCGCCCCTCGTGTCGGGACGCGATCTTCTTGGATGCCTCTACGCCGACATCGACGGGCTGTACGGGAGATTCCACGAGGCGGACCGCGACATGCTGGCGATGCTTGCGGCGCAGGCGGCCGGCGCGCTCGCCAATGCGCGCTTCACCGAGGACCTCGAGGCGCAGGTCCAGGAACGCACGCAGGAACTGGACCGGCGCCTGCGGCTGGTGAAGGCGCTCAACCGCCGACAGGCGCGGCGACGGCGCATCGAGCGCGAGATGGACGCGGCGATCGCGGCGCGCAACGAGCAGCTCATGCGCGAGACGCAGCAGGCCCGTGCCGCAGCGGAGTCCGCCAACGAGGCCAAGAGCGCGTTCCTCGCCACGATGAGCCACGAGATCCGCACGCCCATGAACGCCATCATCGGCATGAGCGGCCTGATGCTCGACACGCCGCTCAATCCCGAGCAGCGCGACTATGCATCGACGATCCGCGACGCCGGCGAGTCCCTGCTCACGATCATCAGCGACGTCCTCGACTTCTCGAAGATCGAGGCCGGCCGCATGGACATCGAGTCCCAGCCCTTCGACCTGCGCGAATGCATCGAATCCGCCCTCGATCTCGTGGCCACGCGCGCAGCGGACAAGCGGCTGGACCTGGCGTATCTCCTCGACGACGACGTGCCGCCCGCCGTCGCCGGGGACGTCACGCGGCTGCGGCAGGTCCTCATCAACCTGCTCGGCAACGCCGTGAAGTTCACGGAGCAAGGCGAGGTCGTCCTGACCGTGCGGGCCCATGCGCCCCAACACGGAGGCCCCATGCTCGCCTTCGAGGTACGGGATACCGGGATCGGGTTGTCCGCGGAGAGCATCGCCAAGCTCTTCCGGAGCTTCAGCCAGGCGGATTCGTCGACCACGCGCAAATACGGCGGCACCGGACTGGGCCTCGCCATCAGCCGCAAGCTGGTCGAGCTCATGGGCGGCACGCTCGCTGCCGAGAGCGACGGCCCGGGGCATGGCTCGACCTTCCGGTTCACCATCCATGCGGAGCCAGCGACGCTGCCGGAGCAGTCGCGCCCGAGCCTCGCGGGCGAGCAGACTGGCCTCGCGGGTCGGCGCGTGCTCCTGGTCGACGACAACGCGACCAACCTGCGGATACTCGAGCGCCAGTGCGGCAAGTGGGGCATGACGACCAGGGGCTTCGGCGCCCCGATGGAAGCGCTCGAGGCGGTCAGGGCCGGCGCGCGCTTCGACGTCGCCATCCTCGACATGCACATGCCCGGCATGGACGGCTTGTCGCTCGCGCGGCATCTCGTCCGCGCGGGTGCATCGTGGCCACTGGTACTGTTCAGCAGCCTTGGCCACCGCGAGGCGAGCGACGAAGACACGCCCTTCCGCGCCCACCTGATGAAGCCGCTTCGCCAGAGCCACCTTCACGACACCCTGATGACGCTCCTGGCACGCGAGGCCATCCGCAGGCCCGCGCCTTCCGCGGCCGCCCCGCGTCCCGCGCTGGACGGCGGCATGGCCCGGCGCCATCCGCTGCGCATCCTTCTCGCCGAGGACAATGCCGTGAACCAGAAGATCGCGCTGCGGCTGCTGCAGCAGCTCGGGTACCGGGCCGACACCGCCTCGAACGGCCTCGAGGCCATCCAGTGCGTGGAGCGCCAGCCCTACGACCTCGTGCTGATGGACGTCCAGATGCCGGAGATGGACGGCATCGAGGCCACGCGCCGCATCATCTCCGGCGCGCGATCGGGTGGACGTCCCCGGATCGTCGCGATGACCGCCAACGCCATGCAGGGCGACCGCGAGGACTGCATCGCGGCCGGGATGGATGACTACGTCACGAAGCCCATCCGCCCGGAACGGCTGGTGGAGGCGCTTGAGCAGACCATTGCCAGGGAGGACTCGTGACATGAGCGCCGACGCCATCGACAGGGCGACTTTCGACGACTTGCGCGCCAGCGCGGGCGCGGAATTCGTCCGCGACCTCGTCGAGACCTTCGCCGCGGAGGCGCCGCTGCTCGTCGGGGCGATGAGCGCGGCGCACGCGGCGACGCAACCCGGAGCGTTCCGGCGCGCCGCCCACTCGCTGAAGTCCAACGCCCTCACGTTCGGCGCACTTCCGCTCGCGCGGACGATGCTGGAATGGGAGCGCGGCGGGCTCCCTCGCGACGGGTTCGACCCGGAGCCGCTGCGCGCGGCGCTCGACGACGCGGTGCAGGCCCTGAAGGCGCTGTGCCGTGAATGACCGCGGGGCGCGGCTGCTGGTCGCCGACGACAACAAGGTCAACCGACTGCTCCTCGGCCGCAACCTCGAGCTCCAGGGCCACAGGGTCGTGCAGGCGGAGGACGGTGCCGCCGCGCTAGGCAGGCTGAGGCAGGAGCCGTTCGACCTCGTGCTGCTGGACATGGAAATGCCGGAGATGTCGGGTTTCGAGGTACTAGAGCGCATGCAGGCGGACCCCGCGCTGCGAGACATTCCCGTCATCGTGACGAGCGCACTGGAAGGCGAGGCGCATGTCGTGCGCTGCCTCGAGCTGGGCGCGGAGGACGTCCTCGGCAAGCCGGTCAATCCGGTCATCCTGCGAGCACGCATCGGGGGCAGCCTCGAGCGGAAGCGCCTGCGCGACCAGCTGAAGGCGCAGGTCGGCCGCTTCGCCGCCACCGAGGTGGCGCAGGACCTCGAGGCTAGCGGCTTCGCGATGCGCGCCGAGCGGCGCGAGGTGACGGTGCTTTTCGTCGACATACGCGGCTTCACCTCGCTCGCCGAGCGCCAGTCGCCCGAGGAGACCATCGACCTGCTCAACGCCTACTACACGCTGATGTTCGAGGCCGTCGCGGCGCAGGGCGGCGTGATCAACCAGATCACCGGCGATGGCCTCATGGCACTGTTCGGCGCGCCGCGACCCCTGTCCGACGCGGCCCTGCGCGCCACGCGCTGCGCGAGCGAGATGCTGGACATGATCGATCTCCTCAACGTGGATCGCGGCGCGGCCGGCAGCCCGGCGCTGCGCATCGGCGTCGGCATCGCCACGGGCGAGGTGATCGCGGGCTACACCGGCACGCAGCGACGCGCCACATACACCTGCGTCGGCGACACGGTGAACGTCGCGGCGAGGCTGGAG
>JBIPLV010000172.1:0-3604 GCA_044369475.1 Cyanobium sp. | reverse complement strand
CCCTCACCCGCTGGGGCCGCCCTGCCGTCGAGCCGGTGCCGGTCGCTGAGCGGCCTTGGGAGCGCGATGGGTGGTGCGATAAGGAGGGGATGTGCTGGATGGGTGACGGTGGGGGCCGTGGTTTCGTGCCTAGCTGGCGTCTGTGCAAGCCGAGTGATTCTTGTCTTGCATGGTCCTTGCCCCACTGGGCGCTGCCCGTGCCGCAGGAGGGGGCCGATGGCTGACCTCTCCCCCGCCGCGCAGGCGGTGCTGGATGCCTTCCTGAACGGCTACATCTGCAATCCAGGCTGCAATGTTGCGTTTGAGGCTGACCGCAATGGCATCGCCGCCGCCATTCGCGCTCTGGCGGATCAAGCGGGCTCCGCAAAGCACTGGCACGTCAATGAGATCCGCGCCATCGCCGCCGAGCTGGAGGGGAAATGATGGCTGAGTTTGATCTAATCGAGGGGATCAAGCTGCCCCGTGCCTACCGCTGCTGGCTGCCAGGGCAGGAGGACTTGGGCTTCGCCTACACCCTTGCCGTCAACGCCGACCGCGCTCGTTACACCACTGCTCTGTCGGCTGCAGATGTCGGCTTTTTGCCACGCCCGTCGCCCCATCTGGTCCGTTGTCGGCGCTGTCCTGAGCACGACTGGAACCCGGCGCTTGACGAGGGCCGTTGCTCCAGTGAAGACCACGTCATGCTTGGCAATGCCGTTGCGATGAGCAATCGCAAATGACCCCGCGGCCCGCCGGAGCCGCACCCAATCTGGCGACCATCCACTCGCTCACATCTCCAATGGCTCTCATCTCTGGAACCTCCCGCGCCGACGTCCTCACGGGTGTCGCCGGTGAGACCGACCAGTTCATCATCAACAACGCCGGGGATCAGATCCTCGGTAGCGAGGGCCGCGACATCGTGGTCTCGTCCATCAGCTTCGACATGGCCGCCAGCCAGGCCTACTACCTGGTGCTGACGGGCCGCTCTGGTCTCACCGCCACCGGCACCGCCCGGGCGGAGGTGATCGGCGGCAACGCCGGCGACAACCTCATCAACGGCGGCCAGGGCCAGGATCGACTCACCGGTGGCCGCGGTGCCGACACCTTCGTGTTCGACGCCCACGGCGCTGGCAACGCCGACATCATCGAGGACTTCAGCCGGGCCCAGGGCGACACCATGGCCCTGTCCGGCGACGTGTTCGGCATCGCCGCCGGCACCGCTCTGGACTTCGCCGAGGGTGCTGCCCTCGGGGCTGGCCCGACGGTGTTCCGCGACGCCACGAACCAGCTGTGGTTCGATGCCGACGGCACCGGCGACGGGGCGGCCGTGGTGTTCGCACAGTCGCGGGCCCAGGGGCTGGACTCCAGCTGCTTCGCGGTGATCTGATCGGTCAGGGGCCCCGGCACTGCGCTGGGGCCTTGGACGATCCTGGGACTGGCCACCGCCGAGACTGCCGGACCGTAACGTTGGGGTTACAGTGCGAGGGCCGGGGCAAAGACGCTCCACCATTCACTCACCAGTCATGACCATCCTTGAATCCCAGATTGATAACTTCATCTCTACTGTCAACTGTGGCGATGAAATGATCCTGAGCCAGCACGGCTCAATAGAGCAGCGAACCGGCCTGATTCTCGGCTACGGGCACACGGGCTGGTATCTGCTGGACAGCGGCCACCGTGTCGAACTTGGGGCCACGGTTACTTCCCAGGCAATCATGCTCATTGCCGCCGACTGGGCCAGCGATACAGGAGTCGAGCTGGCCTGACCTCCCACGGCCCGCCGGGAGCCCATCCCGGCATCACCACCGCAACATCCTCATGGGATACACACTCAGAATTGGAGAGGCGCACATTTCGTACAGCGCCGATTATGTCGACATCGACTGCGAACTAATCCGCCGTGATGACGCACCGGCATTTGGTGAGCCGACAGATTATGAGAATCGACGCTGGCCATCGTACTCGTCATGGGCTAACGCAATGAGAGTCCTTGGCCTGACAGATGTAATGTTCAACGAGAAAAGCGGCGGCAAAGGATGGTTTGAGCGAAACGGAAATGAGCGCTATCCACTGATCATGCAGCATCCCGGCGCAGCTCCTATCACCATTGAGCACGTAGAAGAAGTAGAAGATCGAATCGCTGCATACAAGACAAAGCATCCAACCCACATAGCTCAGTATCCGTTGCCGAAAGAGGGAGCCAAGCCGATCTTTGAGGGGTCTTCCGTGTATCGAGACGAAGACCTCTCTGGTGACCCACGTTACGACGGAGCCCTCTGCAATGGCGAGTGGCTGATCTACTGGCTCAAATGGGCAGTTGAGAATTGCCGGCAGCCTGTCTTCGTCAACTCTTAGCCGGGAGCCCATCCCGGCACCACCTTCACCACCACGTCACCATGACCACCACCCTCTGCATCCTCGCCACCCTCCTGGCGATCCTCACTATCCCCCTGGTCCTGCTGCTCTACATCACCGAGACCCGGCAGCAGCGCATCAAGCGCTGGCGCGCCGTCGGCTGGACCCAGCAGCGCATCGCTGATCGGCTGGGCTGCAGCCGAACCACTGTTCGCAGAATCCTCGCGGCCTGACCCATGCCTCTCTCCAACACCGAGCGCCAGCAGCTGTTCCGCCTTCGCAAAGCCGGCAAGCTGCCACCACACCAGCCGCTTCGCTGCTGCACCTGCGGCAGCCCTCACCGCGGTGCCCATGGCAGCATCTGCTCACGCTGCTGGCGCAAGACACCAGACGGCCTCGAGTACGTCCGGCGGACGGTCGCCGCATCCAGGGCCCGTAGACTCACCCCGTAGGCACGCTGCCGATCCATGCTCGAACTGCGGCGCCACTCGCCCGAGCTGCTGGAGCTGCGCATCCCCTACACCCGTGACATTCCGCACGATTTCCTGCTGGTCTCGGACGTTCATCTCGACAACCCCCACTGCGATCGGGAGCTGCTGCGGCGCCACCTGAACCAGGCCCAGGGCCGTGGCGCGCCGGTCCTGTGCTTCGGTGACCTGCTGTGCCTGATGCAAGGCAAGCGCGACCGCAGGGGCAGCAAGTCGTCACTGAGGCCTGAGCACGCCGGCAGCAACTACTTCGATCTGGTGTTCGACGAGGCCGCCGAGTGGCTCAGTCCCTGGGCCAGCAGTCTGGCGATGGTGTCCGACGGCAACCACGAAACCGCCGTCCTCGGCAACCAGGAGATCGATCCCCTTGAGAACCTGACACGCCGCCTGCGCGGCTACGGGGCCAAGGTGGAGCACCTGCCGTATCAGGGCTGGGTCTGGCTGACGTTCTACCGGCCTGGCGCCAGCCGGCAGGGCCGCACCCGCCGGGTCACCCTGTTCTTCCACCACGGCGCCTGGGGCGGGATTATCTCGAAGGGCGTCATGGGCGGCGGCCGATATGCCTCAATCGCCCCTGAGGCCGACGTAATCGTCAACGGCCACAACCACGAGCGCACGGCTGTGTCGCACGCCTGCTACCGGGTCACGCAGCGCGGCCAGCAGCGGATCCAGCAGCGCTGGCATCTGCAGCTCGGCACCTACAAGGAGGAGTTCCAAGCCGGCTCAGGCTGGGCCGTGGAGCGGATCGTGATGCCCAAATCCTTGGGCGGCTTCTGGCTCCG
>JBIPLV010000061.1:0-12570 GCA_044369475.1 Cyanobium sp. | reverse complement strand
TCTGACCCTGCTGGTGCCGACCCTGGCCATTGGCTTCTGGCCCCGGCTTGCGATCGATGTCTATGAAGCATCCACCAATGCCCTGGCCGAGCAGCTCAGCTCCACCGCCATGCTCGCCGTGGGCCGGTTGACCGCCCTGGGCTGAACCACGCCACACCGCTCCGATCGGGTGAAATAGAGGCACTTCCGATCGCACCCATGACCCTGAGCGCTTCGCTGCACCTGCTGGCTGGCCAGGGGCTGCCCCAGTTTGAGGCGATCACACCGGAACAGGTGGAGCAGGGCATTCCCACCCTGCTCGACGCCCTCAACAGTGACCTCACGGCACTGGAAACGAGGTTGGAGCAGAGGCTGGCCGAGGCCACTCCGCTCACCTGGGACGAGCTGATGGATCCCCTGCACCAGTTGGGCGAGCGCCTGCGCTGGAGCTGGGGGGTGGTGAGCCATCTGAATGGCGTCTGCAACACCCCCGAATTGCGCACGGCTCACCAACAGCAGCAGGGCGCCGTGGTGCAATTCGGCAACCGCGCCGGCCAGTCACGGCCGATCTACCGCGCCCTCGAAGCCCTGCAGCAAAACGCCGCCAACCTCGATGGGACCCAGCTCCGCATCCTGGAGGCCGAGCTGCGCGACATGCGCCTGCGAGGGGTCGGGCTGGAGGGAGCGGAGCAGGAGGCCTTCAATGCCGCCAGCGCCCGGCAGGCCGAGCTGGCCACCAACTTCAGCAACCACGTGCTCGATGCCACCAATGGCTGGAGTCTCACCCTCACGCGTGAGGTCGACCTGGCCGGATTGCCGGCGAGTTTGCGGGAGCTGCTGGGCCAGGCCGCCCGGGATGCCGGCGAGAGCGGCTGGCGGCTCGGCCTCGACATGCCCCGGGTGGTGCCGTTCCTGAAATACAGCCAGCGCCGCGACCTGCGCGAGCAGGTGTACCGCGCCCAAGTGAGCCGCGCCTCCACGGGGGCGCTTGACAACCATCCCCTGATCGAGCAGATCCTGCAGCTGAAGCTGGAGCAGGCCCAGCGCCTGGGTTATGCCAACTGGGCCGAGGTAAGCCTCGCCTCGAAGATGGCCGGCTCAGTGGCCGAGGTGGAAGCCCTGCTCGACGACCTGCGCGCCGCCGCCTATCCCGCCGCCCAGCAGGAGCTGGAGGCCCTGGCTGCATGCGCCTCCCGCCATGGCGCCGCCGAGGCCGCGGACCTGAAACCCTGGGATGTGAGCTACTGGGCCGAGGTGTTGCGTCAAGAGAGCTTTGACCTCGACAGCGAAGCCCTGCGGCCCTGGTTCTCCCTGGATCAGGTGCTGCAGGGGCTGTTCGGGCTCTGCCAGCGCCTGTTCGCCATTCGCATCGTTGCTGCCGACGGCGAAGCGCCCGTCTGGCACAGCGATGTGCGCTATTTCCGCGTGCTCGATGGGGCCAGCGGCCAATCCCTTGCCGGCTTTTACCTCGATCCCTTCAGCCGCCCCGGGAGCAAGCGCGGCGGTGCCTGGATGGATGAGTGCCTCGGTCGCTCCCGCAACCAGGCCGGCGAAGCCGTGCTGCCCGTGGCCTACCTGATCTGCAACCAGAGCCCGCCGCTGGGCGATACCCCCAGCCTGATGACCTTCGACGAGGTTGAAACCCTCTTCCACGAGTTTGGCCATGGGCTTCAGCACATGCTCACCACTGTGGAGCGCCCCCAGGCCGCTGGCATCAACAACGTGGAATGGGATGCGGTGGAGCTGCCCAGCCAGTTCATGGAGAACTGGTGCTACGACCGGGCCACCCTGATGGGCATGGCCCACCACTGGCAGAGCGGCGAGCCCCTACCCGAAAGCGAATACCAGAAGCTGCTGGCCGCCCGCACCTTCATGGGCGGCAGCGCCACCCTGCGGCAGGTTCACTTCGCCCTCACCGACCTGCGCCTGCACAGCCAGTGGACGCCGGACTGCGGCCAAAGCCCGGAGCAGCTGCGCCGCGAGCTCGCCAGCACCACCACAGTGCTCGAACCCATCGCTGAAGACGCCTTTCTCTGCGCCTTCAGCCACATTTTCGCCGGGGGCTATTCGGCCGGCTACTACTCCTACAAATGGGCCGAGGTGCTCAGCGCCGACGCCTTCAGCGCCTTTGAAGAGGTGGGGCTCGAGCAGGAGGAAGAGATCGTGGCCACCGGCCGCCGCTTCCGCGACACCGTGCTCAGCCTTGGCGGCAGCCGATCTCCAGCGGAGGTGTTCGAGGCCTTCCGCGGCCGCCAACCCAGCAGCGAAGCCCTGATCCGCCATTCCGGGCTGGTGGCCGCCTGATGGCTGCAGCGGGCCCGGAGTTGGTGGCGATCGCCGAGGCCTTTGCCCTGCCGGGGCCGGTCAGGGCGGTTGCCCCTTTGGGCAACGGCAACGTCAACGACACGTACCGGGTGGACACCGCCAGCGGCGATCGCTTTGTGCTGCAGCGCCTGAACACCCAGGTATTCCCCCAGCCCCAACTGGTGATGCGCAACCTCCTGGTGCTCAGCGACCACACCCAGCAGCAGCTGGTGGCAGGCCAACGCTGGGAGGTGCCCCAGGTGATCCTCAACCGCCACACGGGGGAGCCCTGGTTGGAGAAGGGGGACCAGTTCTGGCGGCTGATCAGCTTCGTCAACAACGCGATCACGGTGGATGCCATCACCACTGCGGAGCAGGCCAGGCAGGTAGGGCGGGGTCTTGGCCTGTTCCACAGCAGGATCAGCGATCTGCCCGCCGAGCAACTGGCCGACACCCTGCCCGGGTTCCACATCACGCCCGGCTATCTGGCCGCCTACGACCAGACCCTGCAGTCCACCTCAATCCAGCTCTGCGATCGGAGCCAGTGGTGTTGCGCCTTTGTCGAGCAGCGCCGCACCCTGGCCCCGCTGCTAGAGGAAGCAAAAGCGGCGGGGCGCCTGCTGCTGCGGCCCATCCATGGCGATCCCAAGGTGAACAACGTCATGCTCTGCGCCAACACGGGGATCGCCGTGAGCCTCGTGGATCTCGACACCGTGAAGCCGGGACTCGTGCACTACGACATCGGTGACTGCCTGCGCTCCGCCTGCAATCGCCTCGGAGAGGAGGCCGGCGACGGCGAAGGGGTCTGCTTCGACCTGGAGCTCTGCCAGGCCGTGCTTCAGGGCTACCTGGGCGCGGCCCGCGCCAGCCTCAGCGCTATCGACCTCGACCACATCTTCGATGCAGCCCGGCTGATTAGCTTCGAGCTCGGCTTGCGGTTCTTCAGCGACCACCTGGCAGGCGATGCCTACTTCCGCACCAGCCGGCCGGGCCATAACCTCGATCGTGCCCAGGTGCAGTTCAGGCTGACCGAGAGCATCGAAGCCCAGGAAGCTGAGATCCGCGCCATCGTCGACGCGCTGCGATGACACCCATTCCCTTCCGGCTGATCCCCTTTGCCGGCGACTGCGAAGCCAGCGATCCAGGCGGTCTCAGCATCGCGGACAACTTCACGGACAGCCTCACGATCACCGGCCACCTCAGCTTCACCGAAGGCACCCTCGAGGTTGCCTACCAACTACGGGGTGATCTGGCCCAGCTGAGCCTGCCCTCTCCGGCCAGCACGCCGGAACGTCGCGATCTGCTCTGGCAGACCACCTGCCTGGAGCTGTTCCTGGCCCGTCGGGGAGCCGATGGCTACTGGGAATTCAACCTGTCCCCCGCCGGCCACTGGAATGTCTACCGCCTAGAGGGATACCGGCAAGGATTGGCACCCGAACCTGCCTATCACCAACTTCCTCTCCAGGTGCAGCCCCAGGAACAATCACTTGCGCAGCATCAGGCGAAGAGCCCAGCCCAACAACTGACCATGACGTTGCGCTGCCCGCTGCCCCCCGATGTGCGAGGAAACCGCGTTGAAACAGCTGGTGAAACACCTGGTGAAACTGGTGCCACCGCAGGAGGGCGTCCAGGGCTGGAGGTTGGCATCACGGCCGTCATCGAACACAGCGATGGGAGGTTGAGCTATTGGGCCCTTCACCATCCAGCCGCCGATGCCGATTTCCACCATCGCGGTGGATTCACAATTCAGGTGCCATAAGCCCGCGTCGCCGACGCTCTACCGCCACCACGCCGCCAAAGCCAGGCACCGGAGCGTGGCATTTGCGCAGCTCCAGGCGGATCGGCACCGGCCCATAGAGCTCCTCGGCCAGATCCAGAATCCTCTCGCTGTAGTGCTCGAGGGTCTGGCAGCAGATCGCTCGGGCCTGGCACTGGAGGGCCATGATCAGCTGGCTGTAGTCGAGGGTGTCGCCCAGGTCATCGCTGCGGCCTGCCCTGGCCAGATCCACCGCCAGCTCGAGATCCAGCTCGAACCACTGGCCCTCGGCGCGCTCCACATCCAGCACCCCCACGTGGGCCCAGAGGCGCAATCCGCGCACGAAGATGTGATCGCCACCAACCGCGTCGCTCACAGCGGCAGGCTGCGATGGCTGAACTGGCGTGCGCCACTGGCGTAGTCGGCGGCGATGTGGCCCTCGCCGCGCAGGCGATAGCGATAGGTGACCAACCCCTCCAGACCCACCGGCCCCCGGGGAGGGAGGGTCTGGGTAGAAATGCCAACTTCGGCGCCGAAGCCGTAGCGGAAGCCATCGGCAAAGCGGGTAGAGCAATTCAGGTACACCCCGGCGCTGTTGACCGCGGCCAGGAAGCGATCGGCCGTGGCGGCATCCCGGGTGCAGATGGCATCGGTGTGGCGAGAGCCATAGCGGGCGATGTGATCGAGGGCGGCCTCAAGATCGGCCACCACCTTCACGCTCAAGATCAAATCCGAATACTCGGTGCTCCAGTCGTCGTCGCTGGCGGCATGGCTCACCCCCAGCGCCATGGCGGCGGCATCGCCACGCAAATCCACGCCGGCGGCGGCAAAGGCCGCCACAGCCCGGGGCAGAAAGGTCGGGGCGATCGCTGCATCCACCAGCAGGGTTTCGATCGCGTTGCAGGCGGCGGGGTACTGGGTTTTGGAATCCAGCGCCACCTTCAGGGCCAGATCCGGGTCGGCGGCCCGATCCACAACCAGGTGGCAGATCCCGTCGGCATGCCCGAGCACCGGGATGCGCGTGTTGTCCTGGATGAAGCGAACCAGGGAGTTGGACCCCCGCGGAATGATCAAATCCACCAGCCCATCGAGCTTAAGCAGGCCCAAGCTCTCCTCCCGGTTGGTGAGCAGCTCCAGGGCATCGGGGGCCACGGCGCTGGTGGCCAAACCCTGGCGCAGCGCCGTGAGGATGGCAGCGCAGCTGTGGCTGGCTTCCCGCCCTCCCTTGAGCAGAGCCCCGTTGCCGGAGCGGATCGCCAGGGAGGCGATCTGCATCACCGCATCGGGCCGGGCTTCAAAGATCACCCCCAGCACCCCCAGCGGCACCGTCACCCGCTCCAGCACCAGGCCGACATCGAGCTCGGTGTGCAGCTGGCGCTGCCCGAGCGGATCGGCGAGCTCGGCCACCTGGCGCACCCCGGCGATCGCACCATCGAGCTTGGCGCCATCGAGCTTGAGCCGGGCCACCAGGGCCGGCGCCAGATCCTCGGCAGCAGCGGCGCTGAGATCGGCCTGGTTGGCGGCCAGGATGGCGTCGCGGCTGCGCTCCAGGGCAGCTGCCATGGCCAACACGGCTTGCCGCCGCTGATCATCGCTGAGCTGGCCCAGGGCCATGGCGCAGCGGCGCACCTGGGCCGCCCGGGCGAGGAGGTCTGGGGAGGGGTCGGGGATCATCTCCCCATCATCCCAAGCCAGGCTCCAGCCGCTCGAGGGCCAGCCGTGCGGCGCCGAGGCGGCCGGCGCCATTGCCCAGGCTGCAACGCCGGATCGTCAGCCCCTCCCGGCTCACCGCCTGCACCCGCTGCTCCACCTCCCTCCACACCGCCGGCAGGAAGTGCGCACTGGCACCACTGAGGCCACCGCCGATCAGCACCAGCTCCGGGGTGAACACGTACAGCAGTGAGCTCACCCCGATGCCCAACAGGCGACCATAGGCGAGCCAAACCGCCAGCGATTCGGCATCGCCGGCATCGGCCTGCCGGCAGAGCTCGGACGGATTGATGGCGGAGAGTCGGTCAAAGCCGCGGCGGCTGCAGAAGGATTCCAGGGAGCCGCGGTTGCCGCTGTTGCAGGAGGGGCCGTCGGGATCGATGCCGATCAGGCCGGGCTCCGCCGCCGCTCCCCGATGGCCGGTGAACAGCTGGCCATCCAGCAGCACCGCTCCGCCCACCCCGGTGCCCAAGGTGAGCAACACCACATCGCGCGCGTCGCGGGCCGCCCCCAGCCAGTGTTCACCAATCAGGGCACAGTTGGCGTCGTTGGCCAGGGTGACGGGGCGCTCCAGCAGGGGTTCGAGCCAGTCGGCCAAGGGCACATCTCGCCAGCCCGGCAGGTTGATGGCGATGCGCGCCACCCGGCCGGCCGCATCGCTGGGTCCGGGATGGCCCACGCCAACCCGATCGGCCAAGCGGTCGGGATCGAGGCGCTGCACTGCCTCCACGATCGCCGTGGTCACGGCCCCGGGCAGTGCCGGCTGTGGGGTCTGCACCTGCAGCTGGGCCAGCAACGCGCCGGCTGCGCTGAAGCGCCCGAGCTTGATGGCGCTGCCGCCGAGATCCACGCCGATCAGCTGGTTCATCAGAGCGTGTGGCATCTGAGCACTGGCATCAAAAGCGGAAGAACACCTGCAACTGGGTCTGCCAGGAACCCTGGGCGTCAATCGAGCCCTGCAGGTTGAGCAGCTCGGAAGCCTTGAGATTGAGGTTCAGCTGGGGGGGCACGTCGGAGCGGTTCGGGGCGGCCAGCACCGATGCATTGAAACGTTCCGAGATGTCGAGGCCGATCTCAGCCCCCAATACCAGCTGGGGAGGCAAACGGCCCGTGCGGCGCTCCGCTCCGCTGCTCACTGCCTGATTCACGTAGGTGGGGTAGAGCGCAAAGCTCAACCGCTGGCCAAAGGCATCGCTAAGGCTGCCCAACAACGGCGACAGTAGAGTCTGTCCCAAGGCCGTGGCCAGCACGGTGCCGCCGGCGGATCCGGCCAGGCCGGCGAGGGTGTTGCCACCGATCAGCGCCAGCAAACGATCCTCCGACAGCGGTGGCGAGCTGCGCAGCACCAGGTTCTCGGCCAGGCGATCGGCCGGACCGCTCACACTCAGGAACACCCGCACCAGATTGAGCTGGTCGAGGGAATTGGTAGGAGCTGCGGCCTGATAGTCCTGCAGCGACAGGCTCCCGGCCGGTCCAATGCCGCTGGTGGTCGGCAGGCTGTCGGACACCTGGGTGCGAAGCGCAATATCGAGGTAGGGAATCAGCCCCATCGAAGGCGTGAACACCGCCACGTTGGGGGCATCGGGATCGAGGCCGAAGGTGGTGGTAAAGAGATTCAGGCGACCGCGCAGCAGCCGCACCACCCCCTGCAGCTGCAGGCTGGGATCGAGACGGCCATTGATCCGCAACATCCCGCTGGTGCCAAAGTTGGCCAGGTTGGGGATGCCCACGTTCAGATCGGGGCCGAGGCTCAGCCGCAGATCGTTAAAGCCCACAAACTGCACGTTGGGCACTGAAGCGCGCAGCGCCTCGCTCGCATCGCTCTCCACATCTGGACCCAGCAACAGCAGGGGCTGCTGAAAATCCCAGGGCGTTTCCAGCAGCTGGGCGGGGCTGGCCACCGTGACCGCAGGGCTTCTCTCACTGGCCAGGCGCGCCGGCTGCACATTGATGCTGCCGCGGGCGATGCTCACGGCCCCGCCGATATCAAGAGCTACCAAGGCCCCGCCGATCCGGAGCTGGCCGTCGGCCACGGCCTTGATCCGCGGCAGAGCAAAGGGCACCTCCTTGAGGTCCATCACCAGGGCGGCCTCCTGACCCTCCGCATTGCGGGCAGGATTGAGCAGGCCGAGGCTTCCCTGCCCCTGCACCGAGCCCTTCTCCCCCACAGTGGCGCTGAACTCCTGAAGCAGCAGCTGCTCGAAGTCGAACAACACGGTGGCCTCGACGTCGCGCACCTGCTGACCGATGAATTGCAGCTGGCCCTCGCGGAAGCGCAAAAAGCCGTTGGCGATCGGCTGGGCGACACTGCCGCGCACCAACAGTTGCAGGTCGCCGCTGCCCTGGTTCCACTCCAGGGCGGGCTGGGCCAGACCAGCCAGGAAGCGCAAACCATCGTCGCGGCTGGCCAAGCGCAACTCGACCCCCTGCTGCTGCGGGTCGAGGGGCACCACCCCAGCGAGATCAACACTGTTGGAGGCTCCGGCCGCCCGCAGGGAGAGATCGAGCAGCAGCTTCGCCCCCTGCAGCTGGATCAGGCCCCGCTCCAGCACCAGAGCGGTCTCTTGCAACCGGGCATCAGCCAGGTTGAGGTTGAGGCTGAGTTCGGGATCGGGGCCTCCCAGCCGGTAGCGCCCACCTACAGACACACTGCCGCGCAGGCTGGCCGGCACGGGGGTGAGCAGGGCCAGCAACTCCAGCGGCAGATTCGCCAGGTTGAAATCGCCAGCGCCACGACGCAGGGGGCCCTGGAAGCGCACCAACAGGGGCACCTGGGTCAGCGCCTGATCCTGATCCTCACCAGGCCGCCAGAGATGGGCCCGGGCTTCGAGATCGGCGCGGGCCTCCAGAAGGGTGGGGCCACCCAGGCGCAGGTCGGCATCGAAGCGACCCTCGAGCTCAAGGAGACGCTCCTGGGGCGATTGGCGGCTGGTGCGTTCGGCGCCAGCCAGGGCCAGCCTGGACCGGGCTGCTGCGAGGGCCCGCAGCTGACCATCCACACTGCCACCAAAGGTGTCGATCAGCAGGCTGCCAATGTTGCTGGCGCGGCCGATGATCGCTGGCCCTTCGCCGCGCCACTGGGGCCAGGCCCGCACCAGCTGTTGCAGGAACAGCGCCGACAGGCCCCGACCCTCCAGGCGGGCCCGGAAAGCGCCTTGCCACAGACCGCTCCAGTCGATGGCCAGGGTTCCGCCGGCCAACGGAGCCAGGCTTGCCTGGGCCTGATAGCGCCGGTTGGCATAGCGGAAGCTGACCTGGGCCGACTGCCCCCAGACACCGAGAAAAATCGGGCGCTCCAGCTGGGCCGTGCCGTTGAACGCCAAGGGCTGGAGCTCCAGCACACCCTGGCCGCTGAGGCGGCCCTGCAGCGGCTGGCGGCGTCCCTTCGGCCCCAGGGCCAACTGAAGGCCATCGAGAGGCAGACGACTGGCCTGCCAGCGGTAGCCCTGGGGCCGGCCACTGAGTTGCAGCACTCCACCGGCCCGGTCGAGGCGGATCTGGCGCGGCACCCAGCGGCTGTCCAGACGGCCCTCCAGCAATCCGATCGGAGCGGGGGCCAGGGCCTCCATCCGCAGGCGGCCTCCGCCGGCCGGATCGCCAAACCATTGGCCCTGCCAGGTTTCCCGCAGGCTGATCGGCCCGGCCCCGGGTTGGTCGATCCACAGGTCAAAGTCGGGGGTCAGCGCCCGCAGAGGGCCACGCACCCGGCCAGAGGCCTGCAGCACACCCTGCAGCCTGGCCCCCACCAGCAGACTGAGCCGTGACAACGGATAGCGCTGCAACTCCAGGCTGAGGTCCAGCGGCCCTGGAACCAGGCCCTGGCCAGCCCGCAGCGCCAAGGGCAGGGCGCCGCGAGCCGTGAGGTGGGGGCTGGTGAAACGTTGCAGCACGAGCCGCTGGTCGCGCCAATCGAGGGCGGCCTCCCAAGGCCCCAACAAGGGGTTGCTGGTCTGGCCCAGCACCGCTTGGAGCTGGGGCAATCGCCAAGGCCCCCGGGCCGTGAGGCTGCCGCTCACCACTTGATCAAGCAGCCAGGGGGGGCTGCCGGGTTGCACGGGGAGGTCCCGTGGACGCAAACGCCATTGCCCGGTCAGATCCAAGCGCTGGCCCAAGCGGCCACGGGCCCGCAACCCCGATTCCCCGCGCCGCAGCTCCAGTTGGCGCAGCTGCAGCTGGCTGCGCTCCCAGAGGGCCGCTAGTTGCACCGTGCCGTCCAGTGCCCGGGCTCCCGGTTGTCCCCAGCGCCAGCTGGAGCGGGCCAGCTCCAACGCCTGGCCCCGGCAGCGCAGCGGCAGGGACGGCAACTCCAGGCGGCCGCGACCCTGTGCGGGGCGCCACTGCAACTGACGCAGCGTCAGGACACCCCGGCAGGCCGGCCGATCCCGATCCCGATCCCGATCCCGATCCCAGGCCAACACAACCGTGCCATGCACCTGGCCAGCAAGCTGGCCTGGCAGGGGCAACAGCGACTGCAGCGGACGCAGCGGAAAGGCCTCACTGCGCAGCTGCCCCTGCCATTGGCGCGTCTGCCAATCTCCCTGGCCGTCCAAGGTCACCAGGCCATTCCCCTGCCCAGGCCGGAGCCGAGCGTTGACACGGAGCTTGTGGCGGGGGGTGACCAGCGCGAGGCGCCCGGACAGGCGGAAGGTCTGGCCCGGAGGGGTCAAGGTGACCAGGGCCGGATCGGCCAGCCGCAGCCGCAGATCCAACCGGGGCGCTGGGGCTCCAGCAGCGAGGCGCCCCGGCACCCAAATCTGTCCCCGGGCATTGCGGCGCAGATCCGCCCGCACGCCAGCCAACGTCACCTGCAGCACCGGCAGGCGCTGGCGCAGGCTGGCGAGCGGGTCCACGCTGACCGCCATCGAGGCAATGGCCAGGCTGGAGGCGTCGCTCGGCCCCGGCCCGACCCGGCTGGGCCCCAAACGCAGACCACCCCAGCCCAGGCCCTGATACGTCCCGAGAGTGACCGGATGGCCCAGCAGCTGGGTCAACGGCCGCTCCAGTCGGGGCTTCCAGTGCCCGTAAAGGCGTCGCACGGCCAGGTCGCCGCCCCACACCATCAACCCGCAGCCTCCACCCAGCAACGCGAGAGCCACAAGCACCCGAGCCCGATCGGAGCGGGGCGACCGGATTGGAGGTGGAGCGGTCGGACCCGGCTCTTGCTCTGGCAACACCGCCATCCCCGTGGGCAGCCACTGCCAGCGTCCGGCGCAATATAAAGGCCCTGAACCAACCTTCCAGCCCCATGGCCGCGGATCCGATCCTGTTCACAGCGGGCCAATGGCTGGGGGCCGCCAGCGGGGTGCTGGCCCTGGCCACGGTGGTGGGGTACCTGAGCCGTTGGGGAATTCGCTTCCGCCTGGTAGGCGTCACCAGCTTCACGGCCCTGCTGGCGGTGTCTTGCCTAGCCTTCGCGATCAGCTACACGCCAAGGGTGCAGCTGGAGGGGGCGGTGAGCGTGCCGGTGGTGTTTGACAACGGCAGTGATCTGGTGATCGCAGCGGCCCCGTCCGACCTTCCCCCGGAGGCGGAAGCCCCCACCGTGCAGCAAGTGGCCCAGAACCTGCGCGGCAGTGGCCGCAGCAGCGCCGATGGGCTCGTGCACGTGCGCCTGCGGCGCATTGAGACAGTGACGCCAGGACTGAGCAAGCCGGTGGTGCTGGCTGAGGCCACCCGCAGTCTGGATGGCGGCACGGTTCAGCTGCTCCCCTGACGATGTGGCAGCTTCCAGCCCATTTCCAGCGGGAGCAGCGCCAGCTGGAAGCCGCTGGGATCGTGAGCTGGGAGCAGTTGGCGGGCCTGCTGGATGCCGACCTGCGGCGCCTGGGCCGACGCGGTGGAGCCAGTGAAGCTCGTCTGACCAAGCTGCGGGGCCAGGCCCGCCTGGTGGTGGAAGTGGGCTTGGAGCCGCCCGAGGCCGCCCTGTTGCTGTATGCCGGCATCGCCAACCGGGCCGGGCTGGCTGCGGCAGATCCACACAGGCTGCTGGTGCAGATGGGTCGTCTGCAACGCAGCCTGACCGGCATGGCAGCACCAATGCTCGATCTGGCCACCCTGCAGAGCTGGATCCAGAGGGCCCGGCGCCGCCCGACAAACTGATCCAGGCGACCCGCCACCCGTTGCGCCAAGTCGCTCAAATAGTTGAATTCGGGGTCTCTGCCACGGTGACCACCCGCCATTTCCTTCTAGTCAGGCTCCGCCAAAGGCTTCCATTGAGGCTGGCTTCATTGCTGCTGGGCCTGCTTTCAGGGCTGGTTGTGATACCAAGCGAAGCGCAAGCCCAATCGGCCCTGCTGGAATCCGTTAAGCAAAACCCTGCCCGAGCCAAGGCCCTGTGCGGCCAGCTGCGCAGTTTCAATGCCCAGGGGCTATCGGCCACATCGCCCACCGCCATCACCGAGATCGCCCGCCAGGACAACCTCAGCCCGATGGATGCCGAGGTGCTCACCACCTACGTCATCGGGCTGCACTGCCCAGACGTGCGCTGAGTGCGCTGGCGAGACGTCGAGATGGCCTGCCGGGACGGCGTCCGGCTGGTTAGCCGCCTCTGGCATCCGGAAGGAGAGGGACCCTGGCCGGTGCTGTTGATGCGCCAGCCCTACGGCCGGGCGATCGCCTCCACCGTCACCTACGCCCATCCCAGCTGGTATGCGTCCCACGGCTTTCTGGTGGTGGTTCAGGACGTGCGGGGGCGGGGCGCATCCGAAGGGGAATTCCTTGGCTTTGAGCAAGAGGCGGCCGATGGAGCCGACACCGTCCGCTGGGCCCGCCAACTCGAAGGCAGCAACGGCCGGTTGGGCAGTTACGGCTTCTCCTATCAG
>JBIPLV010000171.1:0-3621 GCA_044369475.1 Cyanobium sp. | reverse complement strand
GGCGAAGCCTTCGCCTTCATCACCGGGGCTGTCTGCTAACTGGGCGGCCCCTTGCTCGAGCCAATGGCCCAGCTCCTCCAGCAGCACGGCCCGCAGGATCGGCTCCGGTGCGTCTTTCAGCTGCTCATTCAGCAGGATCGTGTTGCTGCCGCTGAGGTAGGCGCCGCGAATGTTGCTGCGTTCAAAGCGGGCCCAATGCAGTGTGGGGTTTTGGCTGCCCTCGAGGAACGCTACGGCAGCTGTCAACACCGCCGCCTGATTGGCCTCTGAAAAGGCTCCCGCCACTGCGGATTCCAGCCGGCCTTGATCCTGAGCGATCTGCAGGCTTTGGCGGGCCAGGCTGAGTAGCCCATCCGCAGACCCCAACGTTTCGGTGGCAATGGCTGGGGCCTGCACCACATCGATCGCCACTGCAGGCTCAAGCGCCAGGGCCTGTTGCAGATTGCCGCTCAGGGCGTCCCGTCCCAACTGCCAGCTGCTGCCATCGCTGCTCCAGGTCTCGCCGAGCAGCAGCTGAACGCGGTCGTATGTGCGGCCCACCAGCGCGTCTTGAACCAACCGAATCCCGCCCTGGTCAGGGGGCACCAGCAGCAGATCGTCGTGTTGCCCCAGCCCCGGGAGTTGTTGTTGCCAGTTGGGCAGGCCAGTGTGCACCACTACAAGTGTGCGGACCTCTGCCTCAGCCGAGGAATCAGCAGCCGCCGCTGCAGCCCAATCCCTCAGCAATGGGACCTGAGCCGTGCCCTGATCGAGCAGGGTGGAGCCACTCTGGCTCTGCAGCCAGGCCTCCTGCTGCTGCACCTGGAGCAGGCTGCGGCTTAGGTCGTCGGCACTTCCGCTTTGGTGCCAGGCCTGCACCTCGGGCTGAGGGCTGTAGCCGCCATTGAGGTCGCCACCATCAACGCCGGCCTGGCGCTGGGCCTCGAGCAGGTTGTCGTTCTGACGATCAAGAGGTGACATGGCGGCTCCTCCTCAACTCACAGTGCCGGGATTGGCCGCTAGTGCCAAGCTCAGCTCCACCAGGGTGGCCATCGAGGCCTGCTTGGCGGGCATGGCCTTGGCGTAGCTCTCGGCGCGCTGCTGCATGAGCTGGGCCAGGGGGTTGTCGTCGGCCAGGGGTTGGCTCGGGTTTTGCAGCCATTGCTGCACCTGCTGGCGCTGCTCGGCGCTGCATCGGGCCAGACCATCGCTGAGGTTGCGGGTGACCAGTTGGTCGGTGCTGGTGCCTAGGCCCTTGAGCAGCGAGGTCTGGGCCTGCAACTGCGGATCCACCAGCACCTGCTCGGCCTGGGCCAGGCCGCTGCCGCGCAGGCGATCGAGCAATTGGCGCATGCCGTAGTCGATCTGGGCCTGGCTGCCTGGCATCGCCACACCGGCCCCTGCTGGCAGATCCTGTTGGGCCAGGATCACTAGGCCTGTGCTGGTGATCCGAGCGGCCACGAGGCGCTCGCTGCCGTTGTCGAGCTTGATCGCAAACACCGAGATCACCTGCCGCTCTCGGTGTGCTGCTGAATCAAAGCCAAACCCGGTGACCTTCTGAGCCCGCCGAAGCAATCCCTTGATGCCGGCATTGCTCACCAGCGCGGCTTTGGGACCGTAAAAGCCATACACCACACCCATGCCAAGGGCGAGGGCGTCGAGCAGGTGGTTGCCCATCAAGGAACCGTCCTGCAGGCGCTCGTAGACCATTGAATCGCTCTTGCCAGCGGTTTCCGCAGAAGCAAAGTTGTTGATGACGGGCTGCAGAAGGCTGCTGCGATCTGGCTGGTTCTTGGGCCCCTGATCGAGACCTTGTCCGAGCAGTGCCAGCAACGCGGGGCGCCCCTTGCCGGTCATCTCCGTGGAGCCGGCATCTCCATCATTTGCCAGCCCTTCTCCGAAGTCCTCGTTCCCGAAATCATTCTGGGTGCGAGCCATGCTCATGGCAGCAGAGGAGCCACCTGAGGTATCGAGGAAGACAAAATCTAGCGGCGCCGATGCCTCGCTTGATGGCCGACCATTGGCATTGATCAACGTGGAGGATTTATCAGAAAAACTCGATATGGAAATCGGAGATCTCAATAAATCATCAGTGATGGTCGTCGTTTGGTTGAGGGTGGTGGTCGTGCCGTTGCCGATCACCGGCAGCAAAGCAACAGGAACGCCGGGGTCAACGATGACACCGGTATCTGGGCTGTTGTCGCCAAACATGTTGTCGGTGAAGTGCACCGTTACCGATTTGATGTAATCAAGCCCATCGGCAAGGGTGACGTACTCGAAGACACCGCCATCACCTGTGTCGCCGCGTCGGGTGAAGTCGTAATAACCAGCTGCTCTGATGGTCTGGCCATCGAGCGTGGTGAGTGGCTGATTGTTGGCTGTTCGAATGGCTGCAGCCGCTACACCCTCCCAGGTGTAGAGCACTTCTCCATCTGCATTGTATTGCACGTTGCCCAAGGCATCGAGGTCCATGCGGGCGCCATAGGCCCTAAGGGTTTGCTCGGAGATGAACTTGAAGTAGCGATCAAAGGCAGGGCCCTGCTCACTGGCGCGGGTGAGTTGTTTGACCTCAATGTCGTTGACCTCAGCGGTGCCGTTTGGCTCGGTGGAGTATTGAATGAGATAACTGGTTTGAACTCCGAAGCGCGTGGAATCAAGATCCACCAATGAATCATCGGGTGCACGGGCGATGTTGAAGCTGAAATTCACCGGGGTGGCCTCGGCTAGGAAGTGCACCTCCTGGCCATTGATCCGGCTGGATCCACTGGCTCGCTTCATGAACAACGGGTTGGAGGGATCGAGGCGGCTGTAGACCGTGGGATCGAGGGTCTCAATCCCATCGGAGCTTGTGAGGCTTTCGGCGGCGGCATCAAAATCGGCCAGGAAGCGCGCAAGATCCTCTGGATCAGGATCGTTGCCGAGCAACGCCAGCAGCACCTCCAGCGCTTTGGCTGCAGCACCATTGCCCGACACATAGATCGGCACCGACTCTTCGGTGGGCTGCAGCGACCCACCATCGTTGGCCCCAGACTCTCGGATGCTGAAGCGGAAGCTCGACAGGCGCTGATCAGCAGCCAGAGCCAAGGCATCTCCTTCGGTGAGGAACTGCATGCCGCGCAGTTGCTCAAGGCTATAGGCCTGCCCCTGCACCACAGCGGTGATGCCGTCGGCGAGCACCACCCGGCCGAGGGCTGGGGGCGGCAGAGCGTTGATCAAGGCTTCAATTTGCTGTTGCTGTGCATTCGGAGTCGGCCCCGCCGGGTTGCCGACAGCTTGATAAGCAACCGTTTGCAGGCCCAGGGGAATGGGCTGATACCTGCCGTTCTGGTAATCGAGGCTGGTGCGGGTGATGATCAGCGGCGCCAGCTCCGGCGAGGTGCGCACCGGGGCGTCGTTCACCGCCAGCACATTGATGGTGAAGGTCTCCGTTGTCGTCAGGCCGCCCTGCGCCGCTGCCCCATCGCTCACCGCATAGGTGAAGGTGCCGGTGCCATAGGCATCCGCTGCCGCCCGGTACTGCAGCCCCTGCATCTGCACCAGGCTCAGCTGCTGTCCTGCCGTCACCGGCACAAAAGCATTGTTGGCATTGGCATCCAGCAATCCGATCTCTCCAAACGCACCATCCGGGAGCGTCGTGATCGT
>JBIPLV010000170.1:0-3622 GCA_044369475.1 Cyanobium sp. | reverse complement strand
TCGCCCCAGTAGGCCTGGATCTTTTTTGAGGCGATCAGCAACGCCGCCGCCTCCGCCAGGGCCTTCTCCTTGCGCCGCAGCTCCTGCTGGAGCCGTTTGATTTCCCGCTGATCCTCCTGGTGCCGCTTCTGGAGGTCCTTCTGGTCGGCCATCGTCAGCAGCGGCTGGGCGTTGGCATCCTGGGCGGCCTGGCGCCAGCGGTCCACCTGCTCGGGGAACAACCCCCGCTCGCGGCAGTACCCACCCAGTTCGGTCGCATTCAGGCCAGCGGTCTCCAGCACCACCGTGAACTTGTCGGCCGGGCCCCAACCCTCGGGATACTTCTGACTAGAGGGCACCACCTCCCCCTGCAACCACCAGGCCTTGCGCCACTTATAGAGGGTGATCATGTGGATCCCCAGCTCCTGGGAAATCTCCGTCACGCTCTGGCGATGGGGAGGGCCCATCCGCCGGCGGACATCAGCCTTGACGGCCTCGCTGTAAGGACGCATCGATCAATTCCATCAGGCCCCCTGGTGGTTGAAATGGACGGGATGGAGAGGCGTCATCTTTCCTGGCAGAGGGGGGCGCAGCGCGAATAGCGTGATCGCCTAGTGGTTTTGCACCGGAATCAGCACACTGATCAGAGGGGGTTCGGCGCTGCCTGACTCCACCAGCTGGTACGGGGCCGGCAGCGCCTCCAGGCCCCGCAGCGACAGGCCGTAATTGAGCAGCCGAAATGCATAGTTCTGGCCCAGTGCTACAGGATTTGCTCTCCCCCCTTGGCCTCCACCCGCTTTGGCCTGCCCTGATGCTGATTGAGCTCGGGCCGGACCAGTGGCCCAGCAGTTCAGCCGATGGCGTTGTGATCGGCAGCGCTGCCGCCGGCATGTGGCTCGCTCCGCCTCCAGGGTCTGGGATAGCCACAGCAGCAGGGCCCGATCGAGCGGTAGCTGATCGTGGCTCACTAGCGACGCTGCTACCGCCTCCGGTTGCCGCACCGCCAGCACTACGGCCACCTGATAAGGGCGATGCTCAAACAGAGCCGACCAGGGCAGGCACCCCCACCAATTGCAGCGCCTGCCACAGGTTTGCCAGCACCACCTGCCGCTGGGCAGCAGCCACCGCTCCAGCGCTAGCCCCTACTCGCTGGGCCTGCACAAACGCCAGGGCCGCCTGCTGCTGCTGTCTACCAGCCTCCGGGCCTGGCTCAATGGTGTGCAGCAGGGCGCTGCCGTAGCGCAGCCATTCGGCGGCGTCGTGGCTCTCCAGCCGGTGCGCGTCCATTACCGCCTGCCAGTTGCTGTGCTCGAACTCCAGCTGGGTCATGCAACCGACTGGCTAACTGAGGCTGCCACCGTATCGGCAGTGGCCGGGCAACGCTCCAGATCCACCAGCACCGCCATCAACCGGCGTTGATCGTTCGGATTGGCCGGCCGCACCAACGGCTCACCATCGAGATTGATCACCAGCGTGCTTCGTGCCGATGCACCTGGGCGCTGCACCATCACAGGATTCAGGCCAGGCTTCAGCACCTGGCTGCGGGTTTCGTCAGCCGTTTCAATCTGGATCAGCACCGCGGGATCTCCCGCCTGCAGCCCCTGCTCCGGCAGGTAGAGCCCCAGGCGCAGACCGCCGGCCCGCTCCCCTTCCCCCAGCAGCTGAAGCACCAGCCGGCTCGGCGTCTCCAACCAGCCATCGCCGTGCAGTCCAGTGGAGCTGGCCAGGATCCGCAGATCCTCCCGGTCCCAGCCCGGTAGCGCCGGAAGTCTGCGCGTGGCACCCACGGGCCGCTGTGGCAGCTGAGTGGCCTCCGCCACCTGACTCCACCCCTCCGGGATGGCCGCCCCCGCTGGCGCCTCCCCCACCAGCGCGATCTCTGGCAACAGCGGCCCGGTGAGGTGATCCATCAACCACTCCAGAGGCCAGTCGTCGCGCAACACCAAGGGCGCCCAGCCCTGCTGCCGGCAGATTGTTCCGTCCTCTGCACCGGTCTGCAGGAGCAGCGCCAACGGCCGGCCCAACAGCCCCCGATCCGCCGCCAGCAGCCAGGGCATCCCCTCAGGGGGTTGCTCCGTATCCAGGGTGTGCTGCCAGCGCTGCTTCAGCTGCTGCAGGTTGCGCACCTGGTGCTGCTTCAGGCCCTGATCGGTGCGGCGCGAGTGGCTCAGGCCCTCCAGGTGCAGGATCCGCGCCACCGGTTGCACCCACACACTCTGGCCCGCTTCGCGCACCCGCAGGCACAGGTCGGTGTCTTCGCAGTAGGCGGGGCAGTAGCGCCGGTCAAAGCCCCCCAGCTGCTGCCAGAGCTGCGTGCGAATCGCCAGGCCGCAGCCGCTCACGCTGTCGCACTGGCGCTCATAGCCCAGCGCAAACCACTGCTCCGGTGGGAAGCCCCGGCCCTGGTTCCATACCTGGCCGCTGGCCCACACGATGCCGCCCACCTCCTGCGGCAACCCATCCACTCCCCAGAACGCCGCTCCCACCACGCCGGCATCCGGATGGCACTGGAAACTCTCCGCCAGCCGATCGAGCGCGTGATCGCCCACCAGCGTGTCGTTGTTGAGCAGCAGCAGCAGCTCCCCTCTTGCCAGCTCTGCCGCGCCATTGCAGGTGTCGAGAAAGCCCTGGTTGTGTTCGCTGCGCCAGATCCGCAGCCAGGGCAGCTGACGCCCCAGCTGCTGGGTCGCATCGCTGGAGGCGTCGTCAGCCACGATCACCTCAAAGCTGGTGCCATTGGCCATCGCCACCAGGCTGCGCAGCGCATTGAGCGTGATCGCCCAGTGGTTGTGCACAGGGATCAGCACCGAGATCAGCGGCGGTTCCTCGCTGTGTTCCGGCACCAGCAGCTCTGGCGCGGGGAGCGACTCCAGCCCCCGCAGCGCCAGCCCGTAGTACAGCAGCCGGAAGGCTCCCTCCGGATCGTGCTTCAGGTTGCTCTGCACATCCGTCCAGCCCGGCCCACCCGGTAGCAACGCCGCCAGTTCCAGCTCGGGCACGGCGCTCAAGTCACCGAGCCGGCTGCAGCCAGGCCAGGGGGCTGCGGGGCAACCCCAAGGTGATCCATCAGCCACTCCAACGGCCAGTCGTCGCCCAGCACCAAGGGCACCCAGCCCCGCTGTTGGTAGATCGTTTCTGTCGCCGGGCCGGGCTGCAGAACAAACGCCAGCGCAGCCTGTGGCGTCGTGGCTTTCCAGCCGGTGGGGGTCGAGCACCGGCTGCCAGTCGCCACGATCGAAAGCGTGCTGAGTCATCGCGCTGGGTTGCTACCGCTCGATTGCCGCACGCTGCTTGTACCATGAAAAAGGCACCGCCCAGTGACCATGACGCTTTCCACACCGTCAAGGCCCGTCGACCGGCCAGGGCATGCCCTGGGACAATTGCTGCTGCCGGATGAATTGCGGCTCACAGCCGAGCAATTTGAAGCAGTTTGCCAGGCCAATCCCAACGCCGTGTTGGAGCTCGATGCCAGCGGCCACGTGATCCACATGACCCCCACCGGCAGCGAAACAGGCGCTCGCAACAGCACGCTGCTGATCCTGCTGGGCTTGGCCGTTCGCGCCTCTGGGTTGCCGCTGAAGTTGTTCGATAGCTCCTGCGGCTTTCGCTTGCCCGATGGCTCGGTGCTCAGCCCTGATGCCTC
>JBIPLV010000268.1:0-3628 GCA_044369475.1 Cyanobium sp. | reverse complement strand
TTCGCCGCCACGCCCGCCTGAAGGTAGGCGTTGACGGCCGTTTTCACGTCGTAGCCGACCGGGTCTCCCGTGAAGCCCGCCAGATGTCCCGTCGTGCTCTCCCACGTGCCGTGGAAGTCGTAGGTCATGAGGTTGAAGAAGTTGACGTACGGCGCGAGCCCGGGCAGGTTGAAGTTCACGATCTTGTCGAGCCCGGCGGGCGAGGCGATCGACAGTTCATAGGCACGGCCGAGCCGTGACCCGAGCGCGTCGACCTTCGCACGCACCTTCTGCATGAGCAGCGCGTAGTTGGCCCCGTCGTTCGGGCTCACGGAGTTGCCGCCCAGACCACCGCCGCCCGGGTATTCCCAGTCGAAGTCGATCCCGTCGAACATCCGGTAGGTGTCGAGGAATCGTACGAGCGAGTTGGCGAACGTCTCGCGGCCCGCCTCCGTGGAGCACACGGTGCTGAAGTGGGTGGAGAGCGTCCAGCCGCCCACCGCGATGCTCACCTTGAGGTGCGGATACTTCTCCTTGAGCTGCGCGAGCTGGGCGAAGTTGCCCCACACGGTCTGCGTGGCCCGCGGGTCGCCCGGCGGGTAGTACCACTGGTCGGCCTGGCCGCTGACCGTCTCGCCGGCGGGAAACCGCTTCTCGACGGCAGCGTAGGAATCGAACAGCGCCACCTCGCCGTTGCTCTTGAGGTCGAGGAACGAGTAGATGAGGTGCGTCAGCTTCTCGGCCGGGACGTCGGCCACCTGGAAGTTGCGACCGTAGATGCCCCACTCGGGGAAGTAGGCCGCGAGCACCTTGTCGTGGGCCGCGATCGGCAGCGTGGCGCCCGGCACGCCCGGTGTCGGAGCTGGGGCTGGAGCTGGGGCTGGAGCTGGGGCTGGAGCTGGGGCTGGAGCCGGGGCTGGAGCCGGGGCTGGAGCCGGGGCTGGGGCCGGAGCCGGTGCCGGGGTGGGAGCCGGTGCCGGTGCCGCGGCGGCATCGAACGCGAACTGCACGGGCCGCAGGGCATCGACCTTGGCCGCGTTCACGGTCCTCCAGTCGTCCGCCAGGATGCCACCGGTGTCGCCGGAGTTCGGATTCCACGACCAGTAGGTCCAGCTGATCCCCTGCTGCCCGGCGGCGAGGTCGCCCGTGCCGTTGCCATCGAGGTCGCCCGCCAGGTACTTCGTGAGGTTCGTGTACCAGGCTCGATCGCTCTCGGTCGCAAGCTTGGACCCGAACTCACCGAGCAGCACCGGCGCAGTTCCGGTGCGGAACAGGTAGCCCCAGTTCCGGTCCCAGACGTCGTAGAGATTCCGCGGATAGTCGGCCGCGCTGAAGTACGACTGCGGGTAGACGCTCGCCGGGTAGTCGTGGGGCGAGTAGACGAGCCGGCCGGGGACCGAGAGCCGCACGGGATGCGTGCCCGCGTTCGACAGGTTGCCGCCCCACCAGTAGTTGCCCGATGCAGCCCGTTCGACGCCCTCCACGACGATGAGGAGGTGCGGATTCGCCGCGAGGACCGCGTTGCCAGCCCGCTCGGCAGCCAGCCGCCAGTCGTTGGGTCCACCGTCGCCCCACGTCGCCGGCCCATGCGGCTCGTTGTGGAGATCGATGCCGATCACGGCCGGAGACGTCGCGTAGCGGCGCGCGAGCAGCGCGAGATTCGCGATCCAGACGCTCTCGGGATAGGCCGTGGTGTACCAGAGGCCAGAGCCGTTGGGGCCGTTGCCCGCCTCCGAGCGATGGTGGTCGAGGATGATCCGTAGGCCGATCTGGCTTGCATATGCCACGATTCGGTCCATCACCTGCAGGCCGTTGAGCCCCGCGAGGTCGGCGTTCTTCGAGAAGTCGATCCCATTGGGCATGCTGCCCGACTCGAGAAGCTGGTCGCTGTACGGCAGACGGATCGTGTTGAAGCCCTCGGACTTCATCTGATCCATCATCTCGCGATAGCCGCGCGACCAGAGCCCGTGTGGGGCGAAATTGGGCGTCTCGAGGCCGAACCAGTTGACGCCCGCGATCCGCACCGCGCGACCCGTCGCGTCCACGATCTGGTTGCCGCTCGTCTGGAGGTACCAGGCCCCCGCCGCCGGCGGCGTGACGGGAGTCGGAGTCGGAGTCGGGGTCGGAGTCGGGGTCGGAGTCGGGGTCGGAGTCGGGGTCGGAGTCGGGGTCGGGGTCGGAGTCGGGGTCGGAGCGACCGCCCCGAGGTACTCGACCCGAAGGTTACGGAGGACCGCACCGCCCGCACCTGAAGTCGCGGTGAACCCGAACGTGGCAGAGCCTCCGGCGGCGAGTGCGCCGTTCCACGAAGCGTTGGTCACCACGTACGTCGCGCCCGAGCGGCTCGAGACCGTGCCGTTCCAGAGGCTCGCGATCTCACCGTCGAAGTCGAACGTCACCCGCCAGCCCGTGATCGCGGCCGCCGAGGCATTCCGCACCGTCACGTCGCCGTTGAAGCCGCTGCCCCAGTCGCTCGTTACGGCAAGCGTCGCACGCCCGTCGGTCGGAGTCGGGGTCGGGGTCGGGGTCGGAGTCGGAGTCGGAGTCGGAGTCGGAGTCGGAGTCGGGGTGCTCGGACCGTTCAGTGGGACGACGTTCTTGAAATACTCCTGCGACTTGGTGATCCACCACGAGTTGTCGGTCGGCGGCGACCCGACGCCGTCGGTGCTGTCGCCGACACCGGCGCCGAAGAGGATCGCCGTGATGCCGGCATCCCGCGCGGCCGCCATGTGGGATCCCCAGGTGATCGTCGAGCCGTTGCTCGAGATCGCCGGGTCACCGCCACGGTTCGTGGCGAAATACGTGCCGCGGGATCCGGTGGCGGTGAAGGTGTCCCCGAAGAAGAACGTCGGGGCGCTGTCCTCGAACCGCGTGTTCGTGTTGGGGAGATCCGGAAACACGCCCGAGGGATCGTACGGATTGCGGGCCTGGCTGCCGTTGATCCGCCCCACCGGAATCTGCCACAGCGTCACCGGGAGGTTGCTCGACTGGTGCAGCGTCTTCGCGAAGAGCAGGTAGTTGTTCCAGTGGTCGGCATTCCAGAACCAGGTCGAGCCGGCCGGATTGGCGGCCGCCCCGTTCTGGGCGCCGGCATCGAGCCCGTACTTGTCGATCGACACGAAATCCGCCCCATAGCTGAGGACGCCGGCGTCGGCGTAGTACCGCGCGATCGCCGCCGCCTCGCGGGCGATGGCGGCACGCCCCGCCTCGATGCCCAGGGTGTCGGTCAGGCGCATGAGGCCGTTGGACGGGATGCCGACGGTGACGCCGGGCGAGGCCCACAGGTTGAACTGCCAGCCGAACGACACGTTGGGCGCATACTTGCCGATCGTGTAGTTGATCGACTGCACGAGCCCGTTGAGGTTGTTCGCGAACGACGGGTCGACTCCGGCCGTCAGCACCCCCGAGGCGTAGGCCGCTCCGGTCTGGGTGGCGATCTGGCCGGGCTGCAGACCCGAGTTCTGCATCATGTAGCCGATGAAATCGGGCTCCAGGATCATGCCCACCTGCTCGTCCGGGGCATGCTCACGGATCAGGTCGAGGGCGAACTTCAGGTCCTTGTAGTAGGCCTGCATGTAGGCCTCGCTCTGGACGTGCTGCAGGTTCGTGTAGTAGCTCTCGCCGCCGTCGGGGATGTTGTAGTAGACGA
>JBIPLV010000169.1:0-3643 GCA_044369475.1 Cyanobium sp. | reverse complement strand
ACGGCACGGGCACCAACCGGGGCGGATCGGTGTTGGATTCGGCCAACCCGATCGACCTGATGAACAAGCTGCGCAAAGCCACGGCCATGGACGATGCCACCCAGCCGGGTGATGCGGTGGATGCCGCCCTTAGGGATTTTCACTCCCAGCCGGCGGCGCCGGCGTCGGCTTCGCCGGCAGCGACGGTGAAGGGGCCCTGAGCGGCTCCAAGCCCCAGGCGGCGGCCACTTGATCCAGCCGAGGGTCGCTGGGGCCGGGCTTGCGGGCCCGGGCTAGAGCCAGCGACTCCTGAGCTCCCTTGGTGTCACCCCGCTCCTGCTGCAACATGGCTCGCGCCAGCAGGGGCCGCTGATCGGTTGGGAAGCCCGCTGCGAGCTTGAGCAGCAGGGATTCGGCCTGGCTTGGTTGGCCGCGCTTCTGCAGCACGTTGGCCAGCAGCAGGCCGATTGGCAGGGCCTCTGGTTTGAGTTGGGGTTTGCTCGCCCGCGCCAGGGCTCCCTCCAGCTGGCTCTGGGCCTGGGCGCCCCGGCCGGTTTCCAGCTGCAGCAGCGCCATCAGCTGCAAGCCTTCGATCTGGTCGGGCCGCTGGTTGAGCAGTTGCCGCAGCTCCCGTTCGGCGCCACTGCGGTCCTGTTGGTCGCGGCGTAGTTCGGCCAGCAGCAACCGCAGCGACCACTGCTGGGGTTGCTGATCGGCCAGCCGCTCCAGCAGCGCCGTGGCCTCCGGTTTGCGGCCGAGGGCTACCAGCAGCTCCAGCAGCCGCTGCTGCTCGGCCTCGCTGGCTTCGCCCTGATCGAGGCGCTGCTGCAGCCCGGAAGCCTGGCGCTCCAAGCTCTGGCGGCTGGCGTCGGCTCCTCCGGCTCCGCTCTGCAGCTGGCCCAACCACCAGCCACCAGCGATGCACAGGGCTCCGAGTCCGGTCGCGGCCGCCCCTATCCAGAGGCCGGAGCGGTTGGGAGCGGGCGGCATCGGCGCGGGGGATGCAGGGATGGCCAGTCTGCCCCGCGTTCCCCGACCTAAGGCCAATTAATGTTGGGCTCATGCGCCAACACCCGATTTCCCCGGTCACAGAACCCACGCAGTACCGGGCCATTGGCGTGGTGCGTGGTGTGTACGTGCCGACCGACGCTGAGCAGCTCACCCGCGGGGTGATCCGCACCGCCGATGGCACCGAGCTCGAGGCGGTGGTGCTGGGCCGGCTGCTCACCCTGATGCGGCGACACCTCAACCTGGAGGAGCCCCATCTGTGGGTGGTGTATCCCCGTTCACGCGAGGAGGAGGGGCTGCACTTGCAGATGGTGGGTGTGTGGGAGCCCAGCACCTTGGCTGCCGGCGAGGAGAGAGAGCCGCCCACTGTGGAGCCCGCCTCGACCGAGAGCGATGCCGATGCCCTGCCCGAAGGGGACGACTACTTCTCCGTGCGCGGTGAGTTGATTTACACCCGTCCGGAAACCGGCGACCTGGTGGTGAAGGTGCGGGTGATGCCACGCCCAGATGGCAGCCGACCAGTGCCCTTCAAACTGCAACTCAAGGGTGAGGTTCCCCTGGAGCATCTGCGCCACTTCGTGGCTCTCAACCTGCGCCGTCAGGGCCAGCTGCTCCAGATGGAGAACTTTGAAGTGATCGGTCCGGTGGCCCAGCGGGGCAACCGGGGTGGCAAGGGGCGCCGCGAGGGGGGCTCGGCTAACAAGGGTGGCAAGGGGCGTCCTTCCGCTGCCAGCCAGGGTGGTGGTCACTCCGGCGGGCAGCGCAACAGTGCCGTAAGCCGGCCGGCGCCCTAGGTGAACGATCGGGGCCGCCAACCATGAGCAACCAGCCATGACCCAACCCTTGGCAGCGGGACTGGCCGTGGCCCTGGTGAGTTTGGCGGCGATCCTGGGGCCGGCCCTGGGGCTCTCGCCCTGGCTGATCACCGGGGTGGTTGCCATCGGGATGGGCGGCCTCACCCTGGATGCAGCCCGCTTCGGCGGTCGCGGCGGCCATGTGCTTGCCGAGGCCCTTCCGGGGGGGCAGGCGAGGCTGCGGCGGATTGCCATTCATGAGGCTGGCCATCTGTTGGTGGCACGGCAGGAGGCGATGCCAGTGCGGCAGGTGTTGGTGGGTTCATTGGCTTGCCTGCGCGCTGGCCTCAACACCAGCGGCAGCACCGAGCTGGAGCCGCCGGCCCACGCCAAGTTGCCCCCGGAGGAGCTGCGCCGCTGGAGCCGGGTGCTGCAGGCGGGCATGGTGGCCGAGCAGTTGATCTACGGCCAGAGCGTCGGCGGCTCCGACGATCGCGCCCTGCTGGGCAGGCTCTGGGGCCTCTCCGGTCACGACGTGGAGTCGGCCCAGCGGGAACAGCGCCGGGCCCGCCGTGAGGTGGAGCAGCACCTGCGGAGCTTCCAGCTGGAGCTGCAGGCAGAGGCCGATGCGCTGCTGGCTCTGGCCCCGCGGCTAGGGCGCCCTCAGGCCGGAGAGGCCTGAATGACGCTGGCGGTGCTGGATGCGCCCACCGGCCTGGCCGGCAACATGCTGCTGGCCGCCCTGCTGGATCTGGGGCTGCCCGAGGCGGAGATCCATCGGCCTCTCGCGGCCCTCGGACTGGCCGACGCCTATCGACTGGTGCTGGAGGAGCGCCGCAGCGGTGGCCTGCGCGGCCTGCACCTGGCGGTGGTGAGCCTGGAGCCGCAGCCGCCCCATCGCCATTGGGGTGAGCTGCGGGGCCAGCTGCAGGCGGCCCCCTGGCCAGAGCTGCTGAAGCAGCGGGTGCTGGAGGTGTTTGGTTTGCTGGCGGCGGCGGAGGCGGCGGTGCACGGCCACAGCCCCGAACAGGTGCATTTCCACGAGGTGGGCGCCCTCGATGCCCTGGTCGACGTGGTGGGGGTTTGCGCAGGATTGCTGCACTTCGGCGTGGGGGAGCTGGTGTGCAGCCCGCCGCCGGCGGGCCATGGCGTGGTGGCCACCGCCCACGGCACCCTGCCCCTGCCGGCGCCTGCCGTGCTGGAGCTGGCCCGCTTGCGGGCGATTCCCCTGGCTTCGGCGGCAGGCTTCCCCCCCGGGGAACTCACCACCCCCACCGGCCTGGCCCTGGCGGCCTGCTGGGCCACCCGCTTTGGCCACGCCCCCACCCATGTGCCCCAGCGGGTGGGCGTGGGGCTGGGCTCGCGCACCCTGGATCGCCCCAACCTGCTGCGGCTCACCCTGGCGCAGTCCGCCCAGGCCGAGGCCCCGCTGCTGGAAACCGTGCTCCTGCAGCAGGCCCAGATCGACGACGCCACGCCCGAAGATCTGGCCTTCCTGAGCCAGGAGCTGCGCCAGGCTGGCGCCCTGGAGGTGTTCAGCCAGCCGATCGCCATGAAGAAAGGGCGGGCGGCCCAGTTGCTCACGGCCCTGGTGCCGCAGGAGCAGGCCGAGACACTGCGCCAGGTGTGGTGGCGACAGAGCACCACCCTGGGGTTGCGGGAGCAGTCCCAGACCCGTTGGGTGCTGCCGCGCCGCAGCCTGGAGCTGGCGACGCCCCTGGGGCCGGTGCGGCTCAAGCAGGCCCAGCTGCCCGATGGCCGCTGGCGCAGCAAACCGGAACACGACGACCTGGTCGCCCTGGCGCGCCAGCACACCCTGGGGATTGATCAGGTGCGAGCCATCGTGCAGCAAACCCTTGAGC
>JBIPLV010000168.1:0-3644 GCA_044369475.1 Cyanobium sp. | reverse complement strand
CTGATTCGCTACTACCAAAGCAAGGAGCTGCTCGAGGCTGTGGAGGCCAACGGCACCGTGGAGACCATCGGCGAACGGATCACGGCCCTGCTCGGCTAAGCCAAGTGGAGTGGTTGACCCGTGTGATAGGTTGTCGGTTTGCAAATTCGGAGAGCACAACGCCCATGAAGGTGCGTGCCTCAGTCAAGAAAATGTGCGACAAGTGCCGGGTGATCCGTCGCCACGGCCGGGTGATGGTGATCTGCACCAATCCCAAGCACAAGCAGCGCCAAGGCTGATCAGCCTTGGCCAGCCCCGCCTGGGGGCCAGCTGTGTTCCTGTTTATCCCGCTCCGCTTCGGCGGCGCCTCTTGCCCCCTCATCGATTTCCCACGTGGCTCGGATTGCCGGCGTTGATATCCCTCGCGAAAAGCGCGTTGAGATCGCCCTCACCTATGTGTATGGCATCGGTCTCACCCGTGCCCAGAAGATCCTGGCCAAGTCCGGGGTCAACCCGGACATCCGGGTGAAGGACCTCAGCGACGCCGACGTTCAGAAACTGCGTGGGGCCGCTGAAAGCTTCACCCTCGAAGGCGACCTGCGTCGGCAGGAGGGCATGGCCCTCAAGCGTCTCCAGGACATCGGCTGCCTGCGGGGCCGTCGTCACCGCATGGGCCTGCCCGTCCGGGGCCAGCGCACCCGCACCAATGCCCGCACCCGCCGCGGTGCCCGCAAAACCGTGGCCGGCAAGAAGAAGTAAGGCGCCCCGCCCCTTCTTCGATGCCCCCTCGCCCTGCCGCTCGGAGCTTCTCCTGCGTCCGGCGTCACCAGAGCGACCCCCTTTCACGTTCTTTGATCACCTCCTGCACCAGCAGGCCTTTCCGCCATGGCAAAACCAGCCAAGAAATCCGGCGCCAAGAAGACGAAGCGCAACGTCCCCAACGGTGTGGCGCACATCCAGAGCACCTTCAACAACACGATCGTGTCAATCACCGACACGGCCGGTGAAGTGATCTCCTGGAGCTCAGCCGGAGCCAGCGGCTTCAAGGGTGCCCGCAAAGGCACCCCCTTTGCTGCCCAAACCGCCGCCGAGGCCGCCGCTCGCCGCGCCCTCGAACAGGGGATGCGACAGATCGAAGTGCTGGTGCGTGGTCCAGGCTCCGGCCGGGAAACCGCCATTCGCGCCCTGCAGGTTGCGGGCCTGGAGATCACCCTGATCCGCGACGTGACCCCCCTTCCCCACAACGGCTGCCGCCGCTCCAAGCGCCGTCGCGTCTGATTCGTCGTCTCGTGCTTGCCCCCGGGGCTTCTATCAACCTTTCGACCCTTCAGACCGTGCTGCATTACCAAATTGATCGGATCGAGCATCAGGTCGCCGAAGACCGGTCCCAGACCGGCACCTTCCTGATTGGCCCGCTCGATCGCGGCCAAGCCACCACCCTCGGCAACGCCCTCAGGCGCGTCCTGATCGGCAGCCTCGAGGGCAGCGCCATCACCGCCGTGCGCATTTCCGGCGTCAATCACGAGTACGCCACCGTGCCTGGCGTGCGCGAAGACGTGCTCGACATCCTGCTGAATTGCAAGCAGATCTCGGTGAACAGCCGCAACCGCGAGCTGGAAATCGGCCGATTGGTTGTGAATGGCCCCGCCACCGTGACAGCCGCCGACCTGCAGTTCTCCTCGCAGGTGCAGGTGATTGATGGCGATCGCCTGATCGCCACCGTGGCCGAGGGCCACAGCTTGGAGATGGAAGTGCATGTGGAGCGCGGCGTCGGCTACCGCCCCGTCGATCGCCACAGCGAAGACACCAGCGCCATCGACCTGCTGCAGATCGATGCCGTGTTCAAGCCCGTGCGCCGAGTCAATTACACGGTGGATGAAACCGCTGTGGGCGAAGGCGGCTCCGCCCGGGAGCGCCTGCGCCTGGAGATCGAAACCAATGGCAGCGTCACCCCCGACGACGCCATGGCCCAAGCGGCCAACCAGCTGATTGCGCTGTTCCAGCCCCTGGCCAGCCTCACCATGGTGGAAGAGCCCGGTCTGGAGCCGGAACCCTCCGCCGAGGCCCAGATTCCCCTCGAAGAGCTCAACCTCTCCGTGCGGGCTTACAACTGCCTGAAGCGCGCCCAGGTCAACTCCGTGTCCGACCTGATGGGCTTCAGCTACGAAGATCTCCTGGAGATCAAAAACTTCGGCTCCAAGTCAGCCGATGAGGTGATCGAAGCGCTGGAGCGCATCGGCATCACCCTGCCCCAGAGCCGCACCAGCGCCTGAATCGGCGGCCCCGTTTTCCGATACGCCACCTCACCAGCCCCAGTCCCATGCGACACCAGTGCCGAGTCCCCATGCTGGGACGCCCCGCCGACCAACGCAAAGCCATGCTGCGTGGACTCACCACCCAGCTGATCCGTGAAGGTCGGGTGACCACGACCAAAGCCCGCGCCAAGGCCCTCCGCGACGAGGCCGAGCGCATGATCAGCCTGGCCAAGGACGGCAGCCTGGCGGCCCGACGCCGCGCCATTGGCTACATCTACGACAAGCAGCTGGTGCACGCCCTGTTTGACAAAGCCCAGGAGCGCTACGGCGAGCGTCAAGGCGGTTACACCCGCATCATCCGCACCGTGCCCCGCCGCGGCGACAACGCCGAGATGGCCATCATCGAGCTGGTCTGACCCGCTTCGATCGAGCACCGAGTCATCCCAAGCAGATCCAGGCCGCGGCGGGTTCCTCCCTCCGCGGCTTTTTAATGGCCCCATGGCGCCCTTGCCCCCATCCAGCCCGTCCCTGCGCCGCATCGCCCTCTGCCTGCAGTACGACGGCGCGGCGTTCTGCGGCTGGCAGCGGCAGCGCAACGCCCCCAGCGTGCAGGAAACCCTTGAGGCGGCGATCACCGCATTGGATCCGCTGGGGTCTGGTCGCACCATGGCGGCGGGCCGCACCGACACCGGCGTGCACGCGGCTGGCCAGGTGGCGCACTTCGACGCTGCCGGACCGATCCCACCGGAGCGCTGGGCCAAGGCGCTGAACGGACGCCTCCCCCAATCGATCCGGATCCGCGCCGCCAGGGCCGTGCCGCCCTCCTGGCACGCCTGCTTCAGCGCCACCTACCGGCGCTACCGCTACACGATCCACAACGCCCGCACCCCCAATCTGTTTCTGGCGCCCTGGAGCTGGCATCGCTACCAGCAGCGGCTGGACGACCAGGCCATGGCCCAATCCCTTGAGGCCATGCTGGGTGAACACGACTTCTCGGCCTTCCAACGGGCCGGCAGCCGCCGCGCCCACGGCCGCACCACCCTGCAGGAGGTGCGGCTGGAGCGGCAGGGCGACCTCATCACCGTGGAGCTCCAGGCCAGCGGCTTCCTCTACGGCATGGTGCGCCTCGTGCTTGGCCAACTGGTGGCGGTCGGCGAAGGCCGGCTCAGCCAGGAGGTTTTTGAAGGCCGCTGGCGCGAGTGCCGGCGGGCCGACGTGAAGGAAGCAGCGCCACCCCAGGGCCTGTGCCTGCTGCGGGTGGGCTATCCGGAGGCCATCTTCCCCAAAGCCGCCTGGTATGATTGCCAGCCGCGGTATCAGCTCGAGACCTCCGATTCACCGGATCTCCAGCCTGCTTCAGCCGTCCAGACCGCCCATCCAGCGCCGCCGCCGTCCGGGGGCGCGCAGGCG
>JBIPLV010000346.1:0-12705 GCA_044369475.1 Cyanobium sp. | reverse complement strand
AGCAGGTGCTGCTGCTGCTTCCCTGTTCGCTGGCGCCGAGCCGTTGGTTTCTGCTGGCCCTGGCCGAACTGCTGCCTCTGCTGGTGACGGCCACCCCCTGGCCGGCGGTGCTGGAGCCGCAGCGACCCCGGCAGCTGATTCTCGAGGGGCATCCCAATTTCGCCCACCAGCTGCTGAATGTGCTCACCGCCCTCGAGGCCTGCGGGACCCAGGGGCTGCCGCTGCAGTGGCTCGGGCAGGAGCCGTTCGGATCGATCGAAGCCCTCTATCCCCAGGCGGACTGGCAGCCCACTGCCGCAGCGGCGTCGCTGGGTGTGGCGTTCGAGCTGCCACTCAGCCAGCGGCCCGAGGCGATTCACGGTGGCCTGCGGCAGCGCCTGCGCGAGTTCTGTGGGTGGCAGCTGGGCGATGGGGCCCGCCAGCTGCTCTCGACACTGGAAGCCTGGCGGGTGGCTGGTGGCCGGGTGCTGTGGGTGAGCCTTAAGACGCGAGGAGCCTGGGCCGATGGTTTGCCGCAGCTGGTGGCCGCCTGGATGACTGAGCTGCAGCAGCGGAGTGAGCCGTTGCCCCTGTTGTTGCTCGATGGGTTCTCCATCCAGCAAGGGGATGGCCCGGACACCCCCATCTACGGCACGACGGTGGCGGGGGTGCTTGCTGAGGAGCGGCAGCAGGCCTCAGCGCTGCGGCAGGCACTGGCGGGCCTGGATCTGCCGCTGGTGGAGGTGATCGGCCTCCGCCTGGCGGAGAGCATTGCCCTGGGTGCGGCGGTGGATGGCTATCTCTGCCACCAGGGCACGGTGCAGCACAAGCTCGGCTGGTTCCAGGAGGGCGTGCCCGGGGTCGTGCACTCCTGCAGCGGTCGCAATCGTGGCGGGCCCCATCCCTGGGGTGGCCAGGGCGCCGAGGAACCACTTTGGCTGCCGCAGGAGTTCTGCCAGGACCTGGAAGAGGGCCCACGGGCGGCCTATCGCTTTCTGCCCGAGCAGCTGCCGCAGGCCGCCTGCTGGTTGGCGGATCAGTTCTGCTGGCGCCAGGGTTGAGGCCATGAGCGCTGGTGCCTGGAAGTTGGAGGCCGCCGCCGGCGAGGCGGAAGCCCAGCAGGCCTGGCAGCGGGCTGAGGGGCTCTGGCGCCAGCTGCTGCAGGGGCAGCCGGAACACGGCGCCGGCTGGCACCGGCTGGGCAAGGCCCTGGCTCGGCAGCAGCGCTGGGCTGAGGCGTTGGAGTGCCAGCGCCGCAGCTGCGGCCTGCATCCGCAGCTGGGCTGGAACTGGTTTGCGGCCGGGGAGCTGCTGCAGCAGCTGGGCCAGGCTGATGAGGCCGCCGCCGCCTTCCGCCAGGCGGGCTGGTGGCTGCCGCAGGAAGGCTGGATCGCCGCTTTAGCCCGTGATGCCGAGCGACGGCATTGGCTGGGCGGCGAAAGCCTCGCCGATGGCCTGGGATTCCAGGGCTATCGCCATTGGTGTGAGCGCCTGGAGCCGGCGCTGCCCCCATCGGCTCAGTCGCTGCAGGAGCAGTGGTGGCTGCCGGAGGGATCCGGTGGCTGGGCCCGGCTGGATGGGGAGCAGCGGGTGGTGGAGCGACAAGCAGGGTTGTGGCCCAGCGCTGCTGGCTGGCTGGTGCTGCTGGCGGCCGATGCCCGGCTGCGGCGCGACGCACTGCTGGCGATGGAGGCAGCGATCAGCGCAGCGGCAGCCTCCCGCTCCGGGGTGGGAGCCCAGCTCGTGTACGCCGATGAGGATCGGCTGGATGGCAACGGCCGGCGCCACGACCCTTGGTTCAAGCCGGGCTGGGTGCCGGAGAGCTTCTGGAGCAGTCCCTGGCTGGAGGCCTGCAGTGTGTGGCGACTCGACTGGTTGCAACAGCAGGGCCTGCCGCCTCCGCCAACCGGCGATCGCCAGGCCGTCTGGGCCTGGCAGCTGGCGGCGCTGGCGCGGCAGCCGGTGGTGCTCGCCATCCCTCAGGTGCTGGTGCATCGTTGCGGTGAGCAGCGCTACAGCTTCGAGGAGGAACAGGGCAGGGCGGCCGTGCTGGAGCGGCAGCTGCAAGGCCAGGGAGAGTGTGTGCGGGTGCGTCCGGCGGGACGGCCGGGCCAGTTTCAGCTGCAGTGGGCCCTGCCGGCGGAGCCGCCGGCGGTGCAGGTGGTGATTCCCAGCAAGGATCAGGCCCAGCTGCTGGGCCGTTGCCTGGAGAGTGTGGAGAGCAGTTGCGGCCGCTATCCGGCCCTGCAGATCACGGTGGTCGACCATGCCTCTCGTGAGCCGGCCACCGCGGCGCTGCTGGCAAGCTGGCGCCGGCGGCTGGGGGATCGTTTCCGCGTGTTTCGAGAGGGCGGCCCGTTCAACTGGAGCCGCTTCAACAACCGGGCCATCCGGGCCGGCGATGCTCCGCTGTTGCTGCTGCTGAACAACGATGTGGAGGCGCTCCAGGTGGGCTGGCTTGAGGCGATGGCCAGCCAGGCGCTGCGGCCGGTGGTGGGTGCCGTGGGAGCGGTGCTGCTCTACCCCGATCGGCGGATTCAGCATGCGGGGATCAGGCTTGGCTTCGGTGCCGATGGCCGGGGTGCGGAGCACGCCTACCGGGGCCTTGCCTGGCCGGCGGCGGCCCATCGGGGCCGGACCCAGCTGCTCACCGGCTGGCCGGCGGTGACGGGAGCCTGCCTGATGGTGCAACGGGATCACTGGCAGCGCGTGGGCGGCTTCGATGAACGGTTACCCGTGGAGGGCAATGATGTGGACTTCTGCCTGCGGCTGGGGCGGGCTGGCCTGCGGATGGTGGTGGAGCCTGCCGCGGTGCTGCTGCATCACGAATGCCAGAGCCGGGATCCACGGGGAAGCCTCAGCCTCGGCCCCGCCAGCAAGCGTCTGGCGCGGTCGCATCCGCAGCTGATGGGCCGGGGCGATCCCTGGTTCCCCAGCGGCAGCAGCCAGATTCATGCCGATGGGCGCCCACGGGAGCTCGATGGTTATCCGTGATCATGGGAAGGACTCCTCGGGGTGCTTGGTCTCAGTGCCATAGCCATGGCGGCCAACCCGGTCCATTTCGTTGACAGCCCCATGCAGGACCTTTCCACTGCGTATGGACGTGCTCTGGTGCAGCAACACCTGAGTCAGTTCGATCTGGTGTTTTCGGCTGGGCCTTATTGCCGCAGTGCCTTTCATGTGCGTCGGCTGTTCGATCAGCAGCTGGCTTTTCCGTTCGATTGGTGGGTGACACCAGCCAGCTCCCTGCTGCAGATGCTGAGGCCTGATTATCGTTTTTCCCTCTCCAGAGAACAGGTATTCTTCACGCAGTCAGCCCAGGTTGCTCTGAACAGCCGCGATCAGATTCTGCATCTGCATGATTTCGAGCGCATGGCTACAGGTGAGCTCAGCACCGAAAACCTGGATGAGCAACTTGTGCGGATCAATGCGAAATACACATTTCTATTCGAGCGCCTGCGCCAGATGCTGCAGCAGGCGGATCGTTGTCTGCTGATCTTCGAAGGCCTGATGCCGGCGCTGGAGTTGGAGCCCTATCGCCAGAGGACGGCCAGCCCGGAGTTGATCTATCCGGATCTTGCGGCTGCTTTCGCCACTGATCTGGTCGCGATGCTGCGGGATGCCTATGGGGTGGAAGCCACACTGGTGTGCTTCAAGCTTGGGGCGGCAGCGATTGAGCGCCAGCAGGATCTGCTGATGATCACGGCACCGTTGCTTCCCTCAGTGTTTGATCAGGACGCAGAGCCCTATCAACGGCCCTGGGCAAGTTATGATCTGCTATTTGCTTATTTGTGTGCTGCAATATAGCCGCGCGCATGACGGGCTCGCGACACTCTGGTCCACCCTGGCAGATGGGTTGCAGGATTGAGCGAAGGAGTTCAGCTTTTTTGCATTTTGCAGGCCAGATGAGATTCGTCTCTCCACTCTTGAAGCATGAGAGTGAACTTGCCTTTGAATCCGTATGCGCGTGCCCAGGGGAAATCACCGCAGAAATACTTGGGGAAAGTCTCTTCGGTGATGATGTTCACATGGGTTGGGTCTTGAAAGGCTTTTGGACTGGGATAGGCTGGGGTCACAGAGTAAAAGATGCCATCCGGCTTCAGTACTCTGTAAACCTCGCTGAGGAGATCGACAAATGGAGTCTTGCTCTTGGCATCAAGATAAATGAGGCGAGGTACGTGCTCAATAAAGTCAAACGCCGTCACATAGTCAAAGAAGGCGTCTGGATAAGGAATTGGAGCTGCGGCTAGGTCGGCAGTTTTAACTTCGACAATGTTGTCCTCGCGCTTTGCCGTCCTGGTGGAGTCAATCCCGAAGAGATGAGTGGCGCCAAAGGGATTCTGTGGATTATCGCCACAGCCAAGGTCAAGAGAGTTGGTCATAGGAATTTAACATTGTTTAATTCTTCGAGTGCCAACCGGTGAACTGTATCGGTGATTTCTTTAGGGCTGTAGTCTAGCTGGCGAGTCTCAATGTGAAGATCGCCAATGTCTTTCATGTTTTGTGGCGTGGAGCAGCGTGCGTAGTAGCCATTCAATCCTTGGCAGCTGAATTGCATCAAGAAGTCGGGAGATAATGCATCCCCCATCATCACGATCAGCGGACTTTTTGTGCTGGTTTCGCACATTGCGAGTGCATGAAATGCCGATCCTTCAAATCCAGCAATCACGCTCGCCTGTGAATAGGCGTTAAGCTGTGCATCAAGAGGCATCTGTTCGGGGTGAAGGATTTGCCACCCTCGTTTGGCGAGGTTTGCTTCAATCTCGTTCTCTCCCAAGATTGTTCTCAGTGATGTTGGTAGTTTTGACCGGGATAGATAAATCAGGCTTGAGCTGCTGGATGCAGCGTCTTTCTTGTTGGCTGTCTTGGTAATGAGGCGACCGATTGCTTGGGCTGTTTTAAGATACAGCGCATTGACTTTGTTGTGGAGTGAAAATGTTGAGCTTGGGATGTAGAGCTGTTCGGCGAGGAAGCGGCTTGGGAGATCCTGTTCGAAAACCACTTGATGCCCCGCAGTCTCGATGAGCTGCGCGACCAGTCTGGCTAGATCGTGATCAGAAGAGCCGCCAATAATGACTTGGCAGCTGGGAATCTCCAAGGCGCTTTCCGTGAAAGCCCAAAGGTAAGATATTGTTTCTGTAACAAAATGGCCAAAGTTGTTGAAACAGGCAAACGGCAGATAGATGCATGGGCCCTCTATGGCGTCAATGCCCTGCCAATGCCAAACAGGTTCAATGTAGAATTGATGGCAATGCGGCGTTTGCATGCCATTGGGCATGCGGCGCAGGTAAGAGCCTGCAAGTGCTATGCCGGAATCATAGGAATACGCTGCACCCAGGCTGGGCTGAACAACAGCCATGGCGTGTTGGTATACAAACGATTCTTCGTGGCTGGCAACTTCGAAATACCCTGTGATCGTTTGTTTCAGTTGGTCAAGTGAAACAAACGTAGGGCCTTGTTTCTGCGCTTCGCAGCAGAGAAGGCTCTCAAGCGTTCTTCTCCATTCTGAGACGGGGCTCTCGGCCCACTTCGCAGCTCTGTGTTGAATCATCGTCATGTCTTTGCTGGAGCCTGTGCGCTGGCGGTGGTCGCTACGTCTGTTTGCGTGGAGAACGTGTGGCTCTCATTTGCAGTTGAAGCCTGCGCGACAATTGTGGCCTTGATGGTTGCCGAGCTGCTCGGTTGTTCTTGGGCTGAAGGGCAAAACTAGCCTATGTGGTAGCGGTTCATGGTTTCGGTGAGGGCAGCCTGAAGGCCTGCGATCGATCCCGGTTCCACCACCAGGCCATTCACGCCATGCTGGATCGGTTCCGCCAGGGCGCCGGCACGGCTGGCGATCACCCAAAGGCCTGCTGCCAGCGCCTCCCGTGTGACAAGGCCGAAGCTCTCCGGCCAGATCGAAGGAGCGATCAGTACCTCCTGGCTGGCGTAGAACCTCGGCATGCGGTCCATCGGGAGCGGTGGGATGAATGCCACCGCCGAACCTCCCCAGCGGAGGTGATACCCCGGGTTGTCCGCCTTCAGCCGGTGGTCCACCACGGTGAAGCTGGCGCCGCTTCCCAGCTGAGCGGCCTGAATGGCGGCCCGCAGCACCGCATAGCCTTTGTGCACCGCCATTCCACCCACCATGCAGTACCGCACAGGCTCGTCGCGGTGGCGCTGGGTTCGCGGCTGATCAGCCACCGCCTGCGCCGCTTCGGGCGACCGGTTCCGTCGCACGCCCACCTTGCGCACGCCTGCCTGTCTGTAGAGATCAGCGAACGATTCCGATACCGCCAAGCGCTCGTCCGCGCCGGCCAGGATCTCCAGCAGGTCGCGGCGCCGCTCCATCACAGCGTTTTTCTGCGCGTCGTCAGCCTCCGGATCCAGGTCGTTCCGTGGATCCTGGGGATCCACGGGTGTGCCATCGTCCCGGGTGAGGAATTGCAGCCGGCTGAGCCACCAGCCATCATGCAGAACCACGCGGTAAGGAATGCCCAGCGACTGCGCCACGCGCAGCGGTGCCGCAGTGAGGATCTGCACCGCATGGGCTTCGATCTCATCAAAACCCTCCCGCTGGAACCACTCGCGGCAGAACTGCTCCACCTCGCCATCGTGGTGCAGGTCCCAGGGCTTGGCCGGCAGCCCGAGACGCACAACCCTGGCCCCGAACCAGTCGTGTGCATCAAGGGGCATCGCCCCATCCGCCGGTTGTCCCTGCCAGGGCTCCAGATCGGTGCAGAGAACGGTGACCTCCACGGTCTGCTCCGCCGTGCCGGAAGCCAGAAGCTCCCGAACACGGTCCTGGGCCACCCGGGTGGCGCCCCCCACCGACTGGGGGGCGAAGAAGCAGTTGATCAGCAGCACCCGTCGCGCTGGTGCTGCCACGGCAGACTCCCCGGCCTGAAGCTGTTGCCAGAAACCCTGGCCGGCAGCGGACCCGAACAGCTCGAGCGCCCGTTGATGTGCCTGCTGGGCCACGGACTGGCGCAACTGCGGGTTGCTGATCAGCCGCTCGATCGCGTTCACCCAACCCTGCCGGTCGCTGGCCACCAGCCCATGCACACCGGTTTCAACAACCTCTCGGTAGGTGGCGGTGGGGCTCACCACCGTGGCCAGCCCCATCAGGCTGTATTCCATCCATTTGATCGCGCTCTTGGCATCGGTCACGATTCCTGGCTCCAGCGGAGCCAGGCCGATCTGGGCACGGCTGAGGTGGCGCAGATAGCTGGTGTAATCGCTGAAGGGGATCTCGCGGATGCGTCCGGGCGCCGTCCCGCGGAGATGCTCAGGCCAGCCGATGCTGCCCACCAGGTCCAGCTGCGCTGTCGGATGGCGTTGCAGAACCTCCGCCAGGGCGGGAGCGAGTTCATCGCACCACACCTGCTTGTGGGCGAGGGTACCGCTCGACACCAGCAGTCTTGGCGCGCCTGCCGCTGGGGCCTGCTGCAGCCGCTCCCGTGCGGCGGCAGCTTCACGCCGCAGCGCCGGTGGTGCCAGGTTGGGCAGCACCAGCACCGGCTGGCGTTGGTTGGGATGCAGCTCTCGCCAGCGTTGGGCCAGGGTGGGGGTCGACATGATCAGACCGTCGGCCTGTCGCATGGCGGCCTCGAACAGCGGGGCATCGAGGGCAAGGCCGGTGTGCAGATCGGCTGAGATGGTGCCGCCATAGCTGGCCAGAGGAGGCGGGAAGTGCTGCGCGTCAAAGATCAGATCATCGATGTCGTAGTACACGGGGATCCCAAAACGCTGCGCCAGGCCGATGGCCCGCAGCACCGGGTACGTGCCCGGCAGTCGACACACCACCATCACGTCGGCTCCAAGCAGAGCCGAGGCCGCAGTCCAGCTCACCAGGGTTTCCACGTCCAGGATCTGCGCGTCCTGGTCGATTGACTCCAGCTGTTCGCGTTTCTGTTGCACCCGATAGAGGAAGCACTGAGGCAGATCGGTGGAAGCGAGCAGCAACCAGCGGCGGCGCGGCCGGTGGCTCCGGGGCAGGGGTGCAGGACCCGGGGGATTCAGGCTGTGGGTGGTGAGCTCGGCGATCAGCTCCAGACCTTGCCGGCGGAGCTCTTGGGCGGCTTGGATCTGGCCGGCGCGGCGGGCCAGGCCTGCGGTGCCCGTCAGCACCGTGTGGTTCAGCCGCACGAGCAGTTGATCGAGGGCGCGTCGTAGGGAACCCGGCAGCGAGCGGGAGCCATAGGCGGCGAACACCTCCTGAACCTGCGTGCGCAGGTTCAGGAGGTCGGCTGGCAGGTCATGGCCGGCCAGCCCGAGGTGGGCCTCGAGGAGGGTCGCCCTGCCTCGGGCGGTGCGCTGTCCTTCCGGCACGGGCTGCAGCAATCGGATCACCTCACTCAGGAGTCGCCACGCTTCGGCGGGTTGGGCGTCCGCAGCCGAAGCGGCAGCCAGCGCTGCCTCGGCTGCCCGTTCAGCGAGCTGTTGCCGCAGTGGATCGCTCAGGCCAGGCCAGGCCAGCGCCGTCTGCAGCAGCTGCAGCGCGAGTTCAGGCTCCTCGAAGCGGGATGCGGCCAGCTCCGCCAGCGAGTCGAGCAGCGGCAGCAGCTCCAGCGGAGCCGGGGTCGTGATCCGGCTGAGGCGATGGCCCGCGGATTGCAGCAGTCCGGAGAGGCTGGAGCGCCAGATGGCTTGCTCGCGCCTGTCGTTCGGCAGCCACAGCGCTTCGTGCAGGGCGCCGGCAAGGTCGCGAGGGTTCGGCTCTGGCTGGCTGGGCGGTTCCTGGTCCAGCAGCAGGGCCAGCGCCTGCAGCAGCAATGGGCAGCGGCTGGCCAGGGGGCTTGGGCATGCCGCCTGCTCCGCTCCGGTGGCGATGGCCGTGGCCACGGCGCTGGCGTGGGCCAGCTTTCCAGAGGTCAGCAGTGCGGCCGCCAGCTCCAGCCAGGTCTGCAGCAGTCCGCCCGGAACCGGTCCCTGGCGGTGCAGCTCGCCGATCGCTGTTGCGGCGGCATCTCCGTCGCCCGCGCGAAGAAGCAAGGTGATCCGCAGGCTGGCGTGGCGGCGCTGCAGCCAGGTGTTGTCCGGCAGCAATGGCAAGGCCCGCTGAAAAGCTGCCTCCGCGCCTGCGAGATCCCCGAGCGCCTCGCGGGCACGCCCCAGTTCCAGCCAGGCGTAGCCGAAATCAGGTTTGAGGCTGATGCAGCGCTGCTGTGCGGTCACGGCGCCCAGCCAGTTCTGTCGGTCCGCCAGCGACCGGCCGAGCAGGTTGTGGGTGAACGGCACCTCAGGCAGTGCCGCACTGGCGTTTCGGAGCAGCGGTTCGGCCTGATCGGGCTGCCGTTGCTCCAGCAGTGCACGGCCGGCGAGGTAATCCAGATAGCCGGTCAGCCGGTCATCCTCGGCATGCCAGGGCCGTTGCTGCTGGGTGAGCAGCAGCAGCTCCTGCCACGACTGCTGCTCTTCCAGAACCAGGGCCTGGGCCTGCAGCTGCGCTGGCTCCAGCGGTGTGGCCCCCATCGCCGCCAAGCAGGTGGTTGAGGTGATTCTCCCATCCGTTGCTCTGCTAACGCAGGCCTGGCCACTGGGATAATCCGGAAACAAGATCTCCACAGCCTGATGAGCTCCACCCTCCAGGCCTTCCTGAGAAGCAGTTGTCGCGGGCTGGGGCATGAACCCCGCTTTCTCGATTCTTCAGATGCTGCTGAAGATCCGCTCACTGCTGTGCTGCAGGAAGCGATCGCCCTGAGGCAGGAGCAGCGGGCCGATCTCTCGTTGCAGCTGCTTGAGATTGCGCGCAATGCCGGCCTCAGCAGCGACTGGATCGAGGACAACCGCGCTCGGGCGCTGCTGGCCCTGGGGCGAGTGGAGGAGGCCAGGCTGCTCCTCACCACGCTCTGCGGCAGCGCTACCGAAGCGATCGCCGCCGCCGCCCGCAGCCAGCTGGCGGAGCTCAGCGGGCATCAGCAGCCGGCAGGCGATCTCGACAAGGCGGTGCTCACCGCCCTGCTGGAGCAGGCGATCAGCCTGCGTGAGCTGGGCCAGGCCAGGGCTTCTCTGCACCTGCTGGAGCAGGCTGCCGCGGCAGGGCATGAGAGCCCCTGGCTGCAGGACAACCGGGCGCGGGCGTTGGTTGCACTCGGACAACGCCTGGAGGCCTCTGCGATCTGGGAGTCGCTCGCCACTCACCCGGATGCATCGGTGGCGGCAATGGCGTCTGTCCTGGCTGGTCAGTTGCGTGGCGCTCTGATTGAGGAGCTGCTGCTGGCGGTCGGCCGCGCCGCTGGTTCTCACAGCTGGGCTCCGCGCTTTCTGGCCGCTGAGCTGCCCAGCCTGCAGGCGGTCCAGGATGCACTGCTGGAGGAGGCGATCGCCATCCGGGAGAACGGGCTGCCCGAGCTCTCGCTTGCCCTGCTGGATACCGCCCTGGAGCTGGGGTTCTCCTCCCCCTGGTTGCAGGACAACCGGGCGCGGGCGTTCGTCGCGCTGGGCCGCCGTGGATCAGCTCTGGCCTTGTGGCAGGAGCTGGCATCGGGTGGCGACGCCGCGATGAGCGCGATAGCCGAGCCGCTGGCGGCTGAACAGGAGCGGCTCCTGCTCGCTGAGCTGCCCCAGCAGCTCAGCCGCCATGCGGCTGAGCACGGCATCAGCCTGGAGTGGGTTTGGAGGGGTGCTGACACGCCCGCCGCGCTGGAGGACGCCATCCTCAAGGACGCCATCGCCGCCCGGGAGCGGGGCCAGGCGGCCGCCTCGCTGGCCCTGCTGGAGGCGGCGGTGGACGCGGGGCTGCCGAACGGCTGGCTGCAGGACAATCGCGCCCGGGCTCTGGTGCATCTGGAGCGCATCGTGGACGCCGTGGCCGTGTGGCGGGATCTCCAAGCGCGCGACGATGCCGTGTTGGCGCAGGAGACGGCAGAGATGCTCAGCCTCTACGGGCGTCAGGCCGATCGCCAGGCCACGATGGATCGCGCCGATGAGCTGCTCAGCGCCAACCGGGTGGAGGAGGCGATCCGGGTGCTGAGCGATGCGATCCTGGCGGATCCGGAGTGGGATGGCTGGCGGCACGGGCTCAAGCGAGCCGTTGCTCTGCAGCAGTCTGATGGGCAGGCCGGCGATTCTCTGCTTCAGCGCGAATTGCACGATCCGCAGCTGGCACTCAAGGCGTTTGATGCCTTTCTCAGGGCCGTGGAGCAACGCCAGCCCAATCCTGCCGATTAGGCAGAACTGTTCGTGCCAGTAATTTCTGCACGCGCAGCTGCTGCTCTCCGTATTGGCTGAGCAATTCGTTCTGGCCGCGGCAGAGCAGAAAGTAGTGCTCCAATTCCTCCTGCACCTGATGAAGCTGCTGCAGCGTGAGGTCTGCCTCTTCTCGCGCCTCGAAGAGCTTGGCGGCTGAGGATTCCAGCTGTTGCTGCAGAGTGGCGAGCTGGGATTCGAATTGCTGGCGCTGGTTCTGGAGTTCGATCTGATGGGCGCTCTGCTGGGCCTGCTGCACGGCGCCCACGGAGATCGCGTTCTGAAGTGTCTCCCGCAACGACTGCAGCAGCGCGCCTGGATCGATGGCCTGCAGCAGGCGTGCCCTGTACTGCAGGTCTGGCTCGCGACCCAGCAGCTGCGCGCGCAGCTCCAGGGCGGTGTAGGCAGTCAGCAGCTGCGGATCCGTTTCGATCAGGCTGAGGGTGGCAGCCGTGATCAGCGGTTCCGCGGTGGCCGGTACAACGTCTGCGGAGTCGGGCGTTGCCTCCGGCTGGTCACCGTCTGCAAGCCACCGCTGCAGGCCCTCCTGGCCCAGGTGCTGCAGCTGCCAGATCGCCAGCAGGGGCTGGCCCGTTCGCTCCGAGCACTGCCGCAGCTCGCGGTAGGCCTCAGTCAGCTGGTTGGCTGTGAGCGGCAGCGGCTCCTCCTGTTGCGTCGCCGCCCTCAGCACCAGATCAGGGGTGTCGTAGAGCAGCAGGCAACCCGCCTGCGGATAGGCAGGTTCCGTTGCCAGCCAACGCTGAAGGCCGGCCTGGCTGAGCAGCGCCCGGGAGGCCGTCGTGAGTGGCAGCGGTGAGTACCAGTCGCGCATCACGCATCCCTGAAGCACCACGGCAGGTTAATGAGACGCGAAGATGCCAGTGAACGAGGGGCTGCATGGTTCGGTGGTGGTGTCGGCTGGATGGCCACCCTGCTGGTGATCCAGGCTCGCTCGCGCATCAGGCACGGCATCTGGGGGTGCAGGCCTGGGTGGTGGATCTGGAGGTGGATGCGGCAGGGGAGGGGCTGCCGGCCGGGCCACTTCAGGATTGGCTGGCCAACGCCAACTCCAATGCCGCCGCCCTGGCTGTGGCGCCGATGCTGCAATTGCGGCAGCCACTCAGTCCGCACGGTGAGGAGCGCCTGGCTCGGGTCCTGGCTGGCTGGCTGCAGCAGCCTGGGTCGCTGCGCCTTTGCGAGCGACCGGTGCTGCTGCTGGGCGACATCGGGGGTTTCAGCCATGCCCGCTTCGGGCCGAGGCGGTTGCGGCTGAGCCTGCAGCGTGAGCTGCGCCGGTTGGGAACCGTCGATCCGCCATGGCTGGTGGGCATGGCGATGGACGACGCGTGGGACAGCTGCGTTCTGCTGCCCCGCTGCGAGGCGAGCTCCTATCGCCGCCATCTGCAGCATGCTCACCATGGACCGTGGCTACCGGGGTCCTGGATTCCTGCGGTGCAGGCTCCCCAGCCGCACGATGGCGGCAGCGCTGCGCTCTATGGCGAATGGCTGGAGCAGGCCGGAGCCGTGAGCCGCTGCCACTGGAACGGGGCGCAGGAC
>JBIPLV010000060.1:0-12719 GCA_044369475.1 Cyanobium sp. | reverse complement strand
GCGGCCAGATCAGCTTTACCCCCAGCCGTGAAGGCAGTGACTGGATCCAACGCGAGCTGCTGCTTGCCGAAGGCATCCCCGTCGACGCCGGCGGCGGCCTGCCCCTGGCCCTCCACCGCTGGCGCGCCCCAATCGTCCAGGCAGACCCGACCGTTTCGGCAGGCCCAACCGTCTCGGCAGGCCCAACCGTCTCGGCAGACCCGACCGTCCCGGGGTGTGCCGTTCCAGGCGCTTAGTCATCCTTAGCCAACTTCCAAACCACACACAGGCGCCGCCCCCCTTCCTCCCGTGGGCTCCGTGCGCGCTAGTTGTGGAGCCAAGCCCTCAGCACCCCGATCCCTGACCCCCCGTTCCGCCCCCGCTGCCGCCACCACTGCCGCCACCACTGCCGCTGCTTTGCCGACTCTCTCCGTGCCCGTGGGCCTGGCGCCGCGCCAACTGGCCTGGCAGGTGTTGCTGGCGGTGGGGGGTGGCGCCTACGCCGATGTGGCCCTGGAGCGGGAGCTGCAGCGCCATCCCCTCGAGGGGGCCGACCGTGCCCTTGCGACCGAACTGGCCTACGGCGCCATCCGCCAGCGGCGCCTGCTCGATGCCTGGCTCGATGCCCTCGGCAAGGTGCCGGCCGTCCGCCAGCCGCCCAAGTTGCGCTGGCTGCTGCACCTCGGTCTCTACCAACTGCTGTTCAGTAGCCGGGTGCCGGCTTCGGCGGCGGTGAGCACCACCGTGGAGTTGGCGAAACGGGGCAAGCTCGGTCGGCTGGCGTTGGTGGCCAATGGCCTGCTGCGGGCCTGCGGGCGGCGGCGCGCGGGGGCCGGGCCTGAGCCCTGGGATGGCTTGGGCCCCCTGCTCGCCGATGCCACGCCTGATTCAGCGGCGGCTTTTGGCCTGCGCCACTCCCTGCCCGCCTGGCTCGCCGAGCTGGTGCTGGAGTGGTTGCCCCCCGCCGCTGATGCCGCCGCCGCTGAAGCCGCCGCCGCTGAAGCCTTCGGCCGCGCCAGCAACCAGCCCCCCGCCCTCGATCTGCGCGTCAACCCGCTGTGCACCAGCCGCGACGCCGTGCTTGCGGCCTTCGCCGCCGCCGGGGTGGAGGCGGCCCCCCTGCCGGATCTGCCCAACGGTCTCACGCTCCTGGGCCGCAGCGGTGAGCTGCGTGCCCTGCCCGGCTACGCCGAGGGCCACTGGTGCGTGCAAGATCGTGCCGCCCAGGCGGTGGGCCTGCTGCTGGCTCCCCAGCCTGGCGAGCGGATCCTCGATGCCTGCGCCGCCCCCGGCGGCAAAAGCACCCACCTGGCCGAGTTGATGGGCGACCAGGGCGAGGTGTGGGCGGTGGATCGCTCCGAAGGGCGGCTGCGCCGGGTGGGTGTCAACGCGGCGCGCCTGGGCCTGCAGAGCATCCACACCCTGGCCGCCGATGCCGCTGCGCTGACGGCCGAGAAGCCCGAGTGGCTGGGCAGCTTTGATCGCATCCTGCTGGATGCCCCTTGCTCGGGGCTCGGCACCCTGGCCCGCCACGCTGATGCCCGCTGGCGCATCACCCCCAAGGCGATCGCCGAGCTCGTGCTGCTGCAACGTCAGCTGTTGGAGGCCCTGCTGCCCCTGCTCAAGCCCGGCGGCCAGGTGGTGTATGCCACCTGCACGGTGCATCCGGCTGAAAACGCCGAGCTCCTCGAGGGCTTCCTGGCCGACCACCCCAGCTGGCAGAGGCTGCAGCAGTGGCAGCGCTGGCCGGAGCCCAGCGGAGGCGATGGCTTTTTTGCTGCCCTGCTGCAGTCCCCGCTGGCACCCGCGGCCTTGAAGGCTTAGGGCGGCGGGGGTGCCGCCACCGGTGGCGGTGGGGCTTCCAGGGGTGGCGGTGTTGCTGGTGCTGGGCTGGCGGGAGCGGGCGTGCCGGGTGTAGCGGCCCGGGGTGCGGCCGGGCTGGTGGCTGGTGCTTCGGGCCCGCCGCTGAGGCCCGGGGTGGGATCGAGGTCCAGTTCCCGGGCGTCCTCGCCATCCCATGGGGCGTCGGGGCGGGCCGGTGCATCACTGCGGCGCTCCGGCGGCTTCTTGCCGCCTCGGTAGGTGTCCTGCAGATCCGGCTTGGGCGGAAACTGGCGCACCGGCAGGTCCTTGCTGATCGGCGCCATGAAGGCCCGCCAGGCGTAGGTGGCCACCACGCTGGTGCTTTTGGTTTCGCGACTGTCGTCGTAGCCCAGCCACACCCCGGTGGTGAGTTGGGGGATCGAGCCGATGAACCAGAGATCTCGCCCCCCTTCCGAGGTGCCCGTTTTCCCTGCCACCGGCCGATCCGGCAGGGCGGCGCCGCCACCGGTGCCCGACTGCACCGCCCGCTGCAGCATCCACAGCATCAGGGCGGCGAGGTCGCTGCTCACGGCCCGGCGGCCCTGGTCGCCGTCCACCCGCCGGCTCCACAGCAGCTCGCCGTCGGGGCCGAGGATCTCCTCAAACGGCGTGGGCTTCACGTAGATGCCACCGTTGTTGATGGCGGCATAGGCCGCGGTCATGTCCACCACGGTCTGCTCGGTGGCGCCGAGGGCCAGGGGGAAGAAGCGCCCCACCTCCCGCGTGATGCCCAGACTCTTGGCCGTGTCGATCACCTTGTCGAAGCCGAGCTCCTGCAGCAGCGCCACCGCCACGGTGTTGAGCGAGTTCTGCAGGGCCACCACCATCGACACCGCACCCAGGTAGCGGTTTCCGAAGTTCTTTGGGCAGTAGCCGGCAAAGCAGCGGGCCGAATCGCGGAACACCCGCTCCGGCAGCATCCCCTGCTTCAGCGCCGTGAGATACACAAACAACTTGAAGGTGGATCCCGGCGAGCGCAGCGCCTGGGCGGCCCGATTGAACTGGCTGGCCTTGAAGTTGGTGCCGCCCACCATTGCCCGCACCAAGCCCGTGCCGGGCTCCATCGCCACCAGGGCCCCTTCCATGTCGCCACTGGCGTAGGTGTTGATCGCCTTTTGCGCCTGCTCCTGCCAGGCCAGGTTGACGCTGCTGCGCACCGTCAGCCCCCCCACTTCGAGTTGCTCGGGGGTGAGCACCTTGGGCAGCTCCTGCTGCACCCAGCTGCTGAAGTAGGGGGCGCGGCTGTCCAAGTATTTGGGTTCAGCCGGCTTGAGCTGCAGCGGAGCAGCATCGGCCTGTTGCTGCGCGCTGGCGCTGATGAAGCCCGCCTCCTGCATGCGGCGCAGCACCACCGCTCGGCGCTCCAGGGCCAGCTCCGGGTTCACCAGGGGCGAATACACCGAAGGGGCTGGGGGTAGGCCGGCGATCAGGGCCGCCTCAGGCAGGCTGAGTTGCTCGGGGGTTTTGGAGAAGTACACCCAGGCCGCATCTGCCACGCCATAGGCGCTGGAGCCCAGATACACCACATTCAGATACTCGGTGAGGATCTGCGGTTTACTGAGCTGGCGCTCGAGCTTGCCCGCCAGGGCGGCTTCCTTGATCTTGCGCACCAGGGTGCGGTCCTGGCTGAGAAACACGGTGCGGGCCAGCTGCTGGGTGATCGTGCTGGCGCCCTCCTCCACCGAGCGCTGGGTGATGTTGCGCACCAGGGCCCGGCCGATCCCCACTGGGTCGATGCCGTCGTGTTGGTAGAAGCGCCGGTCTTCCGCAGCGATGAATGCCTGCTCCACCAGGGCGGGCATCGTGTCGGGGGTGAGCTTCTCGCGCGTCACCGGACCGATCTTGTGCACCACCTGGCCGTCGGCCGAGAGGATCGTCAGGGTGCCGGGCCGGTTGAACTGGGTGATGCCCCGGGCATCGGGCAGCAGGCTGTCGAAGCCGGCCACCAGGGCTGCCTGTCCGCAGGCCACACCTCCACCGATCAGGGCCGCCAGCACGCCTGTCCCGACCAGATTGGTTCGACGTGTCGGCTTGGCGGTGCGGCTCACCTCAGGCAACGAGGCCGCTGTGGCCGATGGCCAGAGCCGTTACCAGCATGCCGAGCACCAAAAAGGGTTGGGCGCTGGCCTGGTATTTCACATCAAAGGCCACCGGATCACGCAGCAGCCAGATGTCCTGGAAGGTGATCTGGGGAATAATCAGCAGCACCAGCAGCACCGCTGCGAAATGCTGGCCGATGGTGATCAGCACGGCCACCATCGCCAGCTGAAACACATCGATCATGCCGGCACTGATCCAGCTGGCCTTCTCGATGCCGAAGGCCACAGGCAGCGATTGCAGCCCCAGGGCCCGGTCGCCCTCCACGCTCTTGAAGTCGTTCACCACGGCAATGCCCAGGCCTGCCAGTGAGTAGGCCAAGGTGAGGATCGCGGTGGTCCAGGTGAGCTGGCCAAACAGCGCCTGGCCGGCCCACCAGGGCAGGGCGATGTAGCTGGCGCCGAGGGCGTAATTGCCCAGCCATCCGTTCTGCTTGAGCTTCAGCGGCGGCGCTGAATAGATGAAGCTCACAAACGAGCCACCCAGGGCGAGGAGCAGCAGCACGGGGGTGGTGTGGCCGGCCCACAGGTCGAGCCCATAGGCCACACCCAGACCCGCCAGCAGCAGGATCCAGATCTGGGCTTTCACCTGGCCCAGCGGAATCGCGCCTGACGGGATCGGCCGGTAGGGCTCATTGATCGCGTCGATCTCGCGGTCGTAGTAGTCGTTGATGGTTTGCGTGTAGCCGGCCAGCAGTGGCCCGCTCATCAGCATGCAGGCGATCGAGGCCCCCACCTCTGGCAGGGTCCAGTGGAAATTGCCCGAGGCTGCCGCACCACAAAGCACGCCCCAGATCAGGGGGATCCAGGTGACCGGCTTCATCAGCTGCAGCCGGATTTTCCAGATGCTGCTGGTGCCGCTGGCACCCTTCATGCCCAGCAGCTGGCGTGCGCCGGCGCCGCTGGCGGCTTCAGGGTTGGGGCTGTTGGTCAAAGCGGGCTGTTTTGGCGAGGGGAGCTTCAGGCGAGGGTGATTTCGTCGTCGAAGAACCAGGCGGTCTGACCACCGCTCAGCTCAACCACCACGCCGATGCCTTTGCCGTCCACCGTGCGGAACCCCGTCACGGTGCCGGTGGCGTCAGCCTTCAGGGAATCCACCATGTCGTTGGAGATGCGATCGCGCACCCGGGTGATTCGCACCTTCGATCCGACGTTGATGGTGGCAGCCTGGGACATGGGCGGCGCAACTGGAAAGTGGCGCAACCTTAACAGTGGCCAAACAGTGCCCTACGGAGCTCGCGTCCATGGTTGCCAAGCGGATCATTCCTTGTCTGGACGTGGCCGATGGCCGGGTGGTGAAGGGGGTGAATTTCGTGGGCCTGCGGGATGCGGGCGACCCGGTGGAGCTCGCCTGCCGCTACAGCGCCTCGGGGGCCGATGAGCTGGTGTTTCTCGACATCGCAGCCAGCCATCAGGGCCGGGGCACCCTGGTGGAGCTGGTGCGGCGCACCGCTGAGGCCGTCACCATTCCGTTCACCGTGGGTGGCGGCATCAGCAGCGTGGAGGGCATCACCGAGCTGCTGCGCGCCGGCGCCGACAAGGTGAGCCTCAACTCCTCGGCGGTGCGCGACCCGGAGCTGGTGGCCCGGGGTGCTGAGCGCTTCGGCTGCCAGTGCATCGTGGTGGCCATCGACGCCCGGACCCGCCCTGGTGGAGGTTGGGACGTGTTTGTGAAGGGCGGCCGCGAGAACACCGGTCTCGATGCGGTGGCCTGGGCCCGGCAGGTGGTGGCGCTCGGCGCCGGTGAGATCCTGCTCACCTCGATGGATGGCGATGGCACCCAGGCCGGCTACGCCCTCGACCTCACCCGGGCGGTGGCCGATGCGCTGGAGGTGCCGGTGATCGCCTCCGGCGGCGCTGGCTGCATTGCCCACCTGGCCGAGGCCCTCGATCCAGGCCCTGAGGGCGGCCATGCCTCCGCGGCCCTGTTGGCCTCCCTGCTCCACGACGGCGTGCTCACCGTCGAGGCGATCAAAACCGAACTGCTGCAAAGGGGTTTGCCGATCCGGCCGCTGGCGTGAGCGCCCACGTTTGCGTGTTAACGCTTGTAACGTAAGGGGAGAAGGCCCAGTCCCCGCCCGCGATTTCGCTTCAGGCACCACTTCGCTTCCGGCAACACTCCGCTTCAGGCACCACGTTGTTCTCCGCTCTGCCCGTTCTTCCTGCTTCCGCTTCCACCGCAATCGCCCTGGGCATGGTGGGGGCGGTGGTGGCGTTGGTGGCCTGGGCCCTGCAACTGATGCAGGCCGCCAACGATCGCAAGGAATTTTCGTTGATGCTGGCCGGCTGCATGGTGTGCTCAGCCGCCGTTGGGCTGGCCACGGTGATGGTGCTCACCTTCACCAGCCCGGAGCGGCTGGAAGCCCGCGGTTTGCTGCCCGTCCCGGAGATGGAAGCCGGGATCAGTCTTGATGCCATCGAGCTGCCCTGGGATGGCCAGCTTTAAGCCTGGTGATCCGGCTGAGGTTCAGGAGCTGTTTGACCAGATTGCTCCCCGCTACGACCAGCTCAACGATCTGCTCAGCTTTGGCCTGCATCGGCTCTGGAAGCGCCAGGCGATCGCCTGGCTGCAGCCTCGAGCTGGCCAGCAGCTGATCGATCTCTGCTGCGGCACCGGCGATCTGGCGCTGGTGTTGGCGGCCCGGGTGCGGCCGGGGGGCTCCGTGCTCGGAATCGATGCGGCTGCGGCTCCCCTGGCGGTGGCTGCCCGGCGCGGTGCGGCCCAGCCTTGGCTGCCGCTGCGCTGGCAACAGGGCGACGCCCTGGCCACCGGCTTGGCGAGCGCCAGTTGCGATGGGGCGGTGATCGCCTATGGCTTGCGCAACCTCGCCGATCCGGGCGCTGGGCTGCGGGAGCTGCGGCGGTTGTTGCGCGACGGCGGCCGGGCGGCGGTGCTCGATTTCAACCGGCCCAGTGGGCTGGCGGCGCGCTTTCAGCGCTTGTACCTGCGCCGTCTGGTGGTGCCAACCGCCGAGCAGTTCGGCATTCCGGAGCACTACGCCTACCTCGAAGACAGCCTGCAGCGGTTTCCCACCGGGCCACAGCAGGAGGCTCTGGCTCGGCAGGCAGGCTTCAGTGCGGCGCGCCATCGCCTCCTGGCCGGCGGCCTGATGGGTCTACTGGAGCTGGTGGCTTGAACCCCTCCGACTTGCTGGCTGTCAGGGTTGATTAGTCTTGGCACCAGGCCAGCTTGTTGTGCGCCATCGTTTGGGGGCTTTGACGACGTTTCACATCCAGCCCATCATTGATCTGATCTCAGGGCGTGTTTGTGGCGGTGAAGTGTTGTGGCGTCCCAACAATGCTCAGCCAACGGCGGAAGACATCCAGGCCCTGGAGGTGGATCCCGATCTGAATATTGCGGTGACGCAGGACTCATTTATTTTTGCCTTGCGGGCCCTCGACCGCATGCCACCCAACTTTTGGTTGTCGGTCAACCTGTCTTGCCAGTTCATCGGCTCCGGGTTGATGTTTTTCAGGCCCATATCCCAGGAGCTTGGTGATCTCGACAGCCTGCGTCGTCGCATTGGCCGACGGCTGGTGGTGGAGGTTACCGAGTCTGGTGTGGCGGATCAGTATGCGTTGTCATTCATTCACGAGCTCGCGGCCTTGCACACGATCGCCGTCGATGATTTCGGCACCGGCGATGCTCCCCTCTCCCACATGCTGAATCTGCACTTCAGCAAGCTCAAGCTGGATCGCTCGATCGTCGCGGGCGTTGATGTTGATGGCTTCCGCCAGCGGTTTGTGAAGTGGGTGGTGTCGGGCTGCCACGCCATCGGGGTTGAGGTTTGCGCGGAGGGTGTGGAAACGGAAGCGGAAGCCAGTTTCCTGCGCAACCATGGGATCAACCAGGGTCAGGGTTGGCTCTGGAGCGAAGCTCTCCCAGTCGAGTTGTTTGAGAGTCTCGCCCTGGCCGCCGAAGCGGTGCCGGCGTCATTCGACCTCCTGCTCAACGCCCCCTGAGCTTGGGCAACACCTGCCACCCCGCCAGCCCTTCTGGGATCATCAGAGGCTCACGGTCAGCTTGTCTATTCTTTCCTCCTGAGGCCAATGCTGCTGATTGTGCATTTCTAGGGTCTTGAGTGCTTTTTACGGTCTGGTCTTGGCAAGAAAAGGTGTTGCTGTATTCTGCCTGAGTTCAGCAGCGAAGCTCCAAGCCGTTAATCTTGTGCTGGTATTCGTGCAATCTCTTTTTAAGCTCAAATATTAGACTGATGATAGCTGGCTGTTCTGCTAGCTCTTGCTTTACAATGAGAATATCGCCTGCCGGGAAGCTCATTTCGTGATTTAGTATCGTCAGATCTGGCCTGATAAGCATTGTCATTCCCGTCCCGTATCTCCTGGTGTTTCCCGGGGGTTCGTCGTAAAGGGAAGAGTACGTATAGTCTTGTTCTCCGAATAGTTTCTGGTCCAGGCTCTCCATGACAGTTCTGCACTCCTTGCTCACAAAGCCAGAGTGCCCAAGCTCGGTGTTCCTGCTTACATCCATTGCCGTCAAATTTTTCTCTTTGGATAAGGTATTTGTCTTTGGCGTAAGCAAAAATAATGGTTGACTGCTTAGGTGGTACCTGACATATCTTTTGTCGGATTCGGGGGGAGCTTCAGGATTTGTTGATATGGCGGCATCGATTACGTGTTGATCAAGTAGCTCAAGCGTTGCCCGGTGCTTAAAGTTGTTGATTGATGCCTGGTTGGGTGTCCATCCTTCTGGTGTCGGTTCAAGCAGAAGGTGTTTTGCCCAGCAGGTTGCTTGAATCCTTAGTCCCGTTCCTTGAATGAATCGTATCTCTTGATGTATCCTTCGCTGGGCCTTAAGAATTTCGTGTGGGTCTTTAAAAGTGCATCTGTCGCTTCCTGTTGGGTTTATGCCTATTGAAGCCAGTAGCTTTTTTGTTTTTTGAAGGCTGCGGCTGATGCAGCTTTGGCTGGCGTGAAGGAGTCTCGCCGTCTCCTGCTGCGAGCCAGTCCAGGCACAGAAATCAAGTACTGCTAGGTGCTCAATCTCAAGCAACTTCCCATAAAGTGCGAATTTTCAATTGTGCTCGCGAGGCCCACATGTGTGCCACATCCGTTAATAGTTCTTTGTCATCTCCGATTGGCCTCCGTTATTTCGGGTTTGCATGTCTAAGTCGCTTGTGATGGTCTGGCAAAGTTCTGGCTTTGCAATCATTCTTCCGGCTGTCTTGTAGCGCCACCCCTTGAGCTATATCCCAGTGTTTGTCAATTTCTTAACGGTTCGCCTGGTCGGTTGGTGCTAGGCCGCTAGTAACCACAGAGCCCGACATGCCAACTGCCAGTAGTTGCTTCGGGCCGCATCACGGTGCTTGCCCTCAATGCATCCAGGAATCCAGAGCGGACACCAATGGTGCTGATGCTTCTTGGTGAACTGTTGGCGGATTTCCAGGACTGTGAGGACGAGTTGGGGACTTTTGCCTTTCTGGATGCCCCTTGATGCCTTGACCACTGCCTTTCATGTCTCTGCTTGCCCGCTGATTCACCAGACCTGAAGACCACCAACGGCAAGAGCGCCAGACCCTGTTGGAGCTACCCCAGTTCAGGTGCTCCATTGCATCATCTGCTGATCCTTCTCCCAGATTCGCTCCAAGGTTTGCCTCAGGTGTTCAGTTTTGGAGGAGATGCCTAGGGGGTGTCTGTGGAACAGTGTGGTGACTCGCCAGAACTTGTTGCCTGCAGCGAGGGTAAAGACCGCCCAGGGTGGCCGCATTCAGAGAGGATTGCCCATCACTCTTCCTCCTGTGGCGAGTTCTTGCTGATCATAATTCTGGACTATCCGTGTCTGATTCTCCAAGCAACAAATTCTTTTGTGCCTCAAGTGCCAGCGCCTCGTACTTGTCTCTGAAGTAATCCTGCTGCTGTTCGGTCAGTTCCTCCAGGTCAAGAAGAGCATTGTGCGCCCCCTTGGTCGCCCTGATCAGTTCGTCTAACTTAATTTGCACCGCCTCTGCATCTCTATTTTGGGTGTGCTGAATCAGGAATACCATTAAAAAGGTGATGATTGTCGTGGCGGTATTGATTGCCAGCTGCCAGGTGTCGCTGTAATCAAATATGGGACCACTCAGCAACCATAGCCCGACGACTGCGCAGGCAGCGGTGAACGTGCCTGATCTCCCTGATGTCTTGGCGGCAATCTTTGAGAATTGTTCGTACCAACTCTTCTTCGTCATTGACTTCGTGCTTTCTTTTCACGCTACTCGCTTTTCATGACCTCTCTGGATGCCTGACATCGTTTGGTTTGCTGGTGCAGCATGAATGCCCATTGGTTGCCCTTCACGACCATTCCGCAGGGCTCACAAACCGTTGTAGGTGCCTCTTTCTTGTTGGTAGCGGATGAGTGCAGGAGTCGTCGTCACCAATCCCATGCCCAGACAGCGGAACAGGAGGGTCTGCCCTCGAATGTTCTGGATTTTGGTCGGATTGACGGTCGCACCATTTGCTCAGTGTTTGTGACGGTGGTGTCCGTCGCTGACATGTGGATGAGCATGGGCAATCGGTTCGTGCCGATGCGGATGCGAGTGCCAGTAGAGACCATCTGTTTGCACCCCGTTCGCTTCTCCATTGGGATGCTGGTGGGCATGGTGCGGGTCCTGGTCGCCAAGGTTGTGGAGGTGCTTGTGCTCATGCCACACCTCGTCATGGCGGTGCCAATGGGCGTGGTCTTCCTGCAGCAACAGAACAACGCCGCCAATCATCAAGGCACCTGTTGCGATCAGGTTGGCGTTCACTGCTTCCTTGAGTGCAAGCACAGCAAAACCTGCTCCAACAAAAGGTGCTGTCGCAAAGATCACTGATTCCCTGGCAGCGCCCATCTCCCGCAGCGCCAGCAGATCCAACCAGATGGAGAGTCCATATCCGATCCCGCCAATCGCCAGGAGCACCACGACCTCGATGGGCGTTGGAAACCTTGCCTCTGTCAGTCCTGCCAGCAACAGCATCGGCACTGACGCACCAACCGATTTCAGCAGGGCGATCTGCATCGGGTCCCTGATGCTCAGGCGCTGACTGATGTTGTTGTCGATGCCCCATCCAAGACACGCCAGGGCGATCAACGCTGCTCCATGAAGGGTGGTTTCTGAAGCGGTGGCGCCCCCGATGACAACTGCTCCAGCAAGGATCAGTGCCGCAGCAGCAATGCCTTTGCCGCTTAGGTGTTCCCTGCCAACCAGGATGGCGATTCCCATCGTGAAAAGCGCCTCGAGGTTCAGCAGCAGCGATGCAGAACCCGCTGATAGGAGCGCCAGTCCGCTCACCAGGCAGATGGGAGCAGCAATGCCGCCAATCAAGGTGAGCGACGCCAGCATCCCCAGGTCCTGGCGTTTGACCGAGCTCTCCTGAGTGCTTTGCCCCCTCACTGCTCTTGCCGTTAGCAGCGCCATTGCAGACCCGCCGTAGAGCAGTCCCGCCAGGGCAAGCGGCGATCCTGTTGACGTCATGGTGCTGATCAGTGGAGCACTCAACCCAAAGGTCACCGCAGCAAGCAGACCCTTGAGCAGTCCTTGTTTCCGATGGTCCATCACCTCAGCGTAAATCCAGTCAGCGCCTTGGATGCAGGCACCTTGCTTCCCGACTGCTTGACCCCACTGCCCCAATGCGAGCAGTACGGGTGTATCTGCTTTCGTGCGATGCCTGCTGCCCTGCCTGCCGCTCCTCAAGCATCTGGATCACCTTGCTGGCCTGTCCAATTCATCAGGGTCTGATCCCCCAAGGGGAGCACCTGAGGCGGCGGTGCGCTCAGTGGGTGCCAAGGCAGGAACTCAAGCGTGGGTGGTGTCCTTCAGCGGCGTGATGTCTCTTTGCGCGGATTGCCCAGAGATGTCGTCCTTCGTGAGTGTGCAACCCTGTTTTTACGACCCCCGGTTTGGGAACATGGCGCTGTGGGTAGACCCGTGAAAACAGGCGGGGTAACAATCCCTGAAAACCCAGTGGTGGCGGTCCTGTGAAAACGGTGTGAAAACACTCCTTGGCATCCAAACCCCCCTTAAACACTGAACCACTGCCACCCATGCACTTCCAGGACATCATTCAGACCCTCAACCGCTTCTGGGCTGAGCGCGGCTGCCTGATTCTCCAGCCCTACGACACCGAAAAGGGCGCCGGCACCATGAGCCCCCACACGGTGCTGCGGGCGATCGGCCCTGAGCCCTGGGCGGTGGCCTACCCCGAGCCCTGTCGGCGCCCCACCGATGGCCGCTACGGCGACAATCCCAACCGGGCGCAGCACTATTTCCAGTACCAGGTGCTCATCAAGCCCAGCCCTGATGGCATCCAGGAGACCTACCTGGCTTCGCTGGAGGCGCTGGGCATCCGCGCCAAGGATCACGACATCCGCTTCGTCGAGGACAACTGGGAATCGCCAACGCTCGGTGCCTGGGGCGTGGGCTGGGAGGTGTGGCTCGATGGCATGGAGGTGACCCAGTTCACCTATTTCCAGCAGTGCGGCGGCCTCGACTGCCGGCCGGTGTCGATTGAAATTACCTATGGCCTCGAGCGCCTGGCGATGTATTTGCAGGATGTGGAGAGCATCTGGGATCTCAGCTGGGATGGCCGCCGCTCCTACGGCGACATCTGGCTGCCGTTTGAGAAGGGCCACTGCACCTACAACTTCGAAGCCTCCAACCCCGAGCGGCTCAAGCAGCTGTTTGCCATCTATGAGGCCGAAGCGGCGGATCTGGTGACCAAGCAGCTACCCGCCCCTGCGCTCGATTTCGTGCTCAAGTGCAGCCACACCTTCAACCTGCTGGAGGCCCGCGGCGTGATCTCCGT
>JBIPLV010000256.1:0-3659 GCA_044369475.1 Cyanobium sp. | reverse complement strand
GTGCGACCCGTGAGCGTCGGGAACGTGTTGTCCACACGGTCGAGCCGCACCGCACCGGCGGACGTCGCCGTGGCGTCGAGCGAGACGGTCGCATTGATCACTCCCTGCTGGGTGAGATCACCGCCCGCGGTGAGTTCGATGGCACCGCCAGTCACACCGGCAGCCGCCACGGCCAAGGCGCCCTGCGAGCGGAACGCGATTCCGGCACCCGGATTAGTGCCGGCGAACGACCCCACCTGATTCGCCACCGACCGCAGAACGATGTCGTTGACGCCGTTGCCGGTCACCGACAGAAGGCCTGCCGTGCGGATCGGACCACTTTGCGAGAGCGTGCCCGCCGCTGTGAGCGAGATGGGTTGACCGCCTGTGCTGTCGGCGAGCAGGATCTGCATCGCCCCGGTGTTTCGCAGGGTGATAGCTCCCGGCGCCACGGCACTCGCCGATTCCGTCGCCAGAACGAGGTCGAGTGTTCCTGCCGTTGCCGTAAGGTCGGCACTCCCGCCCGTGAGTGACGCCGCCGAGGGGTTCGTCTGCAGGATCGAGCGCCCCGCCGTGAGCTTGATCGGAAAGCCTGGTGCGGTGATCGTGCCGATCGAGATGTCCGACCCGGCACCGACCGAAGTGATCGCAACGTCGCCGTTTGAACTGGTCACCGACGTCGCATTGATGGTGCCATCGGATGACAGGATCACCCCGTTTCTGCTCGTGAGTGTCGCGGTGAGCACGGCGCCGGATACGTTGCGCAACTCGATCGACGAGAGCGGTGCCGACGCCGTCACGCTGCCTACGCTCGTGTCGAGTCGGACCAGACCGTCGGTCGCCGTGAGGGTGGCGATCGCCGCCCGAAGATCCACGGTGCCTACATCGACGGGAACCTCGTCGATGCTCGACCCCGACAGCACGATCGTGCCACTCGGCTGCGCGTCGATCTTCCCCACGCGGATCGGGCTGGCCGCCGTAATGGTGACCGTGCCGTTGTTCGACTCGAGCGGGCCACTGCCCGTGCCCACCGTGATCGGGAGAACGTTGCCGTCGGAGTTCACGTAGGTCTGCGTGACGGACACATTCGCAGCGTTGCTCGTGGCGCCACCACGGACGGACGACACGTTCGTGCGAACAGTGATTCCGGAAAGTGCCTGAACGACGAGATCGGCGGTCGTGACGAGTCCTGCGGCCGCAGGATCGGTGGCCGTGATGCTGCCGTTGTCGGCACGGAGCGTGATCGACTTGGTGACAGGCGTCGGCGTGTTGGCTCCCGCCACGAGGTCGCCGACTTTGGCATCGATGAGTAGGTCACCGGAAGTGGCCGCCAAGGTGATCGCCAGGTTCGGCCGGCCACTGAAATTGCCGGCATTGACCGCACCCGCGACCGCGAGCGACGGGGCCGAAATCGAAATCGACCCGTCCTTGGTCGAGGCGCCGAGAAGGGTCAGAGCTCCCTGGGCACGGTTCAGGACCAGATCGCCCGGTGAAGTGAGGCTGATGCTCACCTTCGAGAAGGTGTCGAGAACCGCGTCGAGCGGCCCATTGGCGGCCGTCCAAGTCAGGCTGCCGCCGCTGATGGCGGCGATGCCACCGATGACCGCTCGACCGGTGGCTCCCGTACCATTGCCCACGAACGTGACGGTTGGAGCCACCGCGTAATTGGCCCCTCCGCCCCCCGGAGCGACCGTAACCTTCGTGACTTGGCCACCCGCCACCGCCGCGGTGGCCTGTGCTCCGGCGCCATATTCGACGAGGCGGACGACCGGGGCACCGGAACCGGACTGGTACCCGGATCCGGAGTTGGTCACGGTGATGCTCGCGACCCGGCCAGCCGCGTCGAGGTTCGCGACCGCCGCGGCGCCGCTGCCCGCCGACTTGAGGGTGACGGTCGTGGTCTGCGGGTTGTAGCCGACGCCACCATTATTGATTGTGAACCCGGTGACGCGTCCACCGGTGACGACCGCCGTGGCGAGGGCCTGACGGCCGCTGCCGCTCGTGTCGGTGATCGTCACGCTCGGCGGCGTCACGTAGTCCTGTCCGCCCGTTGCGACGTTGATGGAGGTGATGCGTCCGGACGCATCCACGGTCACCGCACCGGACACCGCCCCGCCGCCGCCGGCGACCGGCGTCAGGCGGATGCTCGTTGTTGCCGGGTTGTAGTTTTGACCGGCCGACGTGGGGATTATGCGTGAGACGACGTTCGTCAAGCCAACTGAGGCGCTGGCCGGGGTGATGACGCCCGGCAACGTCTCAAACGTGAGGGTCGGAGCGGTCTGGTACCCGACGCCAGGATCGACGATCCTCAGCGATGTCACGCTCGCGCTGAGCGTGGTCGTGAGCGGTGCGGCACCGACGCCGAATGCGTCGACGAATTGCACCTGCGGCGGCGCCGTGTATCCCGTACCGCCCGATACGAGTGCCACGGCCGCGATCGGACCACGGACCTGCGCACGGGACTGGGCGCCGCTGCCGCCGCCACCCGTGAAATCCAGATCGACATCCGAAACGTACCCCGAGCCAGCGTTCGTCCGCTGGATGCGAGAAACCGTGAAGTTCGCCGAGTTGGCGGTGAGCACGAGGTTGCGGCCCGGGTTACCGAGCAGTGTGCCACCGCTGATCGTGACGTTGGCGTTGGTGAGGCTTGTGTAGCCCCAGCCGGGATCGAGGATCGTGACGCCGACAACCTGACCTGTCGCATCGAGATCGATCCGGCCCTGCGCCGCCTGCCCACCGGCGGGCGTCGCAAATGTGATCGACGGCGCGCGCGAATAAAGCGTGGGATTCGGGTTCGCCACTGTCGGAGGATCATAGGTCAGTGACACCGACGCAGCCGTCAGGCCCAGGAAGGCCGTCGCCGTCGCCTGCACCCCACCCGGAAGCGTCGGCAGTGGCACGACGACGGTCGGCACACTCGAGTAGCCCGTTCCGCCAGCGGTGACAGGAATCGGATTCTCGGACAAGCTGCCGTTGATGGTGACGGCTGCGAGCGCCCCTGTCCCGCCACCACCGACGAACGCGGCCTGAACATTGGGCGAATAGCCCGTGCCGCCGATCGTGAGCGGAGAGAGGGACTGCACGAAGCCCGAAATATCCGCCTCGATGACCGCCGTCCGGTTGCCAGGGGCGACCGGCGGAGGCGAGACGGTCACCACCGGAGCACGCGGATAACCGGCACCACCATTGGTGACGATGAAAGATCCCACACCTTGCGAAAGCTCAGCGATGGCTGCCGCGCCGGAACCAGCACCGGTGGAATCGATGATTTCGACGAGCGGGGCGACACCGTAATCCGCTCCTGGAGCCGAGAGGTTGATTCCCGTGATACCCCCGGTGGCATTGACGGTGATCGCGCCCGTGGTGGCGCCGTCACCCGCGGAGATCACCACCTGGGGCGGCACCAGGTAACCGGATCCTTGGTTGCCCACGACGATCGAAGACACTCCACCGATGAGTGCCTGGGCCTGCGCACCGGACCCTGATCCGCCGCTGAAGACGACGGTCGGGGCGCTCGTGTAGCCCGTGCCGGGATTCGTGACCTGCAGGCTCGTGACGACGCCGTTCGTGATGAAGGCGCGGGCGGTTGCGTCACGGCCTCCGCCACCCACGAGCGCGACCGTCGGAGCCGTCACGTAACCCGTCCCTCCGGCAATGACCTGGAGACCGGAAACCTTGCT
>JBIPLV010000280.1:0-12730 GCA_044369475.1 Cyanobium sp. | reverse complement strand
AGTCTGGCGAGCTCGACACGATGCTCTACAAGGTGGCCGACACCTACGACGAGGAGGTGGCGGTGCTCACGGAGAGCCTCACGAGCCTCATGGAGCCGCTGCTCATCATCTTCCTCGGCGGTGCCGTGGGCTTCATCGTGATCGCCCTCTTCCTGCCGCTCATCAAGCTTATCCAAGACCTGTCGTGAGAGGAGAACTCAGCCGTGCATTCCAACAAAAACCCCAAACATGGTGAACTCTTCGCCCCGTTCCAGCGTACTAACCGGGATGCGCTCGACGCATCGACTGAAGCACTGCGTACTCCACCGACATACCCGCGTCACCCTGGCTTCACGCTCGTCGAACTTCTTGTTGTTATCGTAATCATAGGCCTCATCGCGGGTATTTCCGTACCGATCGTGATGCAGGCGCTCACCTCCGCCCGGAATGCCGCCATAAAAACAGAAATCGATATGCTGCAGATGGCGATGATGAACTATCGCAATGAATTCGGCAGTTTTCCCCCCGCCGCGAGCCTCACCACCGGACAAAATGACCCCGCCGTAAAACACCTCCGGAGGCTATTTGTTCGATGCCCAAATCCAACAGCGCAACTCCAGTCGGTTCTGGGTAGTCAATCGATTACTCCTGCGAACTCCTTAGGCTTCTGGCTTTCCGGATACACCGGTTCACCCGAATCCCCCCTAAGCGTGGCAAACAGCGCACCGCGGAGAAGCCTCTACAATTTTGATCGAGCAAGGCTTGACACAACCTCGTTCCAGTACCGGCTTTCTCATACCGGTGAAACGCCCGTTCTTTACATTGATAACGCAAGATATATCGATGTTGACGGCAGTAGCGTTGATGGGCAAACCATCTACGTGTGGCGAAATGACAGCTTGTTCGCGCCACGTACTACTCCACCCCCGTTGCTTCAGACGAACACCAATCAAACGATTTTTCACCCCGACTCTTTTCAGATCATTTCTGCTGGCCGAGACAAAGAGTTTTATACCGACGACGATCTCTCAAACATGTGGCCAGGCACGTGGGGCGACTGGAAACTAGCCAAAAAGCTCGAGAAGTAGAACCACGCGGATGCGCTAGCATTTCTATGACTTGCGGTTTCGTATCGGACGCATCACTCACGCGTACCCTCTAAACTCCTTAGCACAATTATTCTTAGCGATCACATATCCGTAGTAATCATGATCGAACATCGACCAGTCTTTTCTTACCCCGACAATAATGCCATGGCGAGATGTCCATTTGCCTTGCGCACTACGAGCCGGGTGGTTGGATTTACGCTCGTCGAACTTCTGGTCGTACTGGTAATTCTTTCGATCCTGGGATCCCTGATGATTAGCGGAATATCTGCCGCGCAATCCTCCGCCAAGGCAGCTAAAACACATTCCACCATACGGAAGATCAGCGAACTCGTACTACCTTACTATGAACGTTTTGAGACTCGGCGTCCGCGAATCGGCGTGCCAGCAGGTGCATCACGAGACGTCTCGCTTGAGGCGCGGCGTGTCGCACTGCGCCGACTTATGACAATGGAACTTCCGGAGCGCGCTCATGATGTCACCGATGTCTTTGCCAACCCGAATTACACCATCTACAATTGCACGATAAGGGAGATCAGTCCGGTCGCACGGAGATATAGGTCAATCTTATCAACAGCCGTAGTATCGATGCCCATTACCAGCGCCGACTTGCTGCACATGATCATCATGCGCGGACCGGTCGCCGATCCCGATGTGGTGATGCATTTTCGTTCGGATGAAGTGTCTGACACCAACGGTAACAACCTTCCCGAGTTCATCGACGGCTGGGGTAAGCCGATTTATTTTAAACGATGGCCCGTCGGATTTCATTCAGCAGCCCAACCCATCGACGGGCGCCGCAGTTCGATTGACGAAACGGTCTCGTTGTCGGGACACCGGCTCGTGCCGCTGATCTTCTCGGGAGGTCGAGACGGAGCGACTGATATCGAGGCTGGGAACGAGGCCCGCTACAACCGCTGCGCTTACGACCCGTTTGCGTTCCTCGGTGATGGCTACGATTCGTCCACCACCGGTCCGCAACTCCTCGCCGCTGGCCCGCCAGTTGCGGGTGCTGTAGTGCTATACCCGCTCGTTCCGACACCGGGAGAGCCGAGGATCACGATAGCCTCGCGTTGGGGCAACTCTCCGCCAGTGGGCACCGTCGCGACGGCTTGGTATCTCGCGATTGGATGTGAGTCGGACACAAACGGAAATAATGTTCTCGAGTCCTACGACAATATTCATAATCATGACCTGCTGCGATGAGTAACGCCATGGCTAAGTCCCCGCAAGTTTCACCGACCTCTATTCGCGGCGGCATGACTCTTGTTGAACTGCTCGTCGTTGTCGTGATTTTGGGACTCTTGTCCGTTGTCGTCTTGCCGAACCTTGCGGGAACGCTCGACAGCCGCAGAATCCGCGAGGCTGCCCGTGGCGTATCGAGTTTCGTTGCTCGCGCTCAGTCACGGTCAATCGGCGCAAGTGATCCGCGGGGCTTGATTTTGCAGCCTACTGCGGCTGATCCCGATGTGGCCGTCGACATGTTCTTCGCCGACGTTCCGCAGGCCTACGCCGGCCAAAATCCGCAGACACGTGCCCGCATAACGTACGATGATCCAAACTCACCAACCATCGCCAGCCTTGTGTATCTCGGAGATGCGAACAACGAGACCTACGCGCGCTTGAGCACCACGGATATTTGTCGAGCGGGGGACTCAATACAGTTCGACAGCAGGGAGACGCACTACCGATTTACTCCACCGGATCAGGTCACGATGTGGCTTGAAAACAACCAAACCTTTCGAAATACGCCTTGGCCACGAAGCGGTCAGAGCGGCGTGCCCTTCAAGATCCAACGCCAACCCGCGCGTGCATCGACAGGCCTCTTGCAGTTACAACGAGGCGCAGCGATCGACTTGGCGTGGAGCACACTCGGCACCCGGGTGTTGTCGAACTCGTTGCCCACCGCGGAGCTGGGGGCAGGAATCGATGGCCGGATCGTTACTGAGCGAAGCGAACCACTTTGCCTGCTATTCGATGGGTCAGGGAAGCCACGTGAACTGTACCATTCCGGAGGACTTCGAACTGTCGTAGCGGAGCCGCTGTTTCTGCTCATCGGACTTGCCGAATTATGTGGCAACCCATCGGTCGCTTTGTCAGCGGCCGAAGTGGCAGCAACGGACGGGGAGCGGCGGGGCGCAAACTGGCAATATGCCGACGCCGCCTGGCTCTGCGTCGACAACAACACCGGAGTCGTAAAATTTGGTCCCGTCGACGCGCGAGCTACCACGGTGCTTGAATCGCAACGTTATATCCGAATGACCATCGGCCTCGGGGTTACGGAGCGATAGTCATGCTCTCCTGCTCATGTGCACTACGCCGCGCCGGAATTAGTTTACTTGAAGTGCTTATTTCCATCGGCATACTGTCCATCGGCCTTTTGGCCACGCTCGCGCTCATCCCGGCTGGCCGTACCCTCATCCGCAAGGCGGAGATCGAGAACCGCGCGGCGGCCCTGATTCCAAATGCCTTCGCAACCATGGGTGGTTTGGGGCTGTTCCGCGTCTCCGCAATTGATTGGCAGACCAATCCGCCGCAATCGGACCCACCGGCGGCCCGGGATGACGGAGAACCGCACGGCTTGCGACCACCCCAGTTCCGAGCGCCCGGACCGGAAAACTATATTCCCAACGATCCACCGGACGGAAAAGATGGTGAGTCTGTGGAAGAACGATGGCAACAACCCGACCCGGCGCCGCGCTTGTCGGGCAACGCGCCGGCGGGCCAGCGGGTGTGGATCCGAATGAACGGTCAGCCTATTGGTGATGCGAATGCCGATTCGAGCGGTCAGTGGCGATTTCCCCAGAACCCCCCAAACCCGCCGACGCTGGCTTTACCATCCCCGGGACTCGGCACGAATGCGGCGATGGACCCATGGCAACCAACACAGGCAAGCCATTCCTATCGTGATTTGCAGTTCACGGCGTTCTGGGAAGAGGAGGTGGGCGAACCACCGAATACGACACTCGTTCCACGGCCCGTGTCAGTAACGGTCACGCCTGACCCTGACGCAATCCAGCGGCTTCCCGGCGACGTCACATCAGGGGATCCCGCGGTGTATCGCCAGTATCACCTACGACGTCGCCAAAGCCGCGAGGTGGGCGATACCGTGGTCGTGCTGCAAGTTAACCCGAATACGCGCAACAACGAGTCCCCGGGCGACTCTCGCCTCATTGACTTCCCAACTCTCGGAGAGACGGTTTTTGACCGGCAACTCAGGTACGTCTTCAAATCGCGTGTCCGTCTTCAAGGGGAAGTCTGGCGCTGGCAGGAAGGAACACGACGGTGTCGATGGGACCGACTGTTGGATTTTGTCAATCGCAACCAATGCAACTCGATCCCACCGACTGAGTGGCCTACCAGTCACACCCGTTATTTCGGAACGCTTCCGAATTTGATTCCGTATGTATACGCATATTTCCCGGGACCTGACATCGACGGCAACTACGGAACGATTTGGCTCGACGAAAATGAGTCTTCCAAGAATCCACAAGGGCCGGACCGCGTCATCGAAGACGCCGACTGGTTTCAGATCGACGTCGAGGCCGGGCAGACGTTGCTTATTGATTGGAGCATGACCGACAGCAGCTACTTAAACCATGCATTCAAGCCGCACGCTGAAACAGGCTATCTATCACGCCCCGAATATATTTTCCCCGTTTATTTCAATGGAGATGGTGAATCCGATGCTACGCTCCTGCCCCCTGCCGGCACACCTGGCAGTACAAGCGTAGTTTACGCCATACCCGGCGACGGTTATGTGCGCACCAGAATACGTCTAAAGCCCGCCACGCTTGACGCCCACGGTAATGTCGACCGTTCGCCTGGCGTTCAAGTGATCAACGACGATGACCATCCCGCCAGAATAAATACCGATCCCCACCCGAACCCTGCGGCCCCAAATCCGGGCTATTCCTTGGACTTGACGCTCGTCCGAAACGATCGCGTCGTAGTCGTCGATCCGATGATGTGCACTCGGCTCGACAGGATTCTTGAGCAGCTCCCAAACAGCACGCCGCATTCGGTGAAACGCAGGCGCTTCGCCGACTTTCAGCAGACCTTCATCGGAACAAACTCCCAGAAGTCATTTGTTATTCCACGACTTAACTGGCAAATGGTCAGCATGGCCCAGAGGATTCAGGCAATCGGTCTCGCCGACTTTCTCTGTCGCCCGCAGGACAATCTCCAGGTCGATCTCGCCCAACCTCAAAATCGTCGGGACGGCCCTTCACTGCCTGTGTTCGATCAACTCGCCGGCTTTAATCTCCGACGGCAGAGTACCGATCGTATGTCCTGGCTGTTGATGCTGCAGCCCGAAGATCCCGGGTCCGTACCTGCGAACTGGCAAGTAGGAAAGTACTTTGAAGCCTCGGTCGTTGTCTTTGAAGACCGGCTTCTACCCGCTACCGAGCCACCTTCGGCGGTCGAGGGTGAGTACGCATTTATGGGCGAGTGGACTGCCGCCGACGGGATGATTCAGACAGAGGTTCCGAAAACTCTCGGAATTGCCGACGAAGACGTGCAAAAACTCTTCCGCACCGGCGCCTGGGTGCTGCTCGCGCCGCGACAGATCCTGCCGGTTGCGCCCATCGACGATCAAACGAAGCTGGAATGGGTTGAAATTCTAACTGCAGATATCAAGCGGCTTCCCGATCGGACGATCGTACGTTTTCTTCCTGCCATCGAGCCGGATGAACTCCTGACCAGCACCCAATCCCTGACGGTGCTTGCGTACCAAGGGGTCGTGAATGTCGTAAGTCGTTCGGTTCAGATTTCGGAATAACGCCATGTACACTCCTGCAACCAGACTGCACGCAACCGCAAACCGGCGACGTCGTGGCGTCTTGTTGTTGGTCGTGCTCAGCATGCTGACGTTGTTCATGCTTCTCGGCACAACGTACGTCGTGTTGGCGTCACGATTCCGCTCCACATCTCGCGCGTTTCTGAAGATCGCTGACGATCAAAACACTGCGCCGTACGCTCACCGCAACCGGCTGCGCGAGGCAGCCATGCAGGTGATCAGGGGAACAACGAACACCCACTCCGTGTTACGCTTTCATGATCTTCTCGCCGATAAGTACGGAGGAAATGCAACTGAATATACCCTAGCCAACGCATCACTCGTCGCGGGCGATCAAATTCTGCGACTTGGGCTCGCCACGTCGACGACCACCCTTGGCGGCAGGGTTGTCACGTTTCGCGCGGGCCCAGCAGGCGTAGTCGGTACAAGCCATCGGATCATCGATTCGGACGCAAGCGATATTTACATTCTTCGACCGCAGCGACTTGCGTCGACCGCCGATCTAATCGGCACCCCGGTGTTAATCAACAACGCCGATTTTCGAGGCGAAGGAATCGACGCTTCCGACTCTCACCGGCCAAACTGGGCGGGTGTGAATCAATTGCCAGTTGGCACCCCTCATGAGCCGCACGACGCGATCGATTCACAGAACTACGCACTCGGTCCAGCGGTAGTAGCAGGCACTAACGGAGAACGGCTGTCATACGTTCGGCCGACTGCGCCGAATTACGTCGTCGATCAGTTTGATCTCGCGTACGACGGAGATCGCGTGGCGGCAGAACAGAGGCTTGAAGCGATGCTCAATAACCCGGCGAACCCGGGCGGCAACCTCAACAGGCGCGCGTATGCGTCGGTATCTCTTTCCACCGCTGAGCGACAGGCTCTGTCCGCGATTCGCCGTTCGACGTTACGGCCATTTCCCTACGACCACTGGCCCGATGAGCAAAGCCTCGTTGACTTCGCTGGGAAACCGATTTCCGTGACATCGCTTCTATCGCCAGCCGCTGACGTGGACAACGATGGCGACGGCGTCGCCGAAAGTGTGTGGCTTGACGTGGGCCTTCCCCCTTTTTCCCTCTTTGATCGCACCAAAGTCAAACCCCTAATGGCGATTCACTGCATCGACCTTGACGGGCGATTAAACGTCAACGTCCACGGTAGCGCAGCCCATCTCTTTAACATCGAATCACTATCTGACGGTGCAATCGCTCATCAGCCCGCTGGCGACGGAATCCCGCTGGCGGCTGCAGACGTTCTTCCGCTCCCGCCGTCGCGCGGGTTGGCTGGTTTGCTCCGCGCGGGCGCCGGCTTTGGTGCCGCGGACGTGCGCTTGGATTCCGTTGTCGCCAATAGCCAATTCGCAGCCATTCTTTTGGGATCCAATGCTGTCACAGGAATCAGCAGCGGCGTGCGTCGGGACGTTGGAAGAATTGTCGGGCGATACGGCGATCAGGTTGGCAGTGTGCAAAATCTACCGCGTCCAGGAAAGCCGAACGTGCGAGACCGACGACCCGGGACCGACCCGACAATCTGGCCCGACAGAGCGATCCCGGGCTCTTATTCTGGCCGATCCGACCTGTGGAGTCGATATGCGATCGCGATCGATCATCGTGGACAGCCTGTGTACATGGATCGTATGCAAGGACTTGCCGTGAGTGACGATCTCGATTCGCCATACGAGTTTGATCCCACAAGATCACCCGACACCAACCCGTACGTACGTGCCGGCAATCAGGCCGGAGCCGACATCGATCAGCGATTCACGCCAGCCGAACTCGAAGGCTTGCTGCGGATGTTTGATGCGGATAATTCCGCGGTACTCCCGCCGCGACTCATAGCCGCGACTTTAGCAGCAGGCCGTGACAATCGTCATCTCCTCACAACCGAGAGCTGGGACACCCCGGCGATCGTCGCAAACGATCCTGGCCCTACGAGTTCCGATCCGGACGTTGCTCAAGGACTGAAGATGGACCTTAATCGGAGCTTTGGCGACGGCACGGATAACGACAGCGACGGACTTTATGACGAGCCGGATGAGTCAAGCGATCCTTTTGCGGCGCTCTTTGAACCCAGTAATTCGCTTGGCGGCTGGTGGCTCACGCGCGGACGTCAAGTGCCGGGAAACCAACCCGGTCCGAGCGTCGCTGGGCTTCGTGCTCGACAGCTATTCGCGTGGGACATGTATCGCATGTTTCTTTTTGTGCGCCCGTCAAGTGATTTTCCCACCGACGATCGATCGCTCGCGCAGTGGGCGATTAATGTGGTCGACTTCTTAGACGCAGACGCGATCATGACGCCGTTTCGTTTCACCACGAATTCAGACGACACGTCAGATCAAAACGTGGTGTGGGGTTGTGAGCAGCCCGATCTCGTGATTTCAGAGACTCTTGCCTTCCATGATCGCGGGATTGCCCCGACGACCTTCGATGATCGTCCCCCGGACCAAACAGGCCCGGATCCGGACTTTGATCAGATCCGTGTTCCCATCGGCTCCGTGTTTGTTGAACTACACAATGTTCGTGGCGCCGCATCCCACCGCCTTCCGCGTGAACTCTACGACGCCGACGACAACCTCGAGCTTGGTAGAGTACCGAACAACGCGATAGGTGCGCCACCGGTGTGGCGACTCTCATTTACTAAACTGCGTAACAGCGAAATCGAAGCCGGCATCGCACACTACGATCCGTTCCGCCGAAACTTTACAGCGGCTCCGAATGTTGAAACTTTTGCCCCCCGAGGTGGCAGTTACGGCGAGGGCATAGGCCGCGATCCAGCGATCATCGTGGATCGCTATGTGTGGTTTACACCAAATGGACCCACGAACAATCCCGGAGCCTTGCCGCCCACCTTGCCTACGCACGCGTACAACATGCCATACCCCGACGACGCCCCCCATAGGCACAACACGTTCGCGCTGCGGGGCGGAGCGGCATCGATGCGTGCCGGTGACTTTTTAGTCGTTGGTCCACGCGCCCGGACGGTCCTGGGCAGCAGAAGTAACCAGTTGTGCTCGCCCGCCTCGCAGAGTATCGCGCTCGGCCCGAACGTGAAGGTTTTTGATTGCAGTGGACAATCTCAGCCGACGATCGCGAACCCAGATACGAACACTCGTTTCGGTGAGTCTCTTCCGCCGCCCGATGCGCGGCCAGAGACAAAATCCTGTTGGTGTGCGACGCCGCCTCCGGCGAACTGGACCCGCTACACAAACTACGAGGTGGGCCTCAATATTTCCGGCCGACTAGGATCAAACTACTACAAGGAACCCAGGGCCATGGAGGTCCTTGACTTGACAACGGGCTATCTCACGTACGGAGATCCGGCCCAGCAAGATCAAGGCCGAAAGTTCCTTCACGATCCGGAAGATTCCGCAGCTGGGTCGCCACTTGCGGACGCGTTGAATGACTCAAACCCTTTGGGTTCGTTTCTTGCCCAGGGCACCTACCTGAACGCTGCAACGGTTTTCCTCGAGCGGCTCGCGGATCCGACCCGTCCCCACGACCCCCGTGCGGAAATTCGGGCTTCCGCTTCGGCGACGGCAACGAGCAATCCGGATTGGAATCCTTATATCGTTGTCGACTTCATGCCCATCGACCTCACGGTCTTCAACGGAGAAACATCACAAGCTCAGACGAATGATCCTGATATACCAAACCACCCGGACTTGCCCGATCGCCCCTATTATTTCTGCACACGCCAACGAGGTTTCGATGCGGACTTTCTCAACGAGCCCGACCCCGCGGACCGATTTATGTTGCGCGATGCACTCTTTCCGGAACGTGATTCAACCCGCCGCCATGCCCGATTGACACCTCACCCGTGGAGGCCTGCGAGTCCGTGGCTCTCTGGCGCAAATCCGTCCCTTCGGCCGCCTATTCCCGAACGCACTAGTGCCGAACGAATCGTCCAACCGACTGCGAGTTCGGACGCGCACTTCAAGTACGAACTCGGTCGGTTCCCCGATAGCACCGGCCCACTCGGTTTAAACGACCGCGTACCGACACACACGCTGGGCTGGGTGAATCAGGCTTATGGCCGACGGCTCGGATCGGACGCTCCGATGCCGTACGCCGGAGCTTCAGCACGACCTCTTCCGTGGATCACGTGGAATGATCGACCATTTACGAGCGAGTACGAACTCGTCCTCGTGCCGCGCACATCCGCCGCGCGGTTGCTCACCGATTATCGATCCCTCGATGCGCGCTCCGCCGATCAAAATAATCTGCTCGACGCATCACAACAAGATCCGTTCGGGGCCCGCACTCCCGGATCCCACCTCATTCCATTCACATCCATCACCGACTACAAGGATGGAGACCCCGTCCGACATCGACGTGCGGAGGCGTTCGGTCGGATCATGAACTGGGTGCATGTGCGGTCGCGATTTTCAGGAACGCAGCAGGTTCTCGCTGCCGGCTGGAACCCGGGCGCCTCTGACCGCAACAGAAAATTCTATCCTCCATTTAACATCATCCCCACGTATCGCGAGCCCGGACGTATCAACATTAACACGATACCCCGAACGAACGAGGCAGCGCCAGTGTGGAACGGTCTACTTGGAATCCCCCCCCGACCTGCTGGGATGGCGAGCGATTCCCCCCTTTGGATTCGACCTGAACCGATTTGGTTTGGGAACTCTGACTTAGCGGCGAGAGTCGATCGATCGCCGCTTCATGATGGCCGCGCAACGGCCCTGCTTCTCACCAACGGCACCGCTTTCGCGCACGATGTTTTTCGACGTGAGATTCGCAATACGCACGCCGATGCGACGTCTTCGCACCCCGGATTCGACACCGACACGGCTTGGTTTCGGTTCGAGCCTTTGATTCGAGCAGCAGCCAACACCACCGGAAGGTCAGAGGTCTACGCCATATGGGTTACGATGGGGCTTTTTGAGGTCGAGTCCGAGGGGTCGGTGTTGACCGTCGAAGACTCTCCACACACCGGCGACAACGTGGCGCGTTATCCGGATAAATATCGCCTCAAGCGCGAATACGGCAGTGACACCGGACAAGTGACGCGGCATCGCGCGTTTTTTATATACGACCGGTCGCGTCCGGTCGGGTATCAGCAGGGCGCGGACGGAAATGTCGCCGACGGCATACTCGTCGAAAGTTATATGGACTAACTGCGAGGGCGTCACCATGCACTGCCTCATACCCGTTCATCCACGCCCTTCGCGATGGCTCCTGATGCGATGTCGCGCCGCGATGACGCTCGTTGAAATGCTCGTCGCAATGGCCGTGACGTTGATCATGATGGCAGCCATCGCTCAGTTGTTCGGTACGCTTGGACAGGGCGTCAACGGAACCCGTAGCCTGACCGAAATCGATGACCGTATGAGGGCGGTGGCATTTCGACTCCGCTATGACCTTGAAGGACTGACGGCTCCCGTGTTTGAAAATCCTCCGCTGCGACCCGAGCAGAATATGGGATATTTCGAGTATATCGAAGGGCCTGTGAGCGACGGGAGTTCTGTAGTACCGTACACGAGCGGGGACGACGATCGCCTCCGTGGCGATATCGACGACGTACTACTGTTCACCACCCGCTCACCGAGCGAACATTTCAGTGGCCGCTGCGGAGGTCGTTCGATTCGGTCACCGGTCGCCGAAGTAATTTGGTATTGCCGGAAGACCGCGAATACATTTGATCCGGAACTGTATACGCTTTACAGACGTCAGCGAGTCGTGATGGCCCATCCCGGCGTGCCCCCTTTTATTGATCCCGGAAATCCAAACACGGTGCCGTTCTCTTCCTGGGCAGACTTGCACACGCTCACGGATGTTGCTTGCCGACTGCAGGGCGACTTTGCGGTTCCCAATAGCCTCGGCGATCTTACGAAGCGTGAAAATCGATTTTGCCGGGACGTGAATTTTCCTTTTCGGTTCCTCATGGACAAGCTCGACGTCGACAACTCTTCATCGATCCTCACCTTCGATGAGTCGCATCCACGATTCGGAGAGGATGCAGTCCTTACGAACGTGATTGGGTTCGATGTCCGTGTCTTCGACTTGGCACCGTCTCGCTCAGCGGGTGCTCACTTGTTGTTTCCAGGCGACGTCGGATATTCAGCCTCCGTCACGACGCCCGTCAATGCGTTAGGCGGCGGCCAGTGGCCGATTTGGGCCCCAGTCGATCTAGCGTGGCAAACACCCAGCAGCAACCCTGCAGGGATTGGCGGCGGATTTCCACCGGCTGGTAGCCTTGCGAACGAATTGGGACTGCGGACTCGGGGTGTGCGCGTCAAAAACGGCACAATGAATCTCGATGATCTGAGTTATCCGCCGACATATTGCACATGGTCGTCCCACTATGAGTCGAACGAAATCGATGAGGATGGAGATGGTTTGATCGACGAGGGTGATAACGGCCGTGACGACGATATGAACGGTCGGATCGACGAACTGGGCGAAGCGGAGACATCGGCTCCCTACCCCGTCGGGCTCAACGGCATCGAGGTGCGCATCCGCTGCTACGAGCCGTCGAGCCGGCAGGTGCGGCAGGTGACGATCCGTCACACGTTCGTGCCGCATTGATTCCGGTGACCGGCGCGGCTGACGTGGCTGCCGCGGCCGATCGGTGAGGGGCGCCCCTCACACGGACGCGGCTGGACGCACGACGATCGTGTGCGGAAAGGCAAGATACCCACCCGCTGCGGCGACGGCCGCACGAGCCTCGGAGCTGGCGCGGTAGGCGAAATACAGGACCCGCACGTCTTCGCAGGCGACCTGTCCTCGCACACGGTCCACCGTCGGCAAGAAGTCGCGCACCTCCTGGGGCGTGATGTTCGTCTTGGCCTCGCAGAGAAACACCACCGGCCGGCCGGCGAGGGTCCCACGCACGA